>CAIZWI010000386.1 GCA_903936645.1 uncultured Verrucomicrobia subdivision 3 bacterium
AGCCGATCAGTTTGACTTGCTCGATGCGCAATTGGAACGGACAGGCGCTGAACTGGTCCAACCCCGTTGACTCATTGAAAAAAGACACCGAAGGGGTCTGAGTAAGCAGGTCATTTCAGACTCATCTTCCGGCTGGGAAAAGTTTATACAATTTGTGGTTTGCGTTTGCGAGTTAAAACGAGCAGAGGGGCGAGCTTCGAGCCTTAGCTCGCGCCCCTCTGCGGTCGCCAACCCACGGCTGTTTTTTGGGGGGTGCAGGGGGGCGATCATTGGGGCTTGGGCCGCAAAATTTGCGTTAACTTTTTCTCCAGTTCCGACTTCAACACAAACGGGTCCAAACTGGCATGGCGGTCCCGCAGTAGCCGCCGGGCTGGCAAGGGCAGCATCCCCGGCGCGCAGAGCCGTGCGTAGGCCGTCCGCGGCAACTCATAGCGCTTGCGCCAATGACTGCCCTCCCGCCACTTTCGCTCCAGTTTCAAACACGGCAGAAAGAAGTTTTGCCAGGGGGCCCACACCTCGCGATACAACGCGCTGATCGGCGCCACCAACTCTGGATCGGCCAGCCGGCCATACCCCAAAAGCTGGCGCGCCCACGTCCAATTCTTTTGTTCCACATGGGCATTGTCATCGGAGTGATAAGGCCGGGAACGGGTGAACTCCACCGCCTGTTTGCGCTCCCGCATATACGCCCACAAATGGTGATTGAGAAACTCGCCGCCGTTATCCGAATCGAACCCCAGCAGGGCAAAGGGCAAGCGCGCCTCCACCTCGCGCGTGGCCGCCAATACGCCCGTAGCGCCCTTATTCCACACCGCTCCGCCTTCGGTCCAGCCACTGAGAATATCCGTATAGGTCAGGCTCCAGATGAAATCCCCGGCCAAGCTGCCGCCACAATGCGCCACGCTGTCGGCCTCCAAATATCCCGGCCGCGTCAAGTCCCACGTCCCGGTCCGAATCGGGATCTCCGTCCGCAGCAAGTTGCCCGGTTTGGTCCCACAGCGACCCCGCACATATTCGGCCCGCGCCGGGGCCAGCAGCCGGTCCAGGGTGGCCGGGCTGACCTGCCGCAGCAACTTCCGCTGGCGGCCGCTCAGCGCGCCGTAGTGCCGCTCGTAGTAGGGCAGCCAGTCGCCCAGAATCGACGCCAGCCGCTTCCCGCAGGGCTGCTCGGCCGTCAACCACATCTGCCGCACCACCGGCTCAATCACGTCATACAATCGCTCCGGCCCGGGATGGGGCCGCCCGCTCGGGACGGCCACCGTGCCCCGGAGTAATTTGATCGCATACTTGCGCTCATATTGGTAGTCGGCACAGAGCTCATCGAGCATCCGGCTTTTGCCCTCCCGCTGGCGGTTTTGGTAACGCGCTCGCAGTTTCGGCAACCAGTCCATTTTCAATTCCTGACTCATATTCATTCACCCTGATTGCCGGTGTCTTTTTTCCATGAGTCAACGACCCTTTTTGCCTCCCCCCAGGTTCGCCTCCCCGGTGTCTTTTAATTTGAGTCAACTCGACCCCCTGAAACCGGCGGGATAAGTCGTGACATTCTCCGGCTGAACGATGTGATCGGCGGCTTCCAGCCAATGGCTGCGGGCGGTGTCATCGGCGATCTGGGTATAC
>CAIZWI010000387.1 GCA_903936645.1 uncultured Verrucomicrobia subdivision 3 bacterium
CCCTTTACTTTCGGGTCAAGGTGAAGCATTTTTGCGGTCGAATGATGATGCGCGGAACGAGTTTATCAACGCTGGCCACCAGCCTTTTGCTGGCTGGTTTTATGTTTTCCGGGTCGGCCGCCACCACTAATGCCCCTGATTTTAAGGAAATTTACGATATTATCCGCACTCACGTTCCCCAAATCACCGACGCCAGCCTGAACCAGTCGGCGGTGAGTGGTTTGCTGGGGCAGTTCACGGGTCGCGTGACCTTGCTCGGCGACTCCGTCGTGCCCCCCACCAATAGTCCGGAGGAGAAAGCCACCGTTTTGGACCATGCCGTGCTGTATCTGCGGGTTTCCCGCCTGACGGACCCGCTGGCCAGTGTGCTGGCCAACCAACTACGTGCGCCCGGGGCGTCCGGAGCGGGCAGCAACCAACTCGTGGGTACGGTTCTGGATTTGCGATTCTCCACCGGCGATGCCTACGGGGCAGTGAAAGAAGCGGTGGCTTTACTCGTACCGGCCAAGGGGCCGCTCATTGTGCTCATCAACCGTGCCACGGCCGGCGCGGCGGAATTGCTGGCGGCAGAATTGCATGATTCCGGGGCCTTGCTCATGGGCAGCGCCACCGCCGGACTCGCCATGACCACCCAGGATTTTACGCTCGCCAGCGGCCAGCGCCTGCGGGTGGCCACCGCGCCCATCCAATGGCACGGCAGCGATCTGGGATCTTTGACGCCGGATATTTCCGTGAAAGTGGGCCTGGACGAGGAACGCAACTGGCAAATGAATCCCTATGCGCCCGCCCCGGTGGCCGAAAGTGGTGCGAGCAACCCGCTGAGCCAATTGCTGGATCACACCTCGGAAGCCGATTTAGTCAGGCAAAAACGCAAAGACGGGGACGGGGATAAAAACCCCGAACCACCTGTCAAAACCGAGCCCGCACGGCCAGTTTTGCGGGATCCGGCCCTGGCCCGCGCCGTGGATTTGGCCGAGGGACTGGCCGCCCTGCGGCTGAGTCACCCGTGATTTCAGATTGACGATTGCCCCCCGGCAATTCACCTTTTCCTTTTCGTGGCATGAAAACCATTTTATTCATTTGCACTGGTAACGTTTGTCGCAGCCCCATGGCCGAGGGACTGTTTCGTGAGGCCGTTCGCGGACGCGGGCAGTTCCGGGTACTCTCCGCCGGATTAGGCGCCCTGGATGGCCAGCCACCCACCCCCCATTCGGTGCGCGCGATGCGCGAATTGGGCATTGATATTTCCAGCCAGCGCAGCCGCATGCTCACCGCCGATCTGGTGCGGCAGGCCGATTATATTTTCGGCATGACCCACAGCCACGTGGAGACCATCGCCCTCATGTACCCGCAAATGGCGGAAAAGGCCTTCCTCGTGCGTGAATTCGACGAAACCCTGGACCCCTACGAAAAGGATATCAGCGACCCCATCGGCGGTTCCTACCAGGTTTATATCAATACCCGCGACCAAATTGAGCAGGGCATTGCCTCACTTTTACACTTTATGGAACAACATAATGTCTTGCACGGAACCCAGGCTGCCGCGGCGCCCGCCATTACCACTTTCGCAATGGGAGCCGACCACGGTGGTTTGGAATTAAAGGAAGTCATCAAAGCCCATCTGGCCAAAACCGGCCTGACCTTCCGCGATTTTGGCACCCAAACCAAGGACTCCACGGATTATCCGGATTATGCCCAGGCCGTGGCTGAAGCGGTGGCCAGCGGGCAGGCGGAATTCGGCCTGCTGTTCTGCACCACCGGCGTGGGCATGAGCATGGCCGCCAACAAATATGCAGGCATCCGGGCCACGCTCGTGATTAATGAGGATATTGCCGCAATCAGCCGCCGGCATAACAACGCCAATGTGCTGTGCTTCGGTGGCCGGTTGGTCTCCCCAGAGTTGGCGATCAAAAGTCTCAACGCGTTTCTGGCCGCCGAGTTCGAGGGCGGACGCCATGAACGCCGGGTGGACAAGCTGGACGGGCATTTCGCCGCGCCCCAATTCCGCCTGCGCAACGTGGATGCGGCCGTGGCGGAATCCATCGAGCACGAACGTTTGCGCCAGCAGGAGAACATCGAGCTCATCGCCTCGGAAAATTTCACCAGCCCCGCCGTCATGGAAGCCCAAGGCTCGGTCCTGACCAATAAATACGCCGAGGGCTACCCCAAAAAACGCTGGTATGGCGGTTGCGAGAATGTGGACGTGATCGAGCAGCTGGCGATTGACCGGGCCAAACAATTGTTTGGGGCCGAGCACGCCAATGTCCAGCCCCATTCGGGTTCCGGGGCCAACATGGCGGTGTACTTTGCGTTTCTCAAGCCTGGGGACAAGATGCTGACCATGGACCTGAGCCATGGTGGTCACTTGACCCATGGCAATAAGGCCAATTTCTCCGGTAAATTCTTTGAAATTGTGCATTATGGCGTGCGCCCCGGCGACGAGCGCATTGATTATGACCAGCTCGCGGCCATGGCCCGCGAACACCGGCCACGCATGATCACCGTGGGGGCAAGCGCCTATCCCCGCATCATTGATTTCGCCCGCATGGGCGAAATCGCCCGCGAAGTGGGGGCGTACCTCCTGGCGGACATTGCCCACATTGCCGGGCTTGTGGCCGCGGGCGTTCACCCCAGCCCGCTCGCCCATGCGGATTTCGTCACCACCACCACGCATAAGACCTTGCGCGGACCCCGCGGTGGTTTGATTTTGTGCCGCGAAAAATACGCGAAGGAAATTGATTCCCAAGTGTTTCCGGGAATTCAGGGCGGTCCACTCGAACACGTCATCGCCGGCAAGGCCGTTTGCTTCCTCGAAGCCTTGCAACCGGGCTTCAAGACCTACCAGCAGCAAGTCGTCAAAAACGCGGCCGCTCTGGCCGAGGGAATGAAACGCAACGGCTATCGGCTGGTCAGTGGCGGGACCGAAAACCACCTGATGCTGGTGGATGTGGGGGCCAAAAATGTCACCGGCAAGGATGCCCAAATCGCGCTGGATAGCGCTGGCATCACCGTGAACAAAAACACCATTCCCGGCGAAACCCGCTCGCCGTTTCAAGCCAGTGGCATCCGTTTGGGAACGCCCGCCGTCACCACCCGCGGCATGAAGGAAGGGGAAATGGCGGCCATTGCCGACATGATTTCCGAAGTGTTGCTGGACTTCAAGAACGTCGAGGCGGCGGCCAAGGTGCACCAACGGGTGCGCGAATTGACCGCTCGTTTCCCCCTGCCTTATTGAGCAAGTTGTTGCCCTCACCGGCGCCGGGCACCATCCGGCGCCGGTTTTTTTTGGCATATTGGTCCCATCAACCGGACGGGGAACAAACCGCCGCTGACAATTTATTTGACAGTCCCGCGCCACTAGGCGACACTACCAACACTTGACTGCGATATTCCCCTTGCCGTTTGGAGGATAACGACCCTTCAACGCTCCGGTTGAAAAAATCAATTTGAATTAATCCGGCAGCGGGCCGTCCAATGCGTGACGACCGTTCACATCCGGCAGATTTTTGGATTCCAGTTAATTTATTACATTTTTGTTTATGGCCCGAGTTGCTACGAAAAAACCGACGAAAAAGACTAGCGCAAAAAAGGCGGCGGAAACGCCCGAGTTGACGCCTTCGCTAAATCTGGAAACACCTCCTGCGACGGTGGCCTCGCCACCGCCTGCCCCGGCCGTTGCCGCCGCGCCCATTACCGCTCTTGCTCCTGCTCCCGAACCCGTGGTTGCCCCGGCCCCTGTGCCCCCTGTGGCCGTTGAACCCAAGCCTAAGACCAAAGCGTCACCCTCGGTCGAAACAACTCGCCCCGCCGCCCCGGTCCGCCCGGCCGCACCCATTCGCCCGGCCCCTCGTCCCGCCCCGGAAAAAGTGACCCCGCCCGTCGAGGCCAACCGGCCCGCTCCAGCGGCCCCCAGCCGTCCCGCACCGATTGCCCCGCGCGTCGAACGCCCGGTGCCTCCTCCGGCCCCGCCGCGCCCCGCACCCGCCATTCCGCGGCCGGCCCCGGTCGCCCCGGCAGTCCGGCCCCCCAGCCCGCCTCCAGCCGCCCGGCCGGTGGAGATGAGTGGCTCCGATACCCTGCGCCCCCCCTCCACCCCCGTGGAAGTCAGCGAGGATGACGCCCCGGACGATCGCAACCGCAATGCTGGCAATCAGCGGGACCGCATCGCCACCTCCATCAACATCGCCAAATTGCAGGCGATGAGCATGACGGACCTGAACAACATGGCGAAGGAACTGAACGTGGAAAACTTCGGCACCATGCGCAAGCATGAGGTCATTTTTCACATTCTCCAAAAAAACGCCGAACGTGCCGGCGTGCTGTTCTCCGAAGGCGTGCTCGAAGTGCTGCCCGAGGGCTTCGGCTTCCTCCGCTCCCAGAGCTTTAATTACCTGCCCTGCCCCGAGGACATTTACATCTCCCCCTCGCAAATCCGCCGGTTCGATTTGCAGACTGGCAACCTGATTGCCGGCCAGATCCGGCCGCCCAAGGAAAAGGAAAAATTCTTTGCCCTGCTCAAGGTCGAGGCCGTGGACGGTGAGGAACCGGACAAGGCGAAGGACAAAACCCATTTTGAAAATCTCACGCCGTTGTTCCCCAACAAGCGGTTCATCCTGGAAACCGCCGCTGACGAACTGAGCACCCGCGTGCTGGACCTGGTCTGCCCCATCGGCAAAGGCACCCGCGGCTTGATCGTGGCGCCGCCGCGCACGGGCAAAACGGTGATGATGCAGAAGATCGCCAACGCCATTCTCAAAAACAACCCCGAGACGTATCTGTTCATTCTGCTGATTGACGAGCGTCCCGAGGAAGTCACGGACATGGAACGCAGTTGCAAAGGCGCCGAGGTGATTTCCTCCACCTTCGATGAACCGCCGGAACGGCATGTGCAGGTCGCCGAAATGGTGATCGAAAAAGCCAAGCGCATGATCGAACACAAACGTGACGTGGTCATTCTGCTCGACTCCATCACCCGTCTGGCCCGCGCTTACAACACTGTGCAACCGCACTCCGGCAAAATTTTGTCCGGTGGCGTGGACGCCAACGCGTTGCACAAACCCAAACGGTTCTTCGGGGCCGCGCGTAACATCGAAGAGGGCGGTTCCCTCACCATTATGGCCACCGCGTTGGTGGACACTGGCTCCCGCATGGATGAAGTGATCTTCGAAGAGTTCAAGGGCACCGGCAACATGGAAGTGCATTTGGACCGCGCCCTCGTGGACCGCCGCATTTTCCCGTCCATCAACATCGAACGCTCCGGTACCCGCAAAGAGGAACTGCTCTATCATCCGGACGAATCCACCCGCGTCGTGCTGCTGCGCCGCGCGCTCACTGGCGTGCCGCCGGTGGAAGCCATGGACTTGCTGCTCGGCAAATTGAAGAAGACCCGCAGTAACATCGAATTCCTGCTGAGCATGGGCATGGCCTGAACTGGCCCTCAATATCAATAATCAAAGGGCTGCGCGTAATACCGCGCCGCCCTTTTTTTATTCGATCCAGGCAGGACTCCAGAAGTACTTCGGCTGGCTCAACCCGAGGTATGCCCCACCCGAATACCGAACACTCGCCGCCCCTTACCCCACCGGCGTAATCTTTACATCCACGGTCATCGTCCGGTCCAGTGTCCCTCGGTAATTGCCCGCAATCGGGGGCACGTCCGCATAATCCCGGCCATGGCCGATTTTCACGTAGGTCTCGTCCATTTGCCGGTTGTGCGTGGGATCCAGCCCGCGCCAGCCCACCCCCGGCACGAAGACCTCCACCCAGGCGTGCGTGGCGCTGGCATCCTCCGTGGCAAGGTAGCCACTGATATACCGGGCCGGAATTTTCAACGACCGGCACAACCCAATCATCAAGTGCGCAAAATCCTGGCACACTCCGCGGCGCTCCTTGAGCACCTCCCGCATATGGGTGTGCACATGGGTGGACTTGGATTCGTATTTCAGATAACCGTGGACAAATTCCATCAACCCCAAAACCGCGAGCCAGACATCCTTGCGGTCCATGGTGGCATCCACGGCCAGTCGCCAGACCTCGGTTTCCATTTCGATGTAGCGGCTGCTTTGCAAATAATCAAAGCAACGCTCCACATTGGTCGCCTCGCAAAGCTTGTCAAACGGGCAGATCGCTTCCGTGGCGGAGAGCGACACCGGCGGGTGCGTGGTGACCCGCGAACGGCTCTCAATGGACAGATACTTGTGGGACTCGGGAATTTCGAAATGATGCACCCAGTTTCGGTAAAAATCCACGTAATGGCTCAGGCGCGCGGCGGGCAGCACCTTGAGAATAAATGACTCGACCGTCTGATCCGGGTTGGGCACCGGATGCAGACGCACGTCATTAAAACTATCCCTGACCGGCGACGCATAAACGTAGCTGGTGCAGTGCAAAATGTCATATCTCATGAAGGGAGCTCAAGGCCGCGAGGTTTGCTGCTGTTGTTCCTCTTGTTGCACCATGTGCTCCGCATCGGGATTCAAAAATGATTGAAAGATATAAGCTTGAAACAACGCCTCCCCGATGTTGTTCAACTTGAGCTGAATCTGGTCGAGGTAATTATGCAGGCCGATGTCGAAAATTTCTTCAATGGTCCCAAACTGCAACTCGGCCAAAAGCCGGCCGGTCAGCTTCTCCGCATCATTGCAAAAATGCCCATTCGAAACCCCGGAAATGCGGCGGACCGCCCGGTTCAGTTCGGACACACAGAAGCGCAAAGACCGCGGAAAGGTGTCATCCAGCAGCAAAAATTCCGCGACCTCCCGGGGATGCACATCGGCCCCATAAATGGATTTGTAGGCGTCCCAGGCGCTGCAGGACCGCAGCACCGCCGACCACTCCAGCGAATTGCTCTGGGTAATGGCCTTGGGCGTGCCACGCTGCGGAATGGTTTCGTAACGCACGTCGAGAATCCGGGTGGTTTTATCCGCCCGCTCGATGAATTGACCGGTCTGTACAAACCACCAGCCTTCGTTGTGAATCAGGGTGGCGTTGGCAATCCCAATAAAGTGGAGCGAACCCGCCTTGACCTCTTGAAAAAATTCACTGGGACTGCGCCGCCAAACCTCCCGGGCCTGGGGTGACCGGATGAACAGGTACAGCCGGTTGAGTTCCTCCCAAATTTCCTGGGTGATCTGGTCGCGCACCATGCGCGCATTTTCGCGCGCCTGGCAGATGGACTGCACGATGGAGTTCGGGTTTTCATTTTGAAACACCAGAAATTCCGTCACGGCCTGGGCCGTCGGGCGCGGATGCAATTTGAAGAACGCTTCCTCATCCCCGGTGGCCTGCACAATGGGCAGCCAGTACTCGGCCAGCTTCTTTTCATCCAGGTGGCGCATGTCGAGGAGCAACTGCAAGTTGACGTCCACGATTCGAGCGATGTTCTCGGCCCGTTCAATATGACGGGCCATCCAATAGAGCGAGCAGGCAACGCGGCTTAGCATGTGAATAGTTTATTCTAAAATTTCTCTTCGTTTAGTTATTCGTCACCATACAACACCCAGGTGTCCTTGCTTCCCCCGCCCTGCGAGGAGTTCACCACCAGCGACCCCTTGCGCAACGCCACCCGCGTCAACCCCCCGGGGATAATGCTAATGCGCTCCCCGGATAGAATGAACGGACGCAAATCCACGTGCCGGCCGTCAAATGAGTCATCACAATACGTCGGATGTTGGGACAGAAAAATCATGGGTTGCGCGATATAATTGCGTGGCTCCGCGATAATCCGCTCGCGGAACGACTCAATCTCCGCCTTGGAGGCTTTCGGGCCCATTAACATGCCGTAACCGCCGGATTCATTGGCCGCCTTGACCACCAGTTCCGGCAGATGCTCCATGATGTACGCCATGTCCGTTTTCTCGCTGGCCAGATAGGTCGGCACATTTGGCAGGATCGGCTCCTGATCCAGGTAATATTTAATCATGCGCGGCACAAAATAATACATGACCTTGTCGTCGGCGATGCCCGTGCCAATGGAATTGGCCAGCGAAACATTGCCCGCGCGGTAGGCATTGATCAATCCCGGCACGCCCAGCATGGAATCCCGGCGGAATACCGTCGGATCAATAAAATCATCGTCAATCCGCCGGTAAATAACGTGCACCGGCTTCAAGCCCTTGGTCGTGCGCATCAATACCCGCGAGTTTCGCACCAGCAAATCGCGCCCCTCCACAATTTCAATGCCCATCTGGCGCGCCAGATAAGTGTGCTCAAAATAAGCACTGTTATAAACCCCCGGCGTCAACAGCACCACCGTGGGATCCGCCACGCCCGCCGGCGCGATATAGCGCAGGCTCTTGAGCAATTCTTGCGGATAGTGTTCCACCGACTGCACCCCCACCCCTTCAAACATATGGGGAAACGCCCGTTTCATCGCCCGGCGATTTTCCAAAACATAGCTGACCCCCGAAGGACAGCGCCCATTATCCTCCAACACCAGGTAGTTACCGTCCTTGTCGCGGATCAAATCCGTGCCGCAAATATGAATGTAGATGCCCTTCGGCACTTCAAAATTGACAAATTCCCGCCGAAAATGCCGCGCGGACAACACATAAAACTCCGGTATCACCCCGTCCTTCAGAATTTTCTGGTCATGGTAAATATCGTGGAGAAACAAATTCAAGGCCGTGATGCGCTGGGCCAGCCCGCGCTCCAGGTGCTCCCATTCCTTGGCCGGGATAATCCGCGGCAGCAAATCAAAGGGAAAAATCTTTTCCGCCCCTTGGGAATCCCCATACACATTAAAGGTAACGCCCTGGCGCAAAAACGCGGCATCAATCGCCTGACGCTTCGCTTCAAACTCAATCGGCGTCATGCTGCTGAACAATTCCTGAAATTTCCGATAGTGCGGCCGCACGCCACTCTTGACATCGATCATCTCATCGAACCCGCCGTTGAGCGCATAATTTTTTAACATAGCTAATTACAATTCGTCGCTTTTTGAACTTCCTGATTAAATATTAACATTCCCCGCCCGGCTGATGGCGCTGTGCCAAAGGAATTGCCACCAGCCAAATACAGTTTCGCAACCGTTATTGGCTGATTTACGCAATTTGTCAACCGCAAGGCCAGCCTAAACCGCTAATTCTTGCTGGACACATCATTCTTATAGCAAATCGCTTGCCGAATTCACCATATCTTGATTTTTCCGCGCGGACCATCCTTGCACCCGGCGGCGGCCTCGCTTAAGTTAACCGCCGTTGAAAAAGTCGGATCGCCCCATCATTCCCCGCAAGACGATTTATCGTCTCTCGATTTATTCGCGGTGTCTGGCCCGGTTGCGCGAGAACACCATCGCCACCGTGTCCAGCGAGGCGTTGGCCAAGGCGGCCGGAGTCAAACCCACTCAATTGCGCAAAGATCTGGCGTATTTCGGCACGTTTGGCACCCGGGGGCTGGGGTATGATGTGGCCGAACTCTATGCCAAAATCGCCGAGGAATTGGGTACTTCCCGCCTCCAGCCGGTCATCCTGGTGGGGGTCGGCAACCTCGGTCTGGCCCTGCTGTCCTACCGTGGCTTTGAAAAAGAAGGTTTTGAAATCATCGCCGCATTCGATGCCGATCCCGCCCGCAAACGCGATAAAGCTGTCCGCCAAACTATTTTAGGCATGGAAAAATTACGGGATTTTATCAGCGAAAATCAGGTTAAAATGGCGATTCTGTCGGTGCCCGCCGCCGTGGCCCAGGAAGTTGCCAACTCGCTGGTCCAGGCTGGCATCGTTGGCGTGCTGAATTTTTCGCCCATGGTTTTGGATGTGCCCGAGGAAGTCATCGTCAATAACGTTAACCTGGCCATCGAACTCGAGAACTTAAGTTATTTCATCCAGGAATGACGTTTGGCACGGGGGCACGGCCGGCCGGCCGGAACCGTTCCCGCATCTCCCCCACTTCCCGGTGCAACCGGCGGGCCATCTCCTTGCGGTCCAGCGCCTCCGTAAGTGCCGCCCCATAGCACACGGTGGCCCGGACGGACTTGATCTGAATTAAACGCAGAAAATGGGAGAAAAAGGTCATGTCCCCCCAATAAGCCACATCGCTTTCCACCGAACCATCCTCCGCCTCATAACCGATCCAAGCCGGCGTGACCGGCCACCGGGCCGCAGCCGCAGCCGCAAATAAGGAGGAATGAAAGGGCAGCACCCGGTGACCATCCGAGCTGGTTCCTTCCGGAAAGATGCCGAGAATCACCCCCGCCTCCACCACCTGCGCAAAGGCATCGTCAAATCGCACCACATCCGTCTTGCGCTCCCGGCGGATAAATAAAGTCCCCGCACAAGCTGCCAGCGGGCCGAAAACCGGCCAGTGCCGCACTTCGCTTTTGGAAAGAAATACCGTCGGCTGGGCCGCCCCCAGAACCACAATGTCAATATAACCCAGATGATTTGCCGCCATCACTCCCCCTTGGGGAAGCTTTCCATGACGGGTCACCTGAATATTCAAAGCCCACAACAAACGCCGGCTGGTATTGGCCATCCAGGCGGCCCGGGCTTCAATCCGGCCAGATTTGCCCGCCAGCCACACCGTGAAGGCGTATTGCACCGCCGCCGAGGCAATAACCCAGCTAAATACCAGCAACCGGCCGATGGTCCGGCAGTACTTCCCAATCATGCCGGATGGTTTAGCTCAAATACCGGGCCACCGTCGAGGGTGAAAGTGCATCCAAATCCAAGAACGTCAGAAAATCAATGGTCTTAAACTCCCGGTCAATCGCCGGCACCCCGCAAATTTTGGCACCCAAAGACAAGTAAGCCGAAAGTAACTTGGGCGGGCGCTGGTAATGTTCCGCCATTTTATCGAGCGGACAGGCCAGTTCCGGCAGTGGCTGAATTCGCAGGGCGGGCTGCACGAGAAAACGATGGGACAAGTCCGAATACACCGCCGCCCCGGTCGGCGCGTCTTGCGAGGACAGGGAACTGCAGCCGATCAAATAACGACCGCCTTTCGCCCGGGCATAACTGGCAATCCCTTTCCAGAGCAACCCCAGAACCGCCAGGTTGCGATGCTGACTGTGCACACACGCCCGGCCGAGTTCAATCACCTGGCTCCGCAGTCCTTCCAAGGGCGACAAATCAAATTCTTGGGCGCTATAGTAACCCAATTTTTGGGCCGCCACCGTGCCCGTTTGCAAGCGGTAGGTGCCCACCACCTCGCCGGTCCGGCGGTCCAGTACCAGCAGATGGTCGCAAATATCATCAAAAGGATCAGCATCCCGCAAAGTCGCGAAGGATTGTTCCAACCCCTCATTCAGCTCCAAATTGAAGACCAAAAACCGCAGGGTTTGGGCCGCGCGCACATCCTCCACCGAGGTGGCCAGTCGCGCTTCATAATGGTTTTCCACCTTCCCCCGCGCCAGCACGCGATCCGCCACAGACGGTTGTTCCAATAGTGTCTTCATATTTATGCTAGTTTACCCAAGCTCCGGCTCGAGGCTTTCTGAATAAAATTCATTACCTGCTCTAAAAGTAACGCAAACCAGCCCCAATAAGCGAGGCAACCCGTGTTAAATTAAAGTAACGGAAATATGGAGATACGGTGACAATTCCCCCAAGATTTCGGCATTTCCCCAAGCAGTGGAGGCTGGTTATCCGCCACCGCCCCGCCGCATTGCGCTGCCACCGGCGAAGCGTTACTCTCCCCGGGTGGCCGATATCGTTTTAACCACCCTTAATGCCAAATACATTCACGCTGCCTTTGGCTTGCGCTACCTCCTGGCCAACCTGGGCCCGTTGCAGTCCCGGGCAGCTCTGGCGGAATTTGACATTAACCAGCGTCCCCTGGACATCGTCGAGGCCCTGCTGGCCCACCAACCGCAAATCCTCGGTTTTGGCGTCTATATCTGGAATGTGGAGCCCACCGCCGTCGTCATCGCCGCCATCCGCCGCATCCGTCCCGAAATTAAAATCATCCTGGGTGGCCCCGAAGTCAGTTACGAAACGGCCGGCCAACCCATCGTCCAACTGGCCGACCACGTCATCACCGGCGAGGCGGATCTGAAGTTTGCCGAGGTCTGCGCCCTCCTGCTGGCGGGCGGGCCAACGCCGCCTCAAGTCATCGCGGCGGAATTGCCCGATTTTTCCCGGCTCGCCCTGCCTTACGACCTTTATCGCGCCGAGGACCTGGCGCATCGCATCGTCTATATCGAGGCCTCCCGCGGCTGTCCGTTTACCTGCGAATTTTGCCTGTCCTCCCTGGACATCCCCGTGCGCGCCGTGCCCCTGCCCGTCCTCTTGGAACAATTACAAAAGCTCCTGGACCGCGGACTCAAGCAATTCAAGTTCGTGGACCGCACGTTCAATCTGAATATTGCCGTCAGCCGGACCATCCTCGAATTCCTGCTCGAGCGCAGCCAGCCCGGGCACTTCTTCCATTTCGAAATGATCCCCGACCGCCTGCCCGAACCCCTGCGCGAAATCATCGCCCGGTTCCCGCCCGGGATGTTGCAATTTGAAGTGGGCATCCAGACGTTTAATCCGGAGGTGGGGCAGTTGATCAGCCGGCGGCAGAACTACGACAAACTGGCGGAAAACTTCGCGTTTTTGCGCCAGCACACCGGGGTGCATCTCCATGCGGACTTGATCGTCGGGTTGCCCGGTGAGAGCCTCGAAAGCTTCGCCGCCGGATTCAACCGGCTGGTGGCCCTGGACCCTCAGGAAATCCAGGTGGGCATCCTCAAACGGCTGCGCGGCACCCCGATCATCCGCCATGATGCCGAGTGGGGCATGACGTGGCATCCGCATCCGCCCTACGAAATCCTCTGCAACCGCCTTATTGATTTCCCCACCATGCAACGGCTGCGGCGGTTTGCCAAATATTGGGATTTGGTGGGCAACAGCGGCAATTTCCGCCACGCCACGCCGCTGATTTGGCAAGGCACCGCCCCCTTCCCGGGGTTCTTGCGCTGGAGTGACTGGCTGTATACCCGCATCGGACGTACCGATAGCATTGCCTTGGTGCGCCTCATGGAATTGCTGTTTGAATTTCTCACCACGGAACTCAAGCTGGACCCCCGGCTGGCCGCCGAAAACCTCTGGCGGGATTACCAAAATGGCGGTCGGTTCGACAAACCGGGCTTCATGAAAGATTTTCTCCCGGCCGGCCCGCCACGCTCGGCGCGACCCACCGCCTCCCTCCCCAAGCGGCAGGCCCGGCATCTGGCTTAGCCGGGACGTTCTGGTTGTCGTTGGCAGGCCGGCCATGGCCTATCGTTACAGACGATATCGCGCCAAAGTTTATCGATTCACCCATTTTCCCCGCAGCTGGCAAGCTGGGTGCATGAATAGTGGCCATCCGATCAATCATGCCAGCGCCCCGCAATCCACCCGTGGCTTTTGGGGGCTCTTCCTCACGCAATTCCAAGGGGCCTTCAGTGATAATGTGCTGAAATGGCTCGCCATTTCACTCATTACCGGACTCGGACTGCAAGCCGCCGAACGGGATTCGCTCACCGGCCTGGTAAGCGCCCTGTTTTCCCTGCCCTTCATCCTGTTTTCCATGGGCGGCGGCTTCCTGGCGAACCGGTTTAGCAAACGCTCGGTCACCATCGGCATCAAGTTATTCGAAATCTGTGTCATGTTGCTGGCCACCTTCGGACTGGCCACCCGTCATTTGTACATCACCCTGGCCTGCGTGTTCTTGATGGCCGTGCATAGCGCCCTCTTTGGCCCCTCCAAATATGGCTCGCTCCCCGAATTGCTGCCGGAAAAGAAACTATCCTGGGGGAATGGCCTGCTGGAACTGGGCACCTTTGTGGCCGTGATTGGCGGAACCGTGGCCGGACCGCAGTTGTACACCGCGTTTCTCGGCCGCCCAGGCTGGTCCGGCCTGGTGTTACTGGCCCTGGCCGGCGCGGGCCTGCTCACCAGCCTCACCATCCGCAAAATTCCCGCCGCGAACCCGGCCATCCGCTTTCAACCCAATGTTCTGGCGGATCTGTGGACGCAGGTGAAGTTGATTCGCCAGGACCGGGCGCTCTGGCTGGCCACCTTGGGCAACCTCTACTTTTGGACGTTTGCCCCCTTGGTGCAATTGCTCATCATCAGCTACACGGCCGCTGCGCTGGGCATCAATGACCCCGTAAAAACCAGTTATTTACAGGGCGCCACCGGCATCGGCATCGGGCTGGGCAGCTTCGCGGCAGGTTGTTTGTCCGGCGGAAAAATTGAAACGGGCTTGATCCCCCTCGGGGCTGTGGGCCTGACCATTTGTTCGGCCCTCCTCGCTCAGCCCGGTCTCGGCTACCCCCAGGCCGCCCTGGATTTATCGCTGCTGGGCTTTTTTGGCGGCTTTTTCATCGTGCCCATCGCCGCCCTGTTGCAACACCGGCCGGCGCGGGAAGACCAGGGCGGCGTTCTGGCCGCCAACAATTTATTATCCGCCGTGGGCATGCTCGTGGCTTCCGGCCTGTTTACCCTGCTCTCTGCCGTCCTCAAACTGACCCCCGCCCACAGTTTCCTCGTCCTCGCCCTCGCCACGCTGGCCGCCACGCTGTACCTCCTGTTCCTGCTCCCGGATGCCCTGCTGCGCTTCGGCCTCTGGTGCCTGACGCATTCACTCTACCGCATCCGCGCGGATGGCCGCGACCATATCCCCGCCCGCGGCGGTGCGCTCCTGGTTTGCAATCACGTTTCGTGGATGGACGGTCTGCTCCTGATCGCCGCCATTGACCGGCCGGTGCGGTTTCTGCTCTACAAAGAACATTACCAGAAACCCTGGATCCAACCTTTTGCCAAAATCTTGCGCGTCATCCCCATCGCCTCCGAACAGCGGCCCAAGGAACTGATTCACGCCTTGCACACTGCCAGCGAGGCCATCCGCAACGGCGAGTTGGTGGGCATTTTTGCCGAGGGCGAAATTACCCGGATCGGCCAGCTGCTGCCCTTCCGGCGCGGCCTGGAACGCATCATGAAAAATGTCGACGCCCCGGTCATTCCCATCGCGCTGGACGGCGTGGCGGGCAGTCCTTCGAGTTTCCTGCAAGGTCGCTTTATCTGGCGCCTGCCCGCGCGCATTCCCCATCCCGTCACGGTGAGCTTTGGCCGCCCCATGCCGGGTCAGTCCACCGCGTTTGCGATCCGCCAGGCGGTGCAGGAACTGGTGGCCGCCGCCTGGTCGCACCGCCGCCACCGGATGCGCACGCTCCCGCGCCGCATCGTCCGGACCGCCCGCCGGTTTCCCTTCCGTTTCGCCATGGCCGATGCCCGCACCCCGCATGTCAGTTTTGGTGGCGCCCTCACCCGGGCCGTGTTTCTCGCCCAACGTCTCAAACCCGTTTGGCAGGGGCAGACCATGGTGGGCTTGCTGCTGCCGCCGAGTGTGCCCGGCGCCCTGGTGAACTGGGCGGCCTTGCTCTCGGGCAAGGTGCCGGTGAATCTGAATTATACGTTGTCCCCCGCCGGCCTGGCTTCCTGTGCCCGGCAAGCCGGGCTAAAAACCATCATTACCTCGCGGGCCTTTCTGGAGAAAATCAACGTCAGGGTGCCCGGCGAAGTGTTGTATCTGGAGGACGTGGCCGCCGCGCCGGGAACCGGAGAAAAACTTGCCGCCTGGCTCACGGCCTGGCTGCTCCCCATCGCCTGGCTTGAAGCCGCGCTGCGCACCACCCCGCCGGACCGCGCCAGCCATCCGGTGGACGGATTGGGCACCGTCATTTTCTCCAGTGGCAGCACGGGCGAGCCCAAGGGGGTACTGCTCTCGCATTACAATCTGGGCTCCAATATCGACCAGATGGAACAGGTGTTCGCCCTCGGCTCCCGCGACCGCGTACTGGGGATGCTGCCCTTTTTCCATTCCTTCGGTTTCACCGGCACCCTGCTGCTGCCGGCGACCCTGGGCGTCGGGGTGGTGTTCCATCCCAACCCCATGGATGCCAAATCCATCGGCGCGCTCGTGCAGCAACATGCCGCCACGTTTCTGCTGGCCACCCCCACCTTCCTCCAACTGTACCTGCGCGGCTGCACCCCCGAACAATTTGGCAGCTTGCGGCTGGTGGCGGTGGGGGCGGAAAAACTGTCCGAACGGGTGGCCACAGCCTTCGAAGAACGCTTTGGCCTCCGGCCGCTGGAAGCCTACGGCTGCACCGAATGCGCCCCGGCCGTAACCGTCAATACCCACGATTACCGCGCGGCCGGCCTGCATCAAATCGGCGGCAAGCGGGGCAAAATCGGCCATCCCCTGCCCGGCATGACCGTCCGGGTGGTGGCGGTGGACCAGCCCTTCAGCGATGTCCCCCTGCCGCTCGGCGAGGCCGGTCTCTTAAAAGTGCGCGGCCCCAACGTCATGCTCGGCTACCTGGACCGGCCGGACCTCACCGGCGCCGTGCTGCACGATGGATGGTATATCACCGGCGATGTCGCCGCGCTGGATGAGGACGGCTTCCTGCAAATCACCGACCGCCTCAGCCGGTTCAGCAAAATTGGCGGCGAGATGGTCCCCCATATCAAGGTCGAGGAAGCCTTGCATACCCTGGCGGAAGCCACTGAACAAACCTTTGTGGTGACCTCGATCCCCGATGACAAGAAAGGCGAAAAATTGGTGGTCCTGCATAAACTGGCGGCCCCGGCCCTGACCGGCCTCTGGGACAAGTTGACCGCCAGCGAGCTGCCGAATCTCTGGAAACCCCGGCCCGAGAATTTCCAGCCCGTGCCCGCCTTCCCCCTGCTGGGCACCGGCAAGCTTGATTTGCGACAAGTTCGCGTGCAGGCCCTCGCCTGGGAGGCGGGCAAATACGCCGCTGGCAACAGCTAAAACCCGCCGCGCCCCGGGAGGCGGCCTTTGAGGGCACGTTCCCCCATCCTCCCTGCTCCTCCGGCACAATAGGCAATTCCGGGCAATCTTGAAGTGGCGGGCAAACGCGTTCCGGCCAGGAATGGTGATTTAAACCGAAATAATTCGCGCCTTTTCGGCTGAAGGCTTAGAGTGCCTAGACTGGTTTTTTATAAAACGCGGATACCGGATGAAACCTTTGGCATATTTTGGCGTCTAGATGCGTATGCGTGGAAAACCACCAACCCCGCCTTGTTTTCTAAACGTCGTCAAGCCATCCATCGCCACCTCGTCGAGTCATCGCCTGGTGAAATCAATGGCAGGGGCAGGGTTTGTTCCACAGGGTCAAATTAACCCCCTCGTTAACGCTCGTCAAACCCGGCGGTCCTGATGCCGGCCGCCGCAAATTTACTCCCCGACTCCAGGCACCAAATGATGCAATGTCACTCGGAGTCTGTGGCGGGGGTTGGTAATGATGATTATAAATTTCTCAATCTAAGAGCATGCCCACTTGGGGTACCGAATTTGGCACCATGAAAATAATTGACTCGCAAAAATTGTTTGGGACTTCGGTCAAAGTCTCGCGGAATTTATTGGGCATTTCCCAGGAAACTCTGGCCGAGCGGGCCGAGTTGCATCGCACCTACATTTCCGACTTGGAACGCGGGGCGCGCAATCCCTCCCTTAAAACCATCATCCGTCTGGCCCATGCGCTCGAAGTCACGATTGCGGCCTTGTTCCCGGTGGAGTTGGAGTATTGGAAAGCCAAGGGGGCCCACCTGGAAAGTTTACAAAGTAATTTTGTGGATATCTTGCTGGTGGAGGATGACGTGGATGACGTGGAACTAACCTTGAAATCGTTCCAACTCGCCCGCTTCGAGAATCGCATCCATGTGGTGTCCGATGGCCCGGAGGCCCTGGACTACCTCTTTGGCCGGGGCAAATATGCGGGGCGTTCTACGGAGCCCGCAACCCAAGTTGTTTTATTGGATTTAAGCCTGCCTAAATTGAGCGGGCTCGAAGTCTTGCGGCGGATCAAAGCGGATCCTAAAACCGCCAGCCTGCCCGTTGTCGTGCTCACGGGATCCAGCCAGCACAAGGACATCGCCGAATGCCGCCGGCTCGGGGCCGTGACCTACATCACCAAACCCTTGACTTGGAATGTGTTTGCCCCGGCCATGAAGAAACTCAATCTCAATTGGGTGCTGCTGAAACCACCGGCCACCCCGCTGGCGGCGGCGCGCGTCTAAATGCCCACCATGCCGGCGGCCCTCAACTGGTTCATGGACAAACAAAGCCAACTCAAGGAGCCCCGGCATGCTGGCTAGCGGGAAGCCCATGCTGTTGCGACTGGGTGGCGCGGTGACCAGCGTCGTCCTGGCCATTGTCGCCCGGCGCCTGCTGGACCCCTGCCTGGGCGGGCAGTTTCCATTCGCCACGTTATTCCTGGCCATCATGCTCATGGCATGGCTCGGAGGTTTGGTTCCTGCATTGACCGCCGTGGTCGTCGGCGGGCTGGCGGCCGATTATTTCCTGCTCGCGCCCCGGGGGAGTTTTAACCTGGATCCCACGGCTCTCTTGGGCTTGCTCCTGTACCTGCTCACCGGCTGCGGGATCGCCGGGCTGGGCGGTTTAATGCACCGGGCGCAACGCCGGGCCGAAACCAGCGCCGCCGCCCTGCGCGCCAGCAATGCGCAACTGGAGGCGCGCGTTCAGGAACGCACCGCCGAACTCCTGGAAAAGACCCAAATTCTCGAAGCCGAAGTGTCCGCCCGGCGGCGGGGGGAGGCCCGGCTCAAACTGCTGGAAACCTGCTTAAACCGGCTGAACGACATCGTGCTCATCACCGAGGCCGAACCGCAGGAGGCCCCCGGCCCCCGCATCCTTTACGTTAATGATGCGTTCGTGCGGCGCACCGGTTATTCCCGCGCGGAGGCACTGGGGCAGACTCCGCGCCTGCTCCACGGACCCAAGACGGACCGCCGGCAGCTCGACCGCATCCGCGCGGCCCTGCGCCAGTGGCAGCCCATCCGGGTGGAACTGGTCAATTACACCAAAAGCGGCGAGGAGTTATGGCTCGATCTGGACATTGTTCCAGTGGCGGATGAACAGGGCTGGTTTACGCATTTTGTGGCGGTGGAACGCGATATTTCGGACCGTAAAATGGCCGAGGAAAAGGCCGCCCGCCTGGCGGCAATTGTGGAAAGCTCGGACGACGCGATCGTCGGGAAAAATCTGGCGGGCATCGTGACCAGTTGGAATGCCGGGGCGGAGAAAATATTTGGCTATCAGGCGGCGGAAATGGTGGGCCAGCCAATTCTGCGAATTATTCCGCCGGATCGTCAGCATGAGGAAGCGGCGATCCTCTCCCAGATTCGGCGCGGCGAAAGCGTCCGGCATTTCGACACCGTGCGGCAGCACAAAAACGGAGGCACCCAGCAGGTATCCCTCACGGTTTCCCCCATCAAAGATGCCACCGGCCAGATTATTGGCGTCTCCAAAATCGCCCGCAATATCAACGAACGCATCCTGGCCGCAAGCACGCTGCTCGAGAACGAGGCGCGCTTGCAACTTGCCTTGCAGGCCGGCGGAATGGGCACCTTCGAAATCAATCTGGGCACCGGCGAAGCCCACTGGAACAGCGTGGAGTATGAATTGCTGGGGTTGCAGCCAGGAGTGGACGCACCGGGACCCGAAACCTTTTTCCGGTATGTCCACCCGGAGGATGTCACCGGGCTGCGCACGGCATGGGCAGAAGCCTTGCGCACCGGCGCCCTGGCCGCTGAATTTCGCGTCCGGCTTCCGGATGGCCGGGTGCGCTGGCTGGTTGGGCGCGGCCGCTTTGCGTTTCCCGAAGCAAACCCGGCGCGCCCGCCCTCCCGCTTTTTGGGAGTTAATTTTGACATTACCGAACGCAAGCGGGCGGAGGCGGCCTTGCAGGAACGGGAGGGACAACTGCGCCTTTATGCGGAATACAGTCCGGCGGCCATCGCGATGCTCGACCGGGACATGAAGTATATGGTGGTCAGCCATCGGTGGCTGGCGGATCACCAATTGGTCGGCCAATCCATCATCGGCCGCAGTCATTACGACTGCCTGCCTGACCTGCCAGCGAGTTGGACCGAAATTCATCAACGCTGTCTGGCGGGCGCGGTTGAGAAGTCCGATGAGGACATCCACCTCCGCGCCGACGGCACCCGGGAATATAAACGCTGGGAAATCCGGCCGTGGTATCAGGCCGATGGTGCCATTGGCGGCATCATCATCTTCGCGGAAGACATCACGGCCCGTAAAACCGCCGAGGAGGCACTGCGCGCCGGGGAGGAGCGCCGGCGGCTGCTGGTGGAAACGATGTTGCAGGGCGTTGTCCATCAAGCCGCCGACGGCACCATCGTTGCTTTGAATCCAGCAGCCGAGCGCATTCTCGGCAAAACCCGGGAGCAGCTCGTGGGCAGCAGCTCGGGGCACGAAGGCCAGGACACGATTCACGAGGATGGCTCGCCCTTTCCCGGGCCGGAGCATCCGGCCATGGTGGCCTTGCGCACCAGCCGCAAAGTCCGTGGCGTCATCATGGGCATCTGGAACACGCCGGCGCAGTGCCGCCGCTGGATAAGTATTGATGCCGTGCCGGTGCTGCCTCCCGGCGAGGTCCGCCCGGTGGAAGTCTATACCATTTTTGAGGACATCACGGAACGCAAGCAGGTGGAACTGGCCCTCGCGCTGGAGCGCCAAAAACTGTCGGCGGCGCTGGAAAATACGGACATTGGTTTTGTTCTGTTCAATCCCCGCGGTGGGGAAATGACCATGAATCAGGCCGCCCTGCGCTTCCACGGCTTTGCCTCAGTCGGGGACATGCTCACCCGGATCGAGGATTACGCAGCAGCGTGGGAATTGCATTATGCCGACGGCCGGCCCATGCCCTATGCCGAGTGGCCGGTGTCGCGCGCCGTGGCCGGCGATTACGTGCAGAACTACGAGGCGCATCTGCACAATCTCCAGACCCACCATGCGTGGGTGGGCAGCTACACCGCCAAGCCGGTGCGCAACCGCGCCGGTGAAGTCAGCCTCATCCTCCTGACGATTCTCGACATTACGGAACGGAAACGCGCGGAGGCGGAGCGCCTGAAAAGCGAGCATTTATTGCAAGCCGTGATGGATTTGGTGCCGCATTTCATTTTCGCCAAGGATGGCCAGAGCCGCCACCTCTTCGTCAATCGAGCCTGTGCAGCCGCCAATGGCTTGACGCCTGCCCAAATGATCGGGCGCACCGACCGGGATCTGTTGCCCAACCCGGCCGAGGCCGAGGCCTGCATGCGCGTGGATCGGGAAGTGCTGGCCAGTGGCAAATTGAAATTTGTCGCCGAAGAGCATTTAACCATTGGCACCGGCGAAACGCGCATTTTCCAAACCACTAAAATCCCCTTTTCCCTGCCCGGACTCGATGGACCGGCGCTGGTCGGCGTGGCAGTGGACATCACCGCCTTGAAACGGGGCGCGGCGGCGTTGCGCGAAAGTCAGGAACGTTTGGCGGCGTTGATGGCCAACCTCGGCGAGGGACTGGTCATGGGCGATCCCCAGGGTCGGGTTATTTACGGAAACCCCGCGGCCCTGGTCATGTTCGGCTGCGCCAACCTCGACGAGTTGCAGCGCCATCTCTCCGGCCTGGCCGCCCCCTTTGAAATCCGCCCCCTCAATGACGATGAACCGCTGGCGGTCGACGACTGGGCGATGAAGCGCGTGCTGCGCGGGGAAGTGCTGCGCGATTGGGCCGTCCGGGTGCGGCGGCGCGACCAGGGTTGGGAAAAGATCCTCGCGCATTCCGGTTGGCTCATCCACGGGTCCGGGGGTGAGACCCTCGCATTTGTCTCCACCACGGATATCACGCTCCGCCAGCAGGCTGCGGAAAAAATCCGCCAGCTCAATGCCGAATTGGAACGGCGCGTTGCCGCCCGCACCACCCAGTTGGAAGCCGCGAACAAGGAACTGGAGGCTTTCTCTTACTCAGTGTCGCATGATTTGCGCGCGCCGCTGCGGGCCGTCAACGGCTTTGCCGGCCTGGTGCTGGCCGAGTTTGGCGAACGGTTGCCCCCCGCCGGCCAGCACTACTTGGAACGCATTCAAAAGGGCGGTGTGCGCATGGGCCTGTTGATCGATGATCTGCTCGCCTTCTCCCGTTTGAATCGCCAGTCCATCAACTGGCAAACGGTGGCGATGAGCAGCCTCGTGCCGGCGGCCTGGGAGGAATTGGAGGCCCAGCGGCAAGGCCGTGCGCTGGACCTGCACGTCGGCGACCTGCCGCCCTGCCGGGGTGATTGGGGACTGCTGAAACAGGTCTGGATCAACCTGCTCTCGAACGCCGTAAAATACACGCAGGGACGCACGCCGGCCACCATCGCGATCGGTTGTCGCTCCGAAAATGACGAAGCCGTTTATTTCGTCCGCGATAACGGCGCCGGCTTCAGCATGCAATACGCCGATAAATTATTTGGCGTCTTTCAAAGGTTGCACCGGGCGGAGGAATTTGCGGGCACCGGCGTGGGCCTGGCCATCGTGCAGCGAATTATTCATCGCCACGGTGGCCGCATCTGGGCGGAGGCGGAAGTGGACCGGGGCGCAACGTTTTATTTTACCCTGAAACCCAACCAACCATTATGAACGATTCTCAGGCTGTGGAAATCCTGCTGGTCGAGGACAATGCGGACGATGTTGACCTGACCTTGTTCGCCCTGCAGCGGGCTAAGCTCGCCAACCACATCCACGTCCTGCGGGACGGCGCGGAGGCGTTGGATTTCCTTTTTTGCCGGGGGCCCCATGCCGGAAGAGTGCTGACCAACCACCCGAAAGTGATCCTTCTGGATTTGAAGCTGCCCAAGGTGGACGGCCTGGAGGTGTTGCGTGCCCTGAAAGCCGATCCCCGCACGCAGCATATCCCGGTGGTCATGCTCACCTCGTCCCAGGAGCAGTGTGACATCTTTGAAAGCTATAAATTGGGAGTCAATAGTTATATTGTAAAGCCGGTGGATTTCGCACAGTTCGCCAATGCGGTCCAAAAACTGGGCAGCTATTGGCTGCTGATCAACCGGACCAACCAGGCCTAACCCATGCCCACCCCCTTGCAAATATTAGTGGCTGAAGATTCGGCAGATGACGTGGAAATGGTCATGGGCGAATTGCGCCGGTCGGGTTTCGATCCCAACTGGCGGCAGGTGGAAACCGAGCTGGAATTTCTGGCCGCCCTGCAAACGCGACCGGACATCATTATTTCCGATTTTGCCATGCCGCAATTTAGCGGGCTGCGGGCCGCGGAACTCAACCGGGCCAGTGGATATGATATTCCCTTCATCCTGATTTCCGGCACCGTGGGCGAAGAAACTGCGGTGGAAGCCATGAAATGCGGGGTGACGGATTATTTTCTCAAGGACCGCATTGGCCGGTTGGGGGTGGCCATCGAGCAGGCTTTGGCCCAAAAGCAAATCCGGCGGGCTCAAAAGCAGGCGGAGGCCGACCTGCTGCTGTTCCGCACTCTGATCGACCGGACGAATGACGGGATCGAGGTAATTGATCCGGAAAACGGGCATTTTCTGGATGTCAATCAAACCGCCTGCGAACGGCTCGGCTATACCCGGGAGGAAATGCTAACTCGGCGCGTGATGGATATTGAAGCCGGGATATTGGCCACCCACTCATGGCCGGAGCTGGCCCAGGAAATCCGGCAAATTGGGGTGACCACCCTCGAAGGCCGGCATCGGCGAAAAGATGGCTCCACGTTTCCCGTCGAGGTCAATGTCCGCCATGTGGTCGTGGATCGCGAATATCTCATCGCCTCGGTCCGGGACATCACGGAACGGCAGCGCAATGAGGAAAACTTGCGCGCCAGCGAGGAACGTTTCCGGCAACTGGCGGAGACCATCAATGAGGTGTTTTGGATTACGAACCTGGACCGCACGGAGTTTATTTACGTCAGCCCCGCCTATGCAAAAATTTGGGGCCGCACCTGCGCCAGTCTCTACGCTGCCCCTGGCGAGTGGTTTGCCGCGATTCATCCCGGGGACCAGGACCGCGTGGTGCAAGCCGGCAACCGCCTCCCCGCGACCGGCGGCTACGAAGCCACCTATCGCATCACCCGCCCGGATAAAGTTGAATGTTGGATTTATGAGAAGGGATTTCCGGTTCACAATGCGGCGGGCGAAATTTACCGGGTCGCGGGCATTGCGGAAGACATCACCGAGAAACGCCGCCTGGAGGAACAATTGCGGCAGGCGCAAAAAATGGAATCCATCGGCCAGTTGGCGGGCG
>CAIZWI010000388.1 GCA_903936645.1 uncultured Verrucomicrobia subdivision 3 bacterium
CGCCACGTCGTGCAAGCCCGTGCCACTCAGAAAATTAGCCGGGTTCACCGTGCCCCCCGGATATTTGTCCAAGGGCAGCAGGCGTAAAATGGCCCCGGCCTCCAGTTGCAACCGCAAATTGCTGGCCAGCGTGACGGGCCCGCACAAAAACACTCCCGCGGGAACATCCACCGTGCCCCCGCCCGCCGCCCGGGTGTCGTCGATCGCGGCTTGCAAGGCCCCGGTGTTGGTAACCACCCCGTCGCCCACCGCCCCAAACTGCGTGATCGTCACCACCCGGGTGGGAATGACGGGCAGGGCAGGGTTCACCGCCGCCGGCAGGCGGATGGCGGAAAAACCCAGCAGGCCGAGGCAAAAAAGAGTGAGAAAACGCGCGTTCATCTGGCAAAGACCAACGTTACCACTGCCGAAACCACGGTCACGCTTTTTCGCCCCCGAGGCCGGACGAGATTTTACCGCCGAAACAATGCCGCGACACTCACCACGACATCGGGAAAGTTCAGCGGACTAGCCTGGTCGCCGGCCCGCAGCACGGTCTTGCTACCATAACCCGTGAAATGGGGCTCCCGATATACTTCCAAGCGTTCCTCAACCAGGTTGACGATCCAAACTTCCGCCAAGCCGGCCTGACCATAGGCCGGGAGTTTAATCTCCTGATCGGTCTGCAGTGTGGTATCGGCAATTTCGATCAATAATAGCACATCCCCGGGCCGGGGATGCTGTTGGCGGTAAAAATCCGGCACCGGCTTAAGCAACATGAGGTCCGGTTCCGGCTCGGAATGATCGTCCAAATGCAACGGGTCTTGCACCGCCACGAGCCATCGGCCGCGCGCGGCGGCAGCCAGAAGTTGGAGCAATTGCTTGGTGACACTGCCGTGAAAAGGGCCGATGGGAGACATATCAATGATTTGTCCGTCGAGCAGTTCCACCCGGGCATCCGCATGCAACACGCCTGTCTCCGCCATGCGGTAATAATCGGTTACGCTAAAGCGATGTTGTTTTTGCGGCAACATGAGTTGAAGCTACCCAGTCATTGGGGCGGTTGCAAGCCGACTTTGTGGGCGTCCAGAGCCATTCAAGATTACCAGGGGGCTTGAAAATCCCATGCCCCATCGCGATGTTCGTCCGCACCAGGAATGTTTGGTTCACTGTGGAGCCCGCCCACGCTCCACGACACGCGCATTTTCATCCGCTGGATTCGCTGATCGCGGGGCAGGGCGGCTTCAAACCGGAACTGGACGTACCCGGCAAACGGCAATTGCTGGTCAAAGAAATCCGGTTGTTGCCGTAAAATCCAGCGCACGGCCGCAGCCTCGTCACTCATCCAAGGCACATCTAGACGGCCGTATTGCAACACCAAGTCTTCATATTTTTCCCTTTCGATTTGGGGAACTTCGATTTGCCCGCGATAAAGAACGTTGGTTGCTGAGGCCGATTTCAAAAGCTCTGGCCCGTCCAACATTTGCCACGTGGACCAGTGTTTCCGGTCGGGACTGTAACGCACAAATACCCGGCCCTGTCGGGGTGCCCAGCTATCTCCCCCGGGCAGGTCAACCGGCTTGATCGGAGGCACCAATTCGAAATTAAAACTGGCTCCAGTGGCGGGTCGCCAGGAAGTGCCGATGGCCAGCGGAACCGCGACTAACCATAACCTGTGGGCATAAGTGCCTTTCCCGCCCCCGCTCCACCCCAGGCCGTTGGTAGTCACTGAAAAAAGGTTGGTATCGGACCAGGTGGCATTGGTGAGGGTGACCGCCGGGTTGGTAAAATCGAAGGTCTGTGCGTTTCATCCCATGATCGTGGCCCGGACGTTCGGCACGACCAGGCACACCATGATTAGCACCACAGCTTTCACTTCGGCAGTTGCAACCCAACCTTCGGCGCCACTTGCGCCACATCCTTGTCGCCGCGGCCGGAGAGATTCACGATCACCAGGTCATCCTTGGACATCGTCGGGGCCCGCGTGATGACCTCCGCAATGGCATGCGCGCTTTCGAGGGCCGGAATAATGCCCTCCAACTGGGCCAGCTTCATGAAGGCCGCCAGGGCCCGGTCATCCGTCGCGTAGGTGTATTCCACCCGCTGCTGGTCATGCAACCACGCATGCTCCGGCCCCACGGCCGCGTAATCGAGCCCGGCACTGACACTGTGCGTGAGTTGAATCTGCCCGTAGGCGTCCTGCAAAATAAAACTGCGCGTGCCCTGCAACACGCCCAGCGAACCCCCGTGGAACCGCGCCGCATGTTGTTCCGGCTGAATCCCCAAACCGCCGGCTTCCACCCCCACCATCTTCACGCTGGTGTCGTTAAGGAATGGATAAAACAACCCGATGGCGTTGGACCCGCCCCCCACACAGGCAACCAGCAGGTCGGGCAGGCGTTCTTCCTTCTCCAAAATCTGCCGCCGCGCTTCGTCGCCAATGATCCGCTGGAAATTCCGCACCATCACCGGATAAGGATGGGCCCCGTAAGCGGTGCCGAGAATATAATGCGTATGGCGGACATTCGTCACCCAGTCGCGCATGGCCTCGTTAACCGCTTCCTTCAGCGTCTGCTGGCCGGCTTTCACGGACACCACCTCGGCCCCGAGCATTTTCATCCGGTAAACATTCAGCGCCTGGCGCTCGCAATCCACTGCGCCCATGTAAATCACGCACTTGAGCCCGAACATCGCGCTCACCGTGGCCGTGGCCACCCCGTGTTGCCCTGCGCCCGTCTCGGCGATGATGCGCGTTTTGCCCATGCGCTTCGCCAGCAGGATCTGGCCCATGGCATTGTTAATCTTGTGCGCGCCGGTGTGCAGCAGGTCCTCGCGCTTGAGATAAATTTTCGCCCCGCCCAGTTCGCGGGTGAGCCGCTCGGCGAAATAAAGCGGGGTGGGGCGCCCGCAAAATTCGCGCAGATAATAGCTCAGCTCCCGTTGGAATTCGGGGTCGTGCTGGGAGCGGAAATATTCCGCCTCCAGCTCCTGCAACGGATGCATCAGCGTTTCCGGCACATAACGCCCCCCAAAGGGACCAAAATGACCCGTCACATCCGGCATGTTAATATCAGCCACGGCACTCATAAGCTAATTCTCGCGGATTAAGCCGCCGACGCAACGAATTTATTACGTTGGTGTTTGAAAAGCCCTACGGCAAAGCCTGTGCTAATAATACCGACCGCATCCATCTCTGGCCCGGTTCAAATTTGGGATAGTAAAGTGGGTGTGAGACAAATTTCTTCCTTCGCCCGAGCCTTGCCCCGGAGGGGCGCTGGAAATTAGCCGGGGGCACCTGTCCGCCATAGCTCTGTGCGCAGGCGGAAGCTTTGCGCCGCCCCCGGTACCCAGCCCGGAACCATCGCGCCCCGGCAGGGGCGCTGGAAAATGGCGAA
>CAIZWI010000389.1 GCA_903936645.1 uncultured Verrucomicrobia subdivision 3 bacterium
AGCGCACCGCTCCTCACTTGGTGAAGCGTGTTCATGAGCGATGGACGGCCGGGGGCGGTTTCGCTCGCCCCGCTGCGCGGGCTGACGCGGTGAATTTTGGGCGGCACCGCAGCGCCGGCCCTACCATTGCCGATTTGTAAGCTGTGGGACTGGCGGCGTCTCGCTGCGCCTTGACATCCCATTCCTCAGGTTTTAGGTTCGCGGCGGTGAGATTACTTCACTGCATTCCCGGGGCTTTGCTGCTGCTGAATATCTGCGGCTGTGCCGGCCTGAATTCTCGCCCAGGTAATGCGCTCGCCATTACCGCCATCGAACCCGCCTCGCCGGCCCACCTTAAGTTCGGCGAACGGATGCTGGTGCATATTCACTACTCCGTAACCAATGCTGATCCGGTCATCATTCTCGCCCGGCCCTACACCCATGGCGAAAAAACCGATGGTTACAATGCGCATCCCTCCTACCGTTACCCGGCTGGCAGCGGGGATATCGTCGGCTGGTTTTATTTTGACACGCCCGCCCGCGTGCAGGAGGTGCGGGTCGACATGCTCACGGCCAGAACCAGACAGCCAGTGGCCAGCATTTCCCAAGCCATCAATGCTTCCTGGCAATGAACAGGCGGGCTCGCTTTGGGCCGGCGCCAATCAGCCGGAGGGGATTTGGTGACGTGGAAAAGCGGGCCAGGGTAGAATGATGAGTGAAGCATCAATCAACAGGGGGAGAGGTCCTTATGAGCGATGGGCGTCACCGCAGCGCCGGCCCTGCCATTTTAGATTGGTGAGGTGAGGGGCTGGCGGCGGGTCGCGGCGCAGAAGGCGGTTTGGGCTTTATTGCGTGGGTTGAAACCCACGCCTACCCTCTGCATGTCGCTACGCGACGATGGCCGCTTGAAGCACCCAGACCCCAAGTGCTTTCCAGTTTCAGTTGAACGCTTTCACGTTCCCATCCGCCAAAACTTCCAGCGACGGTGGATGCTGGCTTTTTCTCTTACCCATTCCCGCGTTGATAAATCTGCTCCACCACGGCCAGCGCCGCCCGGGCTTCTTTGAGCCCCGGCACCGGGGTGCGGTGGGTGCGAATATCTTCCATGAACTCAGCCATTTCGATTTTCCAGGACTCGTCGCCGCGCGGGTATTCGTAGATGGTGGTGTCGGGCGGGCCCATCTGCGGGAGCATTTTATAATAGGTCAGGCGCTCCACGCCGTAACTCCCGCCGAGGCCCTCCCAGTGCAGCTTGGCGTCGCGACCATAGATTTCCAGGCTGAAGAGGTTCTTCCATTCGCTGCAACTGACCTGGAGCCACGCCGTGGAGCCGGCGGCGTTGCGCAGGCTGAGGAAGGCGTTGTCATCCACCGGCATGTCCCAGAAGTAGGTGGCCACGTGACCCTCCACCCGGGTGAATTCACCCAGGAAAATGCCGGCGAGATCAATCAGGTGCACGCCCTGGTCAATGAGTTCCCCGCCGCCGGAAAGTTTGGGATCCGCGCGCCATTCTTTTTCGTAGCCGACCCGGCCGCCCTGGCCGTAGCGTCCGCGCAGGAACATAATCGGACCGAGCGCCCCACTGCGGAAAATCTCCACGGCTTTCAGTCCGGCCGGATGGTAACGGTGGTTGTAACCCACACGAACGAGCACGCCATTGGCCCGCGCGGCGGCTTCGACTTCCGCCAGTTCGGCCAGGTTGATGGCCGCGGGTTTTTCCACGAGCACATGCTTGCCGTGTTGCACGGCTTGTAGCGCGATGGGGGCGAGCGCGGCGTTGATGGTGGCAATGACCACAATATCCACATTCGGCCGGCTGACGGCCTCGGCCACGGAATCGGTGGCGAGGCAGCCCGGGCTTTGAGCGGCGAGTTTTTGGGCGCGCTCCAACTGGGTGTCGCAGGCCACGGTGACACTGCCGCGCGGCAGCAAATTCAAACGTTTCTGGCCAATGAGACCGCAGCCAATGAGGGCAACACGAAGGTTCATAGATCCGGTTAACTCCACTTTTTACCGCGGTCCTCGGGCACGATGCGCCGGAGGCAATAGATGTCCGATTTCGCCAGGTCGGCGAGGTGGTCGTGGAGGGTTTTCCACGGATCCCACTGGGCGCTGATGAGTTTGCCGGTGATGCCATTGCTCTCCGCACTGGCGAGGTACACGGCCAGGCCCGCGCCGAATTCCAGCGGCGTGGCGCCTTTTTCCTTCCACACTTTATTCTTCTCGTAGAAGGCCGCGCCGACTTTTTCCGGTCCGGCGGCGAGCACTTCATCCACCAGCCGGGTGGCGAGCGCGCCGGGGGCGATGGCATTCACATCCACGTTGAACGGTCGCAGTTCCTCGGCGAGCGTTTCCATGAGGCGCACCACGGCGGCCTTGGAGGCGGCGTAGGCGCTGATTTGGGGCAGGGGATTGGTGGCGCCCCCGCCGGAGAGAATCACGATCTTGCCGCGCGCGGCTTGCTTGAAATGCGGAATCAGGGCGCGGCAGGGCAGCAGCACCCCATAGAGATTGATATCGATGGCCCGCCGCCATTCGTCCAGCGACACAGATTCGGTGTTGCCCATGGGGCCGTACACACCGGCGTTCAGAACGAGGGCATCGAGCGAGCCGAATTCGGCGAGGGCGTACGCCACGAGGGCGTTCACTTGGGATTCGCTGGCCACATCGCAGGTTTGCGCCCGGACCTTTTGGTGCGGGAACTGGCGGGCGAGTTCATCCCGCGTGGCGCCGAGCTCGGCCTCGCTGCGCGAGCACAGGACGACATTCGCCCCGGCGGTGAGGTAATGGCTGGCAATGACCTTGCCCAGGCCCTGGCTGCCGCCCGTGATCAGGGCGTTTTGATTCAACAATTTCATAATGCATCAGCCGCGGCCCACGGAAAGATGTTCCACTCCGGGGACGGGCTTCAATTCCTTTTCCAAAAAACGGTTCGCATCCACAAACACCGGGCTCCGCATGGTGCGGACCGCGGCCGCATAATCCACCTGGCGAAACTGCGGCCATTCGGTGCCGACCACCACGGCATCGGCCTCGCGCAGGCTGGCGGTGGCATCGGCGGCGAGGGTCACGGCAGACCATTCGGGCGGCAAGGCGGGGATGGCGGGATCGAACGCGGTGACCAACGCCCCCTCGGCCAGCAACTGGCCGCACAATTCCATGGCGGCACTGCGGCGCAGGGTGTCGGTATTGATCGTATAAGTCAGGCCCAGCAGGGTGATCTTGCGTCCGCGCACCCCGCCCAGCCGGGCCGCCACGCGTTTGAAGGCCCAGCCGCGGTGCAAATCGTTGCTGCGCTTGATCGCGGGAATCACCGAAATCGTCTCGCCATGGGCCACGGCCAGTTGGGAGAGCGTCACCACGTCGCGCGCGAGCGTGCCGCCGGCGAAGGGGCCGCCGGGTCCCAGATACGCCTTGGCCCCCACCCGGGCCTCGCTCTTCAAGCCCGTGGAAACTTCCTTGGCATCGGCCCCGGTGAATTCACAGAGCCGGGCGACTTCATTGATGAACGTAATGGAGAGCGCGAGAAAGGCATTGAGCGCGTGTTTCACCATCTCGGCCGATTCCGTGCGCATGAAGATCACCTGCGGGGTGAAGGGCGCGAACACCGCTTCGAGCAGGGCTTTCTTGGCGTCGTTGCGGGTGCCCACGACCACGCGCTCGGCTTTCTCAAAGGCATCCAGCGCCTTGCCCAGACGCAAGTTTTCCGGCGAATAAGCAAAATGGAACTGCGGAAATTCCGCCTCCAACCGGGCGCAGGTGCCCACGGGCATTTGCGCGGAAATGAGCACCAGGGCCCCGGCGGCCAGGTGGGGCAGGGCACGGTGCAGGTTGCCCAGGACAAAGGCCGTGTCCGACTCATCCTGCTCGTTCACCGGCGTGTCATAACACAGCCAGAGAATGTCGGAGCCCCGCAGCGCGGTGGCCGGGTCGGTGGTAAAGGCGAGCTTGCCGCTGGCGAGCCCGGCGGCGAGGCGTTCGTTCAGGCCGGGTTCCAGCAAAGGCGCCTGGCCAGTGGCGAGGCGCGCAATGTTCGCGGCGTCAAAGTCCAGTCCCGTCACCGAAAAATGCCGGGCGCAACAGCCGGCGGTGACCGTGCCGAGATGCCAGAGGCCAAGAACGGTAATCTTCATGAAAACACTTTAATGACGTTGCTCGTAGACCCAGGTGTTTTGCCGGAGCCATTGAAGGGTGCTGACGATGCCCTGTTCAATCGTGAGCGCCGGTTTCCAGCCGGTGGCGCGGACTTTCTTGGTGTCCAGAAAGATAAAGGGATTGTCCCCGACCCAGCCGCGGTTGCCGCCGGAATATTCCAGGCGCGGCGTGAGTTTCAGTTCGCGACAGATGTATCTAATGGAATCATTCACCTGCACATATTCATCGGTGCCGAGGTTGAAAATAGCCACACCGTGCCTGGCCGTGCGGGCTTCGCCCCGGCGGATGACGTGCAGGACGGCGTCCAGGCAATCGCCCACGTAGAGGTAGGATTTGCGCTGGGTGCCGTCGCCCAGCACCTTGAGATATCCCGGGTGATCCACCAGTTGCTTGTAAAAATCAAACACGTGACCGTGCGTGTAGCGTTCGCCCAGGATCGAGACGAAGCGGAAAATATAGCCCTCGAACTTGTAGCCTTCGCAATAGGAGGCAATCATGCCTTCGCCGGCGGCCTTGGAGGTGCCGTAGAGGGAGGTTTGGATGGGGAACGGGCAGTTTTCCGGGGTGGGAATGAGTTCCGCCTCACCATAGACCGAGCCGGTGGAACTGAAGGCGATGCCTTTGATCCCATTGGCCCGCATGGCTTCGAGCACATTAAAGGTGGCGATGGTGTTCTGCTGAAGATCCTTGCCCGGATGTTCCAGGCCGAAGCGCACATCGGCATTGGCCGCGAAATGGAACACGAAATCACAACCGGCCATGGCCTGCGTCAGGGCTGGGAGGTCCAGGTTATCCCCCCGCACGAGTTTGAAGTTGGGGTTTTTCAAGGCCTCCGCGAGAAACCGCTCCTGCCCCGTGGAAAAATTATCCCAACCGACGACCCGTTTGCCCTCGCGCAAAAGCCGGTCGGCCATACTGCTGCCAATAAAACCGGCCACCCCGGTAATGAATGATGTTTGCATGTTCGGCCGGCAGTTTATTCAGAGATGCGCTGGCCAGCCAGTTTTTTATGGGAACACGTTGGGGCCACGCGGCGGGGATTTGGCAATCGCCAGTGCCCGCCCACCGGAAGGTGTTTCCTCCCGACCGCCGTTCCGTTATGCTCCCAGCCACGTTCCTTATGACTGCCAAAGCATTATTGATCGTTACTGTGGTCGCGCTGTGCCAGTGGGCGGTGGCCGACCTGCCGTTGCCCAATCATCCCGGCCTTACCCGGGCGGATGGTTCGTTCCAAGCCTCGTGGCAATCCTTGACCAATTACCAATGCCCCGAATGGTTTCGCGACGCGAAGTTTGGCATCTGGGCGCATTGGGGCGCGCAATGCGAGCCCGAGCATGGCGATTGGTATGCCCGCGGCATGTACCAGCCGGGCAATGCCGACTACCAGTCCCACCTCGTGGAATATGGCCATCCCTCCACGAACGGCTTCAAGGACGTGATTCACCAGTGGCAGGCGGCCCATTTCGATCCCGACCATTTGCTGGCGTTTTACCAAAAAAATGGGGCGAAGTATTTCATGGCCCTGGCGGTTCACTGCGATAATTTCGACAATTGGAATTCCACCTACCAGCCCTGGAATTCCGTCAACCTCGGCCCGCATAAAGACTTGATCGGCGGTTGGGCGGCGGCGGCCCGCAAGCACGGCCTGCGCTTTGGGGTGAGTGTCCATAATGGTGGCTGGACCTGGCGCTGGTATGAGCCAGCCCAGGGCGCCGATACCAACGGGCCACTGGCGGGCGTGCCTTACGATGGCAAATTGACGCGGGCAGATGGCCACGGCCAGTGGTGGGATGGCCTCGATCCACAAGATCTTTACGCTCAAAACCATGCCATCGGCGCGGTCCCGGACCAGGCCTACTGCGAGCGTTTTTACCGCCGCACCCAGCAATTGTGGGATGATTACCGGCCGGACATGATCTACTTTGACGAAGGTTCCACCCCCATGTCCTACCTCCATGCCAGTGCGGATTATGGCTTGAACCTCTACGCGCACTTTTACAATAAGAGCCGCCAATGGCACGGCCGTAACGAGGCCGTCGTCACCGCCAAACTGCTGAATCCCGAGCAACGGCGCGCCCTGGTCTATGACATCGAACGTGGCCGGGCCGAAGGCATTTTACCCCAACCCTGGCAGACGGACACCTGCATCGGCTCGTGGCATTATGACCGCGCCATTTTCGCGCAGCACCATTATAAATCCGCCGCCTCGGTGATCCGCATGCTTGCCGACATCGTCAGCAAAAACGGCAACCTGATGTTGAGCGTGCCCCTCCAGCGCGATGGGCAGCCGGACGCGGATGAGTTGAAAATTGTGAGCGAAATTGGCGCCTGGCTGCGCCTCAATGGCGAAGCCATCTATGCCACGCGGCCCTGGAAAATCTACGGCGAGGGCCCGTCCACCGTCCTCCGCGAAAAAGGGCCGTTTGGCGGCCAGAGCGATGTGCAGTCCCAACCCTTCACCGCGGCCGACATCCGCTTTACCCAGTCCAAGGACAGCCGGACGCTTTATGCCACCGTGCTGGCCCTGCCGGCGGATGGCCGGATCACCATCCAGTCGCTCGCGCGGCAGTCACCGGAGTGGCCCGGGACCATTGGCAGCGTGCGGTTGTTGGGGGGTGGCAAATTAAAATTTACCCGCGATGCC
>CAIZWI010000390.1 GCA_903936645.1 uncultured Verrucomicrobia subdivision 3 bacterium
ACCCAGTATGACACCACCGCCATCCTGACCACCATCGAACACCGCTTCGGTCTGTCGCCCTTGAATGCCTTGGACGCGGCCTCCCCCACCTTCGCCAACGCCTTCACGGCCGCCGCGACGGTGCCGGAGCCCGCCACCCCGCCGCAGATCACGTTTGGCAAAACCGCCAGCGCACTGAACCTCTCCTGGCCCGCCGCCTACACCAGCTATTTGCTGCAAGTGCAGACCAACGCCCCGGAAGTCGGCCTCAGCAATAACTGGGTGAATGTGATCGGCGTGAGCAATAACGCCGCCAGCATCACCATTGACAACAGCCAGCCAGCGGTGTTCTACCGCCTCGCCAAAGTCGCCAACTAAGCGCCCAGTTTCCGTCCGCCACCCCGTCCGCCAGGCTTCTGGCGGACGGGGTTTTTTGTTGCCGGGCCGCGTGCCGCCCGAACATTGATTTATTCAACCTGCCCTCCACTTTTATCAATTAACCCTCCCAGCGCGTTTGCTGCCAATATCACCGGTAACGAAAGCAAACATATGAAGACCCCGGCAAATCCAACGCTTACGAAACCGTCACCTCGCATCCCCCTCGCGATCAAACTCGCCTACACCGCCTTCCTCGCCGTGCTAATCCCCGTCTACTGGGCAAAATACGGACCCACCAATTTTCTCTATTTCTGCGATCTGGCCTTGTTAATCACCCTCGCCGCCGTCTGGCTGGAAAATGCCCTGCTGGCCAGCATGGCCGCCGTGGGCATCATCCTGCCGCAAATGCTGTGGTGCGCTGACTTTGTGGCGCATCTCGCCGGCCTGAAGCTTACCGGCATGACCGATTACATGTTCGATGCCCACCGCCCGCTATTTTTGCGCGGCCTGTCCTTCTTCCATGGCTGGCTCCCGTTCCTGCTCCTGTTCCTCGTGGCCCGCCTGGGCTACGACCGCCGCGCCTTCCCCGCCTGGCTCCTCACGGCCTGGACCGCCATGATCATCAGTTTCTGTTTCCTCCCCGCCCCGGGTGCCAAACTGGCCAACCCCCTGGCTCCCGTGAATGTGAATTATGTGTACGGCCTCAGTGACACCGCCGCCCAGTCGTGGATGCCCGGCTGGCTGTGGTTCGCCTTGTTGCTGGTGGCCTTGCCGCTGGTCATCATGCTGCCCAGCCATTTGTTCCTGAGCCGCTTCCGCCGCCGCGCGTAAAGGGTCCCGGCCGGCCGGCCGGAGGTTTAGAGCGAATTCAAAAAAGCGATCAACGCCCCGCGGTCTAACGCCGGCAAATTCCGAAACCGCTCCTTCGCCGCCTCGGCCTCGCCGCCATGCCACAAAATTGCCTCGGCCAAATCCCGCGCCCGGCCGTCATGGAGAAAAAAGGTATGCTCATTCACCGTCGCCACCAACCCAATCCCCCACAGCGGGGCCGTCCGCCATTCGCGGCCCGTCGCCTCAAACACCTGGCGGTGGTCCGACAACCCCTCCCCCAGGTCATGCAGCAGCAAATCCGTATACGGACGTATTACTTGATGGGACAACTCGGGGAATTCGCGCACTTTGCCCGTCGCCAGCCGGGGCACATGGCAGACGGCGCAATTCAATTGGGCGAACAACCGCTCCCCGCGCACCACCATTTCATTCGTGACATTCCGCCGGGCCGGCACCGCCAGGGTGCTGGCGTACACCACCACGGCGTTAAAAATCTCCTCACTCACTTCCGGATTGCCGCCGCTGGGCAGGGTCCGGCACCTGCTTTCGGCCGCTGTGTAATTTTCCCGGGGGAGCAGCGCGGTGGTCAGCCCCATGTCACCGTTAAAGGCCATCGCCGATTGCTGCCGCACACTGGGTTGCTCCGCTTTCCAGCCGAAACGGCCCACGGCTTTCCGCCGCGCGCCGGTTTCCGCAACCAGATTGACCTTGCCGCCAATGCCATCGGGCTTGGCCGGTTGCCGGGCCAGCGCCCGCAGCGTTTTTTCGGGAACCGCCTCCAGCAACCCCAGCCCAATCACCGCCGGGGCTACCAGCGGCGAAACCACCACGTTGCTGGCCAGAGGGCCATAACCCAGTTCAGTGATTAAATACCGCGGCCGACGCAACGCGTACCGTGAACCATCCCCGAAAACCCCGCTGATTTCCTCGTAGGTCGACAGCACCACCGCCTCCGGCTTGACCTCCGGGAGCGCGTGCGTCTGGATCTGCCCGCCGTAAACCGGATCCGGATTGGGCCCGCCATCCGGGCCCCGGCCGGGTATGCTAATCCGAATGGCCATCATCTCCGGCGGCAGGTTGTCCTCCGGCGGCGCCCCCCGCCCGTCCCGGGCATGGCATGCCGAGCACGAGCGCGCCACAAATAGCGGCCCCAAACCATCCCGCGAACTCACCGTGGCCGTGGCCGCCAGCCAGTTCTCGTTGAAAAACGAATGCCCCACATAAAATGCCGCCCGGTGCGACTCCGCCAGATTGCGCGCCGAGAGGGAAAAGGCATTGGGCGAAGTGTCAAACACCGTCGTCTCCCCGCCCGCCAACTCCTCGGGGGCCGCGGCCAGCACGGCCCCGCCCGAGAGCGCGCCCAGCACTGCCAGTAAACTGGTCACACCCAGGGCCTTCATTTCAGATTAAACTGCAACCCCAGCTGGTCCCCGGCTTGCACCAGCGCCGCAGTTTGCGCCTGCAACGCGCCCAACGCTTGTTTGATGGCCACCCGCCCGCGATCCTGGTCGCGGCCCAGCATCGCCTGGTCAAATGGCGCCGGAATCGCCCGCACCGCCACCACCGCCGCCGCCACCCGCGCACGCAATGCCTTGGCCAGCCGCGGCTCCTTCGGTTCCAGCAACGCAAGCAACCCCGGCCCGCTCAGCCTTGTGCCGTCGACCCGTTGATAACCACCCTCGCAAATGTTTTGGAAACCCAGCTCATTATTCAACAAATCCAGATGCGTGGTGTCACTAAAACACGATTCCTCATTCTCCTGACTGCGGGTCGTGTAAGGCACCAGCAAACGCTCCCCGTAAAGTTCCGCACTACCCAGATTGCCCAGGCCGGTGATGATGGCCGTCAGCGCCGCGTCCGGGTCCTGGGCCAGCAGCCGGGCTCGATAATTATGCGGATTATTGGGGGCCCACTCCAGGTCCACCGTGCGCAGTTGATTCACCAGCAACTCGGCCAGCAAATGCAAATACTGCCGGCGGCGGGCCGCCGTCCGGCCAGGCCCGGTCGCGCCGTCCACATAATCGGTGTATTCCCGCCGGCCCGGACCATCCCCATATAAATCCTGGCCCCACAGGAGAAATTCTATGGCATGAAAGCCCGTGCTCACCGTCTTCGCGCCCTCCCGCTCATTGGCCCCCAGCAGCACTTCACTGGAAATCACCGGAAATGCCCGCGCCTCATTAATAATGCCCACGTCCGGCATCCCCACCGTGTAATCCAGGTAATTCTCGTCAATCGGCCAGGCATTAATATAACCCTCAATGCCATCAATCGGCCCGCCATAGAAACGCCCCACCTCGCTCTGGGAATAGGGGGTGCGGCAGTGAATCCAGGCAGTCCGGGCGGCAGCCAGATGTTCCCCACTGGGCTGGGCCAGCAAGCGCTCAATGTTCGTCTGCAACTCGCCCGCGAGCGCGAGGGTGTCGTCGTATTCGGCCTGCATTAACTCCGCATAATGCGCCACCACCAACGCCTTGCGCGCCGTCCCTGGCACCGCGTCCGGCCGGGCCGCCCACCCCGTGGTGCCGGCAAAAAGCCAGCCCAGCATCACCAGGCCGGCCACCCGCGGCCGCCAGACCCGGCCGCCCAAGTTGAAAGGATCAAAAGCCAAGCCATACGAATAGCCGGAGATTGTTACAATCACCCAACCACCCGGTTACAATCCGGCAACAACCCGGGTCCGCCAGGCATTGAAATAGAAAATGTAATATTGACGCCAGCGCCCCGGTTTGTTCCCTTATACCAACGCATGAAATTATCCCTCCGCCGGCCGGCTTCCCTGTTGGTCATGCTTCTGGCATTCGTCATCCTCGGCGCCGGCGCTCCCGCCCTCCACGCTTCCGGCGGCACCGCCTACGAGCAACGGCTCACCCGGCTGGAACAACTGGCCGAAAGCGCGCAAACCGCCAGCCTGGGCATCAATTCCGGCGACAATGCCTGGCTGCTCGTCTGCTCCGCGTTGGTCCTCATGATGACCGCGCCCGGCTTGATCCTCTTCTACGGCGGCCTCGTGCGGGGTAAAAATGTGCTGGCCACCATGATGCACAGCCTCGTCCTGATGGGGCTGGTGTCCATGCTCTGGATGATTTTTGGCTACAGCGTGGCCTTCGCGCCGGGCAACGCCTTTTGGGGCAACCCACTCACCTATTTCATGCTGAATCACGTTGGTGCCGCCCCCAACCCCGATTACGCGGCCACCGTCCCGCAACAGACGTTCATGCTCTTTCAAATGATGTTCGCCATCATCACCCCGGCCCTGATTAGTGGCGCAGTGGCGGAACGCATCAAGTTCAAGGGCTATGTGCTGTTTGTCCTGCTCTGGGTCACCGTGCTTTATTTCTCCCTGTGCCACATGGTCTGGGGCAAAGGCGGATATTTCAATTGGGCCCTGGGCGGTCAAATTCCGGTGCTCGACTTTGCCGGCGGCACGGTGGTGCATATCAGCTCCGGCGTCTCCGCCCTTGTGTGTGCCATTCTGCTGGGGCGCCGGCTGGGCTATGGCCATGAGCCCATGATGCCCCATAATGTGGTGCTCTCGCTCATCGGCACCGGCCTGCTCTGGGTGGGCTGGTTTGGCTTTAATGCCGGCAGCGCCCTCAACGCCGGCAGCCTGGCCACCAGCACCTTTGCCGCCACCCATTTTTCCGCCGCCGCCGGCGCTCTGAGCTGGACCCTGGTGGAATGGTTCCACAAGGGCAAACCCAGCGTCCTGGGGGCCGCCTCGGGCATGGTCGCCGGCCTGGCCACCATCACCCCCGCCTCGGGGTTTGTCACCGTGCCCTCCGCCTTTCTCATTGGTCTGGCGGGCGGCAGTGTCTGCTATTTTGCCGTCACCAAACTGAAAGCCCGGTTTGCCTACGACGATTCCCTCGATGTGTTCGGCGTGCATGGTGTCGGCAGCGTGATCGGCATGTTGTTGCTTGGCCTCCTGGCCAGCGCCACCGTCAATCCCGCGATTGCCACCACCTTTTCGGCCAATGGCACCATGGTGCCGCTCACCGGCGGCTGGACCCAGTTCGGGCACCAGGCCGTCGCCGTGGTGTTTACCGCCGCCTTCGCCGGGGTGGCCACCTTGATTCTGTTCAAAACCGTCGACACCTTCGTCGGCCTGCGCGTGGATAACGAGGAAGAAAGCCTCGGGCTGGACCTGACCCAGCACGGCGAACGCGCTTACAGCGAATAACCCAACCCCTGTTTATATGAAAAAAATTGAAGCCATCATCAAACCGTTCAAACTCGAAGCCGTCAAGGAAGCCCTCAGCGAAATCGGCATCCACGGCATGACCGTCACCGAAGTCAAAGGCTTCGGCCGCCAGAAAGGCCACACCGAAATCTATCGCGGCAGCGAATACACCGTCGATTTCCTCCCCAAGATGAAAATCGAAACCGTCCTGCCCGACAACCAGGTGGAAGCCGCCATCACCGCCATTATCAATGCCGCCAAAACCGGTAAAATTGGCGACGGCAAGGTATTCGTCTGGAATGTTGAAAATGCCTACCGCATCCGCACCGGCGAAACCGGCGAAAGTGCCGTCTAAACCACTGGTTAACCGTGGGCAACCTGGCCGGTCGGGCCAGCGCGGCTGCTATTTGACCGGCTGTGGGTGCCCAAGTTCACCGGCGATGGCTCAAGGACTCATGGATGGCTGACGTATGGCGGATGTGTTTACCAAAAGCCAGCGCTCCGCCGTCATGGCCCGCATCCGTTCCCAGGGCAACCGAGACACGGAACTGGCCCTGATCAAAATCTTCCGGGCCCATGGGTTTACCGGCTGGCGACGGCGGCAGTCCGTGTTTGGCAAGCCCGACTTCGTGTTTCGCCTCCGCAAAGTCGCCGTGTTTGTCGATGGCTGTTTCTGGCATGGCTGCCCCCGGCATTGCCGAATGCCGGCCGGCAACCGCCGCTTTTGGCAGGAGAAACTCGCCCGCAACCAGGCCCGGGACCGCCTGGTCACCCGCACCCTGCGCCAGCGCGGCTGGCGCGTCCTCCGCATCTGGGAACATGAACTCGCCCGGAAAAATACCGCCCGCCTGCTGCGCCGGCTAACCCGCTTCCTCACCCTACCCTGACCCAACGTTCATCCCCCACTCCCCACCAAACCGCTAATGGCAATTTGGAATTTGAATGTTCTCTGGTGCTTGGATCTTGGATGTTGGATCTTGGATGTTGGATCTTGGATTTTGGATGTTGGCCGTTGGCTGTTGGCACTTGCCGTTTTCCCCAAGACCTACTTCACATTTAACTCCCGCTGAATCCCAAACTTGTCAATCCGTTTGCGCAGCGTCGCCCGGGTGATGCCCAATAGCTTGGCCGCGTGCACCTGGTTATTGCTGGTCTCCTTCAGCGCCTGAATTACCAGTTCACGTTCCACGGCCGGAATGACCTTCAATTTGGGATCCCGCCGCGCCCATTGATAGAGCTGCCGGGCCAGCGAGCCGGCATCCGTGCCGACGGCCTCGCCCGCCGGGCCAGACGCCGGCATGGGCGTGGCTGCGGACCCCATGCCCAAACCCGGTTGACCGTTGATTTCCGGCGGCAAATCGCTCAGCAAAATCGCATCGCTCTTGGCCATCACATGCGCGCGGCGCACCGCGTTTTCCAGCTCCCGCACGTTACCGGGCCAGTGATAGCGTTCCAAGGCCCGCAGCGCATTCGCCGCAACCGATTTCGGGGGCTTTTGCAGTTCGCGGCCGTTTTTTTCCAGGAAATAATTCACCAACAACGGAATGTCGTCCGCCCGTTCGCGCAAGGGGGGCACCGGAATGCGCACCACGTTTAACCGGTAAAACAAATCTTCGCGAAACTGCTTCGCCGCCACCGCCGCCTCCAGCGGTTTGTTCGTCGCCGCAATCACCCGCACATCCGCCTGCATCGGCTGGTTGCCGCCCACCCGTTCAAACGTGCCGGACTGCAACACCCGCAAAATCTTCGTCTGGGTTGCCGGGGTCATGTCCCCGATTTCATCCAGAAAAATCGTCCCATGATTGCACTGCTCAAATTTGCCAATCCGCTGATTCGTGGCCCCGGTAAAAGCGCCGCGTTCATGCCCAAACAACTCGCTCTCCAGCAATTGCTCCGGAATGGCCGCGCAATTCACCGCCAGAAACGGCTGCTGATTGCGGTCGCTGTGGTGATAAATCGCCCGGGCGACCAGTTCCTTGCCCGTGCCGCTCTCGCCCGTGACCAGGGCCGTGGCATCGGTGGCCGCCACCTGGCCGATCAGCTTGAACACCTGCTGCATGATCTGGCTGCGGCCCACAATCCCCAGCTCGTAATCCTCCGATTCCAGCAAAGGCTGGTAAGAGACGACCTGCTTCATGTCCCGCGCTGCCTTGAGGGCGTTGCCGATGATCTCCTTGATCTTCACCGCATCGAAAGGCTTGAGCAAATAATCATAAGCCCCCAGTTTCATCGCCTCAATCGTGGTCTGGGTCGTGCCATACGCCGTCATCAAAATGACCAGCAACTTGGGATTCGAAGTACGGATGCGCCGGAGGGTCTCCAACCCGTTCATGCCTCCCATGCGCACGTCCATCAGCACCAGGTCCGGCTTGAATTTGGGAATGAGTTTCAGGCCCTCCTCGCCGCTGGCAGCCGTGGCGAATTCGATCTCCGGCGAATCAAAAATGCGCTGAAAGGAATAGCGCACATCCTCTTCATCGTCAATTAACAGCAATTTGCTCATCGTTTCACGAGATTATAATCAATTTTTGCCAGACGGATAGTGATTTTCCATGCCTGATTTGCGCCCCACCCCAGTTTGCCCCCGCCCCCGCACGGTCCCACTCTGCTGTAACCCCTCAACGCCGCTTCGCGGCCCGCCACCGGCCCGCTGCCTGGTCGCGTGGCGACTTTGCGATGGTAGGCGTGGGTTTCAACCCACGCATTAGAACCCCACCCGCCCCCAGCCGCCCATCGCTTACGAACAAGCTTCACCAAGTGAGGAGTGGTGCGCTGTGCCCTCCCAGCTGCATCCCCCTCCAAAATGAATGTCACGATGAAGGCCCAATTGGGTCCGGCTTGTCAACTCCCCCCATTTGCGCCTAAATGATTGGCCCTTTGGATGCCGTCCCCCTGGTTTGCCCATGGGAATTCCCCACCACCCCGCCCACCCGCCTCCACGGCCCGCTTCGTCGAAAAACCATTCGAAACCGGCCCATTTTATGATCTTTGCCGCTATTTTGCGATTTTGCCCTTAACCGGGAGCAGTTTGGCGGCAATGGCCAGGGCATCCCCGGGCCCGCGGAGACAGCCTCCAAAGATTCTAAAAAATATAATGTCGGGTTTTGGGCTCCCGTGGCGCATGTAGTAAGTATCAGCCACCGATGTCGAGATGACGTGCCCTTTACGGCGGGTACCATAATTGGCCGGAATGATTGACACTGGGGGGCTGAATGACCTGGTAAAACCTAAAACGACCTATGAACAACAAAAACTCTCTGCAACAATTCGGCTGCCTGACAGCCCTGGCCCTCGGGCTTGCCCCGGGCGCTTATGCCCAAGACTCCCACTGGAACGGCACCGTGGCCAATAACAACTGGAATGTGGCTGCCAACTGGAACCCCACGGGCATTCCCTCGAGCACCGTGGATGCCAACATTTTTCTCGATGCGGCCAACGGGGATTCGATCTTCACCATCCCGGCGGGGGATGTGGAAAGCCCCGGCAGCGGCACGTACGACACGATTTTCGGCCCGGAATGGGGCACGACGCTCAATATTTATGGCAAGCTGAACTTCAAGTGGTTCTTGTTTCCGGTGCAGAATAATCCAGCGCCAGGCGCACGCAGTTACTTGAATTTGCGGGATCATGCCGTGGTGTCCACCAGCGGTGCGGCCGTGGGGATTGGCGACTCCTGGTTTTTCCAAACGGCGCCTTATGTGACGATGAACCTCTACAGCAACGCCGTGTACAATAGCTTTGGTGGCGCCGGGTTATGGTTGGGCGGTCACTTGAATATTTATGACCAGTCCGTGTTTCTGGCCAATGGCTATATCAACATGGACAAGACGGGCAACCAGACGGACGGCACCCGGTCCATCAATGTGGGCGGCGGTAAGTTCGAGGCCCCGGAAGGGTTTACGGGCAACATCAATGGTTACATCTCGCGCGGCATCCTGCGGATCTATGGCAAAGGCCAGGATTCCACGGATGCGGTGATCACGGATGACGGCACCAACACGATTGTGACCGGCACCCCGCTGGGAGGCGCGTTGCAACAGATTTATTTCGCGCCCTTGCTGCAAACGAACGTGGCGGCGGGCACCTTCCAGCAACTGGTGCTGGACGGGGATTATCCGGCGGTCACCGGGGTGCTGTTGAGCTCCTCGGAACCAGGCCTGGATCCGGCGACCATTGGCCACCCGGCTTACACCTCCAGCAACCCGAATGTGGCCACGGTGGACGCCAATGGAGTGTTGACCGCCGTGGGGGCCGGCAGTACGACCATCTCCGCCACCTTGGGATCCTTGCACACCTCCACCAACGTGGTGCTCACGGTGGGTTCGACCACGAGCCTGGTGCATGAATACAAGTTCAGCGAAGCGGCTGGCAGCACGGACTTGGTGGACTCGGTTCCCGGCAATAGTCCGGCCTGGGACGGCACCCTCGTGGGCGGCGGCACGCTGGACGGCCAAAAATTAACCCTGGATGGCTCGTCGGGGTATGTGCAATTACCGGCGGGTATTGTCAGTGGACTGGATGAAGTGACCATTGAGTTGTGGGGCAGCTTTGGCAGCCCGATCAACACCTGGGCCAATGTCTTTGCCTTTGGGCTGACCGACGGCTCGGGCAATGGCGCGAATTACATTGATCTCCAGCCCCATACGGGCGGTGGCACTTGCGGAGCGAACTTCGGCCAGGGCGATCCGGGCAACGGGGCCGAATGGGATGCGGTGGTGGGTAGCACCTTGGACGGTCTGACCAATGCCCATGTGGTGGTGGTGTATCATCCCAACGCGGGTTATCTGGCCATTTATACCAACGGTGTGCTGGCGGCCCAGAACAGCATGTTCAACACGCTCATGGACCCGGTGGCCTATGCCGGACCGACTTATAACAACGGCAGCATTCTGAAATACACGCTGGGCACGGATGACGTGAATTACATCGGCCATTCGCTGTACAACGCCGACCCCACGCTGAATGGTTCCATCGATGAGTTCCGCATTTATAACGGCCCGCTGACGGCGGCGCAGATTGCGGCAGACCATGCGCTGGGACCGAACCAATTCATTGGTACGTCGACCAATGTGGCGCTGCACGCGAGCCGGTCCGGCGGCAATCTGGTGCTAACCTGGCCCACCAGTTCGGCCATGGTCACGCTGGTGTCCAGCCCCAAGCTGGGGTCGGGTGCGGTATGGACGGCGGTGCCCAATGCCCTTGCGGTTTCTGGCGGCAACTATCAAGTAACGCTGCCGGCGACCGCGACGACCGCGTTCTTCCGCTTGCAATAAAAGGCTGACTAGCTCGGCAAATGGCGCATATTGAACGGGGCATGGGCAGCCATGCCCCGTTTTTATGATTCAAGGCGGCATCTACACTGAGGGCGGGGAGGCGGGGAAAGCTCCAAGAAGACGATAGAATGAAGAATGAAGAGACGGGGCCATAGTCGGGGATACTGGGCTCGTAATCCCGGCGTTTTTATTTCAGGGATGATAATTGAATTTCAAAGCAAAGAGTGGCGGTGGGCCGGCGGGGCGTTATGGCTGGGGCTGGTATTGGTTCTGCTCGGCATGACTCCGGGCCGGGCGCAAATGCCGGTGCTAGGGGATTATTACGCCCACGATCCTTCCCGGATGATCAAGGAGGGGAATCGCTATTATATTTTCCGCACCAGCCAGGGGATAATGGGGAAGTATTCGACGGATTTGCGCAACTGGACTTACAGCGGACAGGTGTTTCCGGGAAATCCGCCGGCGTGGACGACGAATGCGGTGCCGGGTTTCACGGGCGGTTTCTGGGCACCGGATGTCATTTATCAGAATGGTAAATATTACCTGTATTACGTGGCCTCGCAATTCGGAACGATCACCTCGGGCATTGGCCTGGTCACAAGTCCCTCGCTCCAGGCGCCGGTGTGGACAGATCAAGGGGCGGTGATCCAATACCAGCCGGGCATCAGTTATAATTGCATTGATCCCAGTATTTTGCAGGACACGAACGGCACATTGTGGATGTCCTTCGGCTCTTATTCCGACGGCATTTTCGTGACGCAGTTGGACCCGGTGACGGGCAAACGCATCACGACGAATTCCCCCCTGACCAAGGTGGCGGACAACAACCCGAATTTTTTCAGCAACACGACGGAGGCCTCATTCTTGTACCAGCATGGCGGGTATTATTATTTATTTATTAATTTTGGCGGCTGCTGCGCGGGAATCGACAGCACTTACAACATCCGTTATGGGCGGTCCACGAGTGTGACAGGTCCGTTTCGGGACCGCCAAAACATCAGCCTGGTGAACGGCGGGGGCACGGTGTTGCTGGAGAGCACGGCGCGGTTCGTCGGGCCGGGGCAGGCGGGAATTATGGCGGATAACGGCACTAATTGGTTCACGTATCATTATTACGATGGCAACAACGGGGGTACGGCCACGCTCGGCCTGACGCGGCTGGTCTGGAGTGCGGATGGCTGGCCGGTGCTGACCAATGACTGGAGCGCCCAGTATTCCTTAAATGTGGACGCGCGGGAACAACTCGGCCGGTACGATGGGGCGCTAAGCAACAACGCCGCCGTGGTGACCGAGCCGGGCCGGGGCCGGGTGCTCAGCTTGAATGGCACGAACCAGTACGTCGTCCTGCCCGATCCGGTGGCGAATGCCAGCACCTTTGCCGCTTGGGTGAATTGGCACGGCGGGCCAGCCTGGCAGCGTATTTTTGATTTTGGCACTAGCACGAACAATTACTTGTTTCTTACCCCGCTGGCCGCCAGTGGCAAATGGCGGTTTGCCATCAACACTGGCAGCGGGGAGCAGACCATTGACGCCCCCACCGCCCTGCCCAGCAACTCCTGGGTGCATGTGGCGGTGACACTGGATGGCCTCACGGGCCGCCTTTACCTGGACGGCGTGCCGGTGGCGACCAATACGAGTCTGACGTACCGCCCGTGGCAAACCCTGGCCCGGAGTAATTATTTTGGCAAAAGCCAGTTCCTGGCGGATCCTTATTTCAACGGCAAGCTAGGTGCGTTTCGCATTTTTGGCCGGGCCTTGTCGGCCTCCGAAATCCAGTCGGTGGCCTATGAACACCCCTTGCTGGCGCATCGCTACAGCTTCAGCACCAACGGCCCGACGGTCTGGGATTCCGCCGGCTATGCGCACGGCCTGCTCATGGGGAATGCCTCCATCACGAATGGAGCGCTGGTGCTGGGGAGTGCGCCCGGCGATTATGTGATGCTGCCGGGCGGCCTGATCTCCGGCAGCGCGGCGGTGAGCATTGAGTTTTGGGCCACCTTGGGGGTGAATGCCAATTGGGCGCGGGTGTTTGATTTTGGCAACTTTACCGGCGGGAGCGGCAATCAATATCTGTTTTTCTCGCCCCACAGCGGGGCGGGCACGCAACGGCTGGAAATTTCCACGAACACCACCGTGGACCTGGATATCCCGGGCACGCTCGACAACCGAACGGTGTGTGTGACGTGCATCGTGGACCCGACGAATAATTACTGCGCCATTTACACCAATGGGGTGCTGGCGCAGGCGCGCACGGGGACCCTGCCGGCATTGGCCAGCATCAATCCGGCATGGTGCTTCCTCGGCCATTCCCTGTTCAGCGCGGATCCGGGGCTAAATGGTACCATCGACGAATTTAGGATTTACGACGGACGCCTCTCGCCGCAGGAAATTGCGGTGGATTACCAGTACGGTCCGGACCAACTGGCGCTGCCGGTGACCCTGGGGGCGTCCAACTCGCCCGCGGGCATTACCCTCACCTGGCCAGCGTATGCGGTGGGTTTCGCACCGGAAACCAAGTCCAGCCTGTTGGTGGGAACAAACTGGACGACCGTAACGCAAACCGCCACACTAACCAATAATCTCTGGAAGCTGTACAACCTAAACACAAACAATGCTCAATTTTACCGATTGCGCCGATAAACCATTTCATATCATGAGGACCATCAATCCCCTAAAAGCGGTGGTGCTGTCCGGCCTGCTGGCCAGTGCCGTTTCCGCCCCCGCCATCACCCTGGAAATCCAAGCCGGCTCGCCTGGTGCCAAAATCAATCCCGCCATGTGGGGGATTTTCTTTGAGGACATTAATTTTGGGGCAGACGGCGGCCTGTATGCGGAGTTGGTCAAAAACCGTTCCTTTGAGTTTCCCGATCATTTGATGGGCTGGTTCAAAATGAATCCGAGCCACTCACAGGGAGAGGTGACGGTGCGCGATGACGCACCGTTTAATGCGGCCAACCCGCACTATGTGCGCATCGCATCGCACGGCACCGCCCCGCTGGGAATTTCAAACGAAGGCTTTCGCGGCATTGGTTTGCGCAAGGACGAGAGCTACAACTTCTCCGCCCAAGTGCGCGGGGTGGCGGAGGCGCCAAATCTGCGGGTACAGCTTTATGGCAGCGATGGCACCCTGCTGGATTCCGTCCTGATTCAGGGCTTGAGCACCAACTGGGCCAAATACACGGCCGTGCTGCATCCGCGGGACACGGATCCCAAGGCCCGGCTGACCGTGCTGGTGGAGGGCCAGGGCACGCTGGACGTGGACATGGTGTCACTCTTTCCGGAACACACCTGGAAAAACCGGCCGGGCGGACTGCGCGCGGACATGGTGCAAAAACTGGCGGATCTGAAACCGGGTTTCCTGCGGTTCCCGGGCGGGTGCATCGTGGAAGGTTATGACCTCGCCAAACGTTATCAGTGGAAGAAAACCCTGGGACCAATTGAAGGACGGGAGTTGCTGATCAATCGTTGGAATTATGAATTTCTGCACCGGCCCACCCCGGACTATTACCAGTCTTTTGGCCTGGGTTTCTTTGAATTCTTTCAACTCTGCGAGGATATTGGGGCGGCGCCGCTGCCGATTCTCAATTGCGGCATGGCCTGCCAGTTTAATTCGGGGGAACTGTGTGCGCCGGAAGATCTCACCAATTATATTCAGGACGCCCTGGACCTGGTCGAGTTCGCTAATGGACCGGTGGAGAGCGTCTGGGGAGCCAAACGGGCGGCCCTGGGCCATCCCGAACCGTTTCACCTTAAAATGCTGGGGGTGGGCAATGAACAATGGGGCTCAAATTACATTGCCCATTTCATCCCGTTCCAGATTGCGTTAAAGTCCAAATATCCGGACATTCAACTCGTATCCGCGGCCGGACCGGATCCCGGGGATGAACGTTTCAAATATGCCTGGAACCAGTTCCGGGAACTGCACGCGGACATCGTGGACGAGCATTGTTATGCCAATCCTTCCTGGTTTTTCAACAACTCGCATCGCTATGACAGTTACGATCCCACCGGTCCGAAAGTGTTCATGGGCGAATACGCGGCGCAGAGTGTGGCCATTATCAGCACGAAAAATCAGAACAATTTGGAATGTGCCCTCTCCGAGGCGGCGTACCTGACGGGTTTGGAACGCAATGCCGCGGTGGTGCGCATGGCCTCGTACGCGCCCCTGTTTGGCAATGTGGATGCCTGGCAGTGGAAGCCCAATTTGATCTGGGTGGACAGCCTCCATATTTTTGCCACGCCGAACTATTATGTGCAGCAACTGTATAGTTGCAACCGGGGTGACACCGTGCTGCCCGTAAAACTCAACGGGATCACCACCACCCCGGAGGGCGGGCAAAATTTCTACGCGAGCGCGACGCACGATGATGCGACGGGGGAAATAATCCTGAAGGCGGTGAATCCGGGCGGCGACCCGCAAAATGCGGAAATCACCCTGAGCGGTCTGACCGAGATTCAGCCCGAGGGCAAGGTAACCACCCTGGCCGGGGAGCGGTTGGACGGGATTAATTCCATTGCTCATCCGACGGCGATTGCGCCGGTGGAATCGGCCATCCACGACGTGATGGGCACCTTTACCCGGACGTTTCCGCCGCATTCCATGACGGTGCTGCGGCTGAAAGGGAAGTAGCCCGCTTGCAGCAAACCCGCTGGGCGGCGGCAACGAGGCCGAGCTAATTCAGACCCACCCGGCGGGCGGATGCGCTGGCATAGGAATGTCGCTGCGCGGACTGGCAGCCTTACCAATCCTTCACGGGATGCCGGCTATTCGGGGGCTTGGCGTTAGGCTTTTGGGCGAGATACTGTTCGCTGCCCTTGCGGGCATTGAGCAGTCGCTCGGCCTCCTGTGGGGTCATGGGGTGGGTGCCTTTGGCATCTGCCAGGTCGTTGGTTTCACTGCCCTGCTTCGCGGCGGCTTCGGCGGCTTTTTGTGCCTCGGACTTATCCGGCTGGTCCTGATCCTTTTTCTGCTCGGCGGCTTTTTGCGCCTGCTGCTCCTGTTCCTTTTGCTTTTCCTGATCAGATTTGGACGGCTGTGGTTGCTGTTGCTGTTGCTGCTGCTGATTTTTTTGATCGGACTGGCTTTTTTGCTGGTCCGGTGGTTGCTGATCTTGCGATTGAGACTGGCTGTTCTGGTTTTGTTGCTGATCGAGCAATTGCTGCAGCTTCTGCAATTTGTCGTCCTTCGGATAGATTTGGAGGCCCGATTTGACGCGTTCCTTGGCGAGGGGGATGTTGTTGGAGATGAAGAATTGGGCGCCGCTGTGGAAGAAATCCTCAGCGGTCAGGAACTGGGCCCGGGCACTGAGCCCGGCCAGCAGCAACAACAGCGTGCCCAGGAAAAGACTAAGGGTGGGGCTGGGGCTGGGTTTGAGTTGGAGGGGTGACAATCGCATCGATGGCCTGCAATTTTTTGGTGTAGTCTTCAAATTGTTTGCCGAGGGGGTTGTGCTGCAAGAGGGTGGTCATGATCTCCACAGCACGGTGGTAGTTGCGGTCGCGGGTGGCCTGGTCGGCGGCGACCTTCGCCTGGCTGGCCATGAGGCGAAACTCGGCAATGAGGGCGAGGTTCCGCGCGACAAAGGCGAGATTGTAGGCGGCATCGGGATCCTGTTTGTCCAAACCCACGGCGCGGCCATAACTGTTGGTGGCGGCCTCCCAAGATTTTTGAATATCGTCGAGACTGGCGGGTTTTTCCATCAGCTTGGCGGCGAATTGCAGCCCGACGCGATACTGGGTGTTGCCGAGGTTATACCAGGCTTGCTGCTGCAATTTAACATCCGGGGCCACGGTCACGGTTTGGAACAGGCGCGCGGCGGCATCGTAATTGGTGGCGCGATAGGCAGCGGCGCCCGCATTGAAGACGAGGCGCAGGTCGTTGGTGTCAACAAGGGACAATCGCTCGTATTCCTGAAGGGCGTTGGTGTAATGGCCGGTTTGGTAATCATGCCAGGCCGAGGCGGGGGACCCGGTGGCGGAATGGACACCGAAACCCAATAGCGCGAGGAGGGCGAGGACCTTCGCCGCACCTGCCGGGGCGGGGCGGGCGGACCGGGTGCGTTCGGGCAGCAGCATTTCCAAGAGTAACAGCGTGATGGCGAAGGCGAGGGGCCAGTGAAATTGTTCGTGGTAGCGGCGGACCATCTTTTCCTGGGCCTCGGATTTCGGCAGGGTGGCCAGACCGCGCTCATACAAGGTGTCGACGGTTTGGGGCCCGAGGGGCAGGTAAAACCCGCCGGTGGCACCGGCGATTTGTTTCAAGAGTGCTTCGTTCAAATGCGATTTGACCACATTGCCGGCGGGGTCGCGAACGTAGTCGGTATTGCCATTGGCATCAGCGGCCCGCAGGATTTCGCCGGCGGCGGTGCCGATGCCGACGGTAAAAATTTTCAAGCCGTCCTTCGCCGCGGCCTGGGCGGCAGTCAGTGCGCCGGCTTCATCATCGTTATCCTCGCCATCGGTAAACAGCACCATGGCCTTGAAATGATCCCCCTCTTTGAAAGCAGAAAGTGCGGTCTTGATCGCAGTGGCCAGGGCGGTGCCGCCCTCGGGAATGGTGTTTACATCCAGGGCGTCGATGCTTTGGCGGAAGGCGGTGTCATCAATGGTGAGCGGGCAGGTGAGAAAGGCATCGCCCGCAAAAGCGACCAGGCCAAGACGGTCCGCACGGGCTTGCTGCATCAAATCGAGGGCGGCAAGTTTGGCCCGGGCGAGGCGGTTTGGCGCGATGTCGGTGGCGAGCATGCTTTTGGAAGCGTCGATGGCCACAACGATGTCCAGGCCGCGCTGTTCGATTTTATCCCAGTCAAAACCCCATTGGGGCCGGGCGAGGGCCAGCAGGAGGGCGATGACCACGAAGACGAGCAGGGCGAAGCGGATTTTCAGGCGCACGGGGGACAGGCCGCTGGTGAGCTGGGCCAGCAGGCGGGCATCGATGAAGGCGGCGAGCAAGCGCTGGCGCACGCGCCACGACCACCAGAGGAAGCCCGCCAGCAAGGGGGGCACAACCAGAAGCAGCCAGAGGATTTGAGGGTTCGCAAAGTTCATGGCAACCTCCGCAGGATGGTCTGGCCGAGCACAATTTCCAGCAGCAACACCACCAGACCGGCGGTGACCAGCCAGGGGAAGAGTTCGCGGAACTGGGAATATTTTTTAATATCCATCTCGGTTTTTTCGAGTTTGTCGATTTCGTTGTACAGTTCCTGAAAGTGCTCGGCGTTGTCCGCCCGGTAATATTTGCCCCCAGTCATGCCGGCGACTTTTTGGAGCGTGGGCTCATCCACATCCACCGGCACTTCCTGGTAACCGACCTTCTGGCCATTACTAAACACAGGCATGGGCGCCGTGCCCTGTTTGCCAATGCCGACGGTGTAGACCTTGATGCCGAGGGCCTGGGCTGCCTGCGCGGCGGTGAGCGGGGCGATGGCCCCGGAGTTGTTTTCGCCATCGGTCATCAGGATCACGATTTTACTTTTGGATTTGACCTCGCGCAGCCGGTTGACCGCGGTGCTCAGGGCATCGCCAATGGCGGTCTGATTGTCATCAATCACACCGATCTCCAGCCGGGCGAGTGTGTCTTGCAGGAATTCATGATCCAGGGTCAGGGGGGTGGCGATGAAGGCCTGCACGGCAAAGACCACGAGGCCAATGCGGTCATTGGGCCGCTTGTCGATGAAACTTTGAAAGCAGGAGCGGGCCATGTTGAAGCGGTTGACGCGTTCGCCGCGCACGACAAAGTCCTCGGAAACCATGCTGCCGGACATGTCCAGGGCCACCGCGATATCCACGCCGCTGGCGGTGACTTTGGTCTCGCTTTTGATCAGGCGCGGCTGGGCCAGGGCGATGATGAACAGGACGAGGGCGAGCCAGCGCAGCGCGGAGAGCAAGGCACCGGCCTGGGAACGGCGGGCGCGGGTCAAGCCGGCAAGCAACCCCACCGAGGAGTAAACGAAAGCGGCCGGGCGGCCGCGCCGGCCCTTGAGCCAGGCAAAGGCCGGCAGCAGCAGCAGGCCAAGTAAAAAATAGGGATGAGCGAAAATCATGACGTTACTTCAAACTGGGGCCGGCGGCATCCGCATCGGTGGGCGGCGGCGGCACGGTTTCATCAATCAAACCGGCGGCGGATTGGTGCAACGCGCGCAATTCGGCCTCGCCCGGCTCGTATTTGGCGAACTTAACCAGGTCGCAACTTTCCAGAAAGCGGCCGAGACTTTCCTTTTGCTCGCGACTCAGCCGGTTGGTGCCCGCGAGTTCGCGGAGAAATTCCTCGGTGGTGCGTTCGGGGGCGTGGAAATTGAAACGCTCCTCGAGATAAACCCGGATGACATCGGAAACCTCAATGCAAAAGGGTTTGGGCTGGTCAAGCAAGGCGAGGGCCGCGGCGAGTTTTTGGCGGGCGCGGACATGGGCGGGCACCGGGGGAACCACGGGGACCTGCTCGGCACGCCGGCGCCACCAGCGCCAGAGCGCGTAGAGGGCCACCAGCACGGCCAGCGTACCCAGCGTCCACCAGAGCCAGGCCAGTCCGGACGGAATGTCCAGGGGCGGCTTGATGTCGTGAATATCGCTGACGGCAGCGGCCGGCGCGGGAGTGGTGTTGGTAATCATCCGCGGAGCCTCCGTTTTTCCCGATTCTGAAAAAACCGGCCCAGCGCCGCGCCATAAGGCTGGTCGGTGCGCAATTGAATGGTATCCACCCCGGCACCGCGTAACTGGCGGGCCAGGGTTTCCTGATTGCGTTCCTGGCGCAAGGCGAAGGCCGCGCGGCGGGTGGGGTTGCCCGTATTAATCTCCAGTACTTCGCCAGTTTCAGCATCTTCCAAGACCAGCCGGCCGAGGGCGGGCAACTGGAGTTCGTAGTAATCGCTGACCTGAACCGCCACCACATCGTGCCGGCGATTGGCCATGCGCAGGGCGGTTTGGGTGGCGCGCGGGAGCAGGCTGGCCTCCGGGTGCGCCGTGCCGTCCGGGCCCGCCGCGGCATTAGTCAAGAAATCCGAGACCACCGCGCAGATGGCCTTGTGGGGCAGCACCCGGCCCATGAATTCCAGGGCCTTTACCAGGTCGGTGCCGCGCCGGCGGGGCTCATAAAACAGCACCTCGCGAATCACCCGGAGCACGTGGCCGCGGCCCTTGCGCGGAGGAATATATTTTTCCACTTCATCGGTGTACAATAACAGGCCGACCTTGTCATTGTTGCGGATGGCGGAGAAGGCGAGCACCGAGGCAATTTCCGCCGCCAGTTCGCGCTTGGACTGCCCGCGCGAGCCGAAAAGGCCCGAACCACTCACATCCACCACCAGCATGAGGGTCAACTCGCGTTCCTCTACAAATTTTTTAATGAACGGATGGTTCATCCGCGCGGTGACATTCCAATCAATGGCGCGCACATCATCCCCAGCCTGGTATTCGCGCACCTCGTCGAAGTTCATGCCCTGCCCCTTGAACACGCTGTGATACGCACCCGCGAGCGTCTCGGTGACCACGCGGTTGGTGCGCAGTTCGATCTGCCGGATTTTTTTAAGAATTTCGCGGGGGATCATGGGCGGGCCAGGGCTGAGTAAGGAGTGAAACAAAATGAAACGGGACGGGCGCGGCGTTGGAGGCACGGCAAACCTGAGAAAAAGGCGGCCGGCAGGACGTGGTTTAAGCGGCACGGTAAGCCCATGAGCGCAGGAGAAGTCATGAATCTGTTGGAAAAGCTTCCGGTGGCGGAACAATGGGGGGTGTTTGAGCAACTCCGGGCAAAATTTGACGAAGCACTGGCACGCGGTGAAACAGAGTTTATTGATGCCCGACTCCAGGACCATCTGGGCCATCCTGACGACCTTGTCTCCTTGGCATCCGTAAAGGCGCGGCTTGACACCAAAAATGGCAAATGCAACGCAGGTCGGGGCTCCGTGGCCGGGCGGCGGCAGAATTTGAAGAGACGATTAAGCGATATGAGGCTGACCGCGACGGCTTGGGCCAGGGATTTCGCGCGATTATAGAACATTACTTTGGAAAGATTGCTAATAATCCTGAGTTGTTTCGCACCATTGGGGGAGACGTCAGGTGCCTGGTCTTTTCCCGCCGTTTCCCCTGTGTCATTCATTTCCGCATCGAACCCAACCAGATCGATATTCTTTCGGTCTTCCACACCAGTCGCGATCGAAATCGATTGAAATTCAGGAAATGAATGGGTTGTGGCAGCCAACGCAACCGCCCCGATCACAACGGGGCATGGCGTTTGAGCTGGCACTAGGCAACCGAAAGACTCGCCCTTATTAAACCGGCTTGATTTCCCAAAGGGATTGCCGAGGAACTTCAAATTGGCGGCGATGGGCGAAGGGCTGTTAGCGATCATGGCGTCGGACCAACGTTTAATTTCATATTCGCGACAAATGCCAGCTCCCAAGGCAAGCCTGAAGTATTCAGCCATATCTTTTGTCGTTGGGCTGCGCATTTGCGGTTCCGCCTAAAAATCACGGCACAGGCAGTTCATCAAAAATTTTCTGGATGACAATTTCGCTGGTTTTTTCCTCGGCCTCGGCCTCGTAGGTGATGGCCACGCGGTGGCGGAGCACATCCATGCCGATGCTCTTCACATCCTGCGGGGTCACGTAACCGCGGCCTTTCAGGAAGGCGTAGGCCTTGGCGGCCAGGGTAAGGGCGATGGTGGCGCGGGGCGAGGCGCCGAGTTGGATGAATTCTTTCACGGCGATTTTGTAATGGTCGGGATCGCGGGTGGCGCAGACGAGGTCCACGATGTAATCCTTGACCTTGTCATCCACATAGATGTCGTTGATCACCTCGCGGGCCCGCAGGATCTGCTGGGTGTCCACCACGGGTTTGCACGTGGGCGTGCCGGCGGTTCTCGCCATCATGTCCAGAATCTGCCGTTCTTCCGCGCGAGAGGGGTAGCCGATCTTCAGTTTGAGCATGAAGCGGTCCACCTGGGCCTCGGGCAGTGGATAAGTGCCCTCCTGCTCAATGGGGTTTTGCGTGGCCAGGACCAGGAACGGCTCCTCCAATTTGTAAGTCTGGTCGCCAATGGTGACCTGTTTTTCCTGCATGGCCTCGAGCAGGGCGCTTTGCACCTTGGCGGGTGCGCGGTTGATTTCATCGGCCAGCACCAGGTTGGCAAACACCGGGCCTTTGCGCGTGGTGAAGCCGCCGGACTGCGGATTGTAGATCTGGGTGCCCACGACATCGGCCGGCAGCATGTCCGGGGTGAATTGCAGGCGGGAGAACTTGACGGAGAGGGTCGCGGCCAGGGATTTGACGGACAAGGTTTTGGCCAGGCCGGGCACGCCTTCGAGGAGCACGTGGCCATTGGCCAGCAGACCGATGACGAGCCGCTCGACGAGGTATTGCTGGCCGACGACGACCTTGCCGAGTTCATTAAACAGCGGTTGGGCGAACGCACTGGCGTCCTTGACCGCTTCATTGATGGCGGAGATTCCGGTATTCATTTGGTTTCAGATTTTACAGACTGATGGACAGGAGAATGGGGCGGTTGTTCAAAATTTTCAAGCCCGGCGGGTCAGGCCCCCGGCAACAGGGCCACCAGCTTGCGGGGCAGCCAGCCGATTTTGCCAGAACCATCCGTGACTTGCACCCAGTCGTCGTGGTAATCGATCACAGACAACTCGGCGCCATCATGCGGGGCAAAGACGGTTTGCGCATCGTCAAACGGCCCACTGCGCGCGAGGCTGTTGGCGGCAATGACCACGGCCGTTGGGGGATTAAAATGCGCGGTGGCCTGCACGGCCAGAATGCCCCCACAGAGGACAGCGGCCAGCAAGGCGGCCAGGGAGAGTGCGCGCAAGCGCGGAGCCAGTGCCGGCCGGAGTTGGCGGGCGGTCCACAAGCCGAGCCAAAGCCAGAAGGCGGCCGCGGTAAGCAGGGTGCCTTCATTCAGGGTAAGAATGCTAATCCAGTTTTGCCAGCGCGCGGGCCGCACGGAAGCCCCCTGGACCTGGTTGCGCACAAAATCGAGATTGCCCTGAATCTCGCTGTCCCGGGGATTGAGGAGCGCCGCGCGCCGGTAGCTCGCAATGGCGCGACCGAGCTGGCCAAGCTTGAACTCCGCGTTGCCCGCGTTAAAGAACAAAGCGGCCGAGGCCGTGCCGCTGGACGCGGCCGCTTGCAGGGATTGATCGTAAGCCCGGACAGCCTCGGCAAATTTGCCTTCGGCATAAAGTTTGTTAGCGGCGTCAAAACCCCCGGATAATTCCGGCCCGGCCGCCTGAAGCACCGGTACAATCCATGACCAAACCACCAAGGAAAGAAACAAAATAAAACGGCTGGCTTTCATACTTTCACCAATTGCAGTTCACGGAGACAGGCTTCGAATTTGGCCGCCACCGCGGCCAGTTCCTGAGGATCGCGCACGGGCGCATACCGGGCCTGATTACATAACTGGAACAAATCGCGCAGACCGGCAAGGAGGCTGGCGGGCAATTTGAGGGTGCTCAACCGGTCATCGACCACGGACTCCGTGATGGCCGTGGCCGGACAATCGAGGCGTTCGCCCAATTGTTCCTGTAACAAGCGGAAGAGGGTGGCAAAAAACTTCTCGGAATTATTATCCGCCGCCAGTTTGCGCAAATCCACCAGGCCCGTCTGCACCAATTGGGCCACGGCCCGCTGCCGGCGCAGCCGGGGATTATTGGCCAGAGTTTCCACGCGCCGGCGCCAGATCACGGCGCTCAAAAATGCGAGGACCGGCACGCATTGCAGGGCCAGAAAACCGGGCTGAAGCAGGAGCGGGGCGCGCGTGGGCACCAGCGCCCCCAATCCCTGTTTGAGGGGCAAGATATCCGATTGAGCGGCCGTATTTTCCGAAGCGGCGGGTTTGGCTGCGGCGATGCTGGGGACCGGGGCCGCGCCAGCGGAACGCACACTAATCGGCAGGGCTGGCTGATTGAGTGTTTGATAGGCCCTTAATTCCGGATCAAAATAGCTGAAGGAGAAAGCCGGCAATTCTCTCACGTCCGAATTTTGGGGGGTGACGATTTGCTCGAAGGTCTTGACGCCGGCTTGCGCCTGCTGGTCGGAATATTCCGTTTTCGAGGTGGCCGGGTAACTCTTGAAGCCATTCCAGTTGGAAAAGTCGGGCAGGCTGACGGCATCGAGGGCCCCCTCGCCCTCCAAACGCACCCGCAAGGTGATGGGATCGCCCGCAGAAACATTGGTGGGCCCCTCCGTCACGGTCATTTTGAAGCGGCCAATGGCTCCCGTGAAACCGGCGGGGGCGTTCGCTGGCAAACGCAGGGCTTCAATACTATTCGTGTCGGTGGTCAGCGTGATTTGCTTTTGTTCGCCCGTATTGAAAAATTGCCGGAAGAAAGGGTCGCCACCCTGGCCGGACCGGGCCGGGAGGACAATAACCATTTGCGCGGTGAGGGGTCCCAGGGTGAGCGTGCCACTTTTAATGGCGGTGAGGGGGATGGCAATGGGGATGATCGTGTAAACCCGGTTGCCGGCCTGGGTACGATGGCGGGCGCGCTCGGTTAATTTGCCCACATTAAAGCCATCGGCCGGGAGCCCGGTCATTTGCAAGTTGCCGAAGTTTTGCACATCGTCGCGCAACCAGATCTGCAATTCGGCGGAGGTGCTCTGACCGACGTAAAGATGATCCACCGTGGGCATCACGACTTTGGCGAAGGCCACCTCCGAACCTGAGTTCATGTCCGCCTGGCTGGGGGCGCTGGGTTGGGCAACCTTTAATTTTAAAGGCTGGCTGTTATAAACGGTGCCATCAATTTCCACGCTCAGGGCGGGAATCGTGTAAACGCCGGGCCGCAGGGGAGTAATGCTAAAATGGTGGGTAATGGTTGAACTGGTCTGGCCGTTGACAAAACTAAACTGGCTGGACGGCCCCACATAGGAGAGGCTCAATCCGGGAATATTGGGGAGCGCGGGGGTGCCTTGGGGGCCCCCGCCTTCAAACGTCAAATCCAAGGTGGCCTTTTCGCCCAAGTCAATCGCATCCCGGTCCAACGACGTGGTAAATGTCGTGGCCGAAACCACCCTGGCCCACAGCAAAAGACTGGCCGCGAGCGCCCACCAGGGCGTGCGCCAGTGTTGTCCACGAGTCCGGAGACCCGGCATGTTTAATTTCATAGCCAAACCGTCAAAATTGTTCAGGGTTCATTGCCAGCGTCAATGGCAAAACGCTTCAACCAACAGACAAAAAGCACCAAAAAGTGTTCATCATGGTGCAATCCTGGGGGAATGTTCCTAAATTGCCCCGCCGCAGCAAGCCTGCACCACGCATTTTTGCGGGGCAGGCCCGCTGGCACCGCCCCTGGCCTGCCCGACAACTGGGTGGGCGGGGAATAGAGCGCTCAGCTCGCCCGGGTTTTTCCTGCCTGCGGTGGGTTTAACAGCCGCAGTTGGATCGGATGCCCCAGGCCCCTGACGGGAGGCGGAACAACGTTGCCACCGCCCGGCCCGGCACGTAAGCTATGCGCGCATGGTTCGGCTCGTATTATTTGATATTGATGGCACCCTCGTCCACACGGGCGGGGCGGGGACGCTGGCGTTTAACCGAACCTTTGCCACGGAGTTCAATCTCCACCACGGCACGGAAAAAATGAAGTTCGCCGGTCGCACCGATGTCAGCCTGGTGCGGGAATTTTTTAAATTGCATGGCCTCAATGAAACGCCGGAACATTTCCGCCAGTTTTTTGACCGTTACGTCTTCTGGCTGGATCACATCGTGGCTAAAAGTGCGGGAGAGGCGTGCCGCGGGGTGTTCGAACTATTGAAAGACCTAAGGGCCCTGCCCCAGCCGCCCTGCCTGGGTTTGCTGACGGGCAACATCCAATTAGGCGCGGAAATCAAACTCCGCCGCTTTGGGCTGTGGGATTATTTTGCATTCGGGGGATTTGCGGATGACAGTGAGGACCGCAACCACATCGCCGCCGCCGCGTTCGACCGGGCTCGGCGGGTGCTGGATCCCCAACTGAAACCGGCGGAAGTGGTGGTGATTGGCGACACCCCCTTTGACATTCGCTGCGGACGGTTCATCAACGCCAAAGTGCTGGCAGTGGCTACCGGCGGGTCAACCTTGGCCGAACTTCAGGCGCACAAACCTGACTGGGCGGTGCCGGACTTGACCCACATTACGGCCCGGGAAATTTGCCAGGGCTAATTCACGGACCGGGCACAAAAACAGATGGTGCCTGGCCTTGCGGCCCCGTATAAGGAGGGCTTGGCCGGGCAAATTACGGTTTATTTATGAGCCGCAGAAGCGCGGCGATCCATCCGCCGTTTGGCACCTATGGCTAAAAGTAAAAAACCGCCCAGAGTCAGGCAAAGGGAGGGCTCCGGGGTGGTGATCAACGCCTGCTGGAGAGCCTTGCCAATATCCACCGCCAGCACGGCGGTTTCAAAATTCTGTTCGCCATCACCCCATTGATCCAGAATATTCAGGAACAGATAGGGGCTGTTAAGATTCTTGCAGACGACGACGCTGGCGCTGAGCCGTTCACCGCCAGAGCCATCTTGATTTGGAGCCGATTTGCTCCCATCGACAACATGGGCGAGCTGCCAGAACTTCAGGGCCACCGCCGGACTGAGATTTCCCAAATTCATCAAATCCGCCGGCGTGATCGAGCTGGAGCCAGGCTGATTGCAAAATTGATAGATGCCGGCCGGCCCTTTGCCTTGGTTGATACTCGCGGCGATGTTGTTTAAGGCAAAAGCACCAGCGGTGCTATCAAGGGCCTGGGTCCATTGCTGATTTTGGCAGTTGCAAGTCGAAGTTTTCAACTGCGCCGGGTCGATCTGTTGGTTGCAGAAACGGCCAAGACCAAGGCACTTGAGCGGGTTGCCCGGAGCCGAACTCCGCTTGGAAACCCGATCCTGCCCGGTTGAGGCGGGCGTGGTGACCAAGCTCAAATCAAGGGCATCCGGAGCGATGACTGGCTGGGAATAGTTCAAGACGGGCGGGGCCGAAACGCCCACCAAATGCAGGTTCAAATTTAATGAGGAGGCAAGGGTGGGTGGTGCCACGGCGGCCGGCGGCGGAGTTTGATCCCCGGAAGGCATTACCTTTACGGCGAATTTTCCCCAACTGTCGCGGGAACTTATGCCCACGGCAAAGTCATTTGCGGAATTCACCTGGAGGGTGGAACCAAGATTCGCCAAGGCAGCCAATCGTGAGTCGCCTGGGGTTTGGGGAGCGTTGGTGGCCGCCCAGGCCGAGGTAGTGGAAAAAAAACAAGCGAGCAAACACGCCCAAGGCAGAACAGTAAGCCAGCACTTGCGCAGCGCTTTTACCAGGACCAATCTCAATTGCTTTTGGGCTTGTCTCAAATCCCTTAAATCAACAGCAGGTTAGATGCCACAACCAATTTTAACGCACTTTTCTATAATTTGGTTAATTTTGACCAAATTTAGTTAATTTGGGGAGGAAAAAATTAGACTAAATCAACCAGCCAACAGGGTGGGATATTGCAGCCGCAATGCAAATTAACCAAAACGTTGCACATGAAGGATTTTGCAATATTTCGTGGGACCGGCAGCCGAACCGGACGTAAGGCCGTGGGGGGGCTGGACGGGACTTGACGGGATTTTTCTGGGATATGATGCAGTCGATTGATTTTCAATGACTTGCCATGGTTTTACCGGTTAGGGAGGGGCTTTACAGCGCTGGACGGCAGGGAACCGACCAAGTCCACCGGCCATGGCGATGGCAAACTTTGGCAAAGGCACGATTAGGTGCGATTCACTTGGATTTTGCTGAAGTTATCGGTCACCCCTCCGGGGAGGTGGCGGTTTGGCTGGCAGTTATGGCAGATGGGGGCGTGGGCAGGGGTGCTCAGACTGCTGGCGGGCTGGCCTTTTTTTATTTTTATTAAAACCGGAATAGCCCGGATTAACTTTGTTTAAACCGGATTGACCCGGGGGCGAATGGAAATGTCAAAGAACCGTCGGCGGGCCAAAGCGCCCAGCCGAACCCGCTGGCCCGCCAGGGGGATGGTCGGAACATCCCCCGGGCAAAACAACTCTCTTGATGAGTATAAATTGGCGGCAGGATTTTGTCAAACGGAGCTACTGGGAAGGCTATTGGGTCGAAAGCCCGACCTGGTGCGGAGGCTGGTTTCCGCATTCCTAATTTCCCATTGGCTCGCCGCAAAATCGCCATAAAACGCAACCAGCAGGAATTACCTGTTTTTGGTTAATTTTGCAACCTGGCGAACGAGGCCGGCGTGGTTCGGAAGGGGCGGTTTTGGCCAAAAATGCACCCGGGCTTGCAAACCGGGTTGGCACGCCGGCGGCCGCTGCAGGCCAACGCTTGAGCGGGGCTGGTTGTTCGGGGGGATGTTGCCTTGGGTGTATCCCTGCCTTTCCGGGTAGTGAGGAGGTGAGGGCGCGCTACCCGGGGCTTCACCCTAAGGCTTTGGCAGGTTGGACCGAGGGACCGGGAAGCCGGAGTTGGCCCACGAATCGCAGGTATGACACAAATGGGTCAGAGGTCCGGGTGGGGTTATTCGAGGGATTTGTGCGATTGGCGGGTAATTCTTTTCCATGTTTTACCCGCTTATCCGGCCATAAACTCTTCCCTGGGCGACCCTTTGCTGTTTAAAAGTATTTTGACTTTTTGGGGACCCTGGACAGCGGATGTCCACCTTCCCCGGTTGCATGCGGCCGAGATGAAGATCCGGTGGACATCCTGGGTGGCGCGGCGGTTCGCAAAGCGTGGGGCTGGCGACTTCGCCTACCGGTTGCCACGCCGATCCGGCCCAGACCCGAGACCCCAGCCGCTGGTCCCACCCCACGGTCCGACTAAGTCCGAGTCGGTCCGACCAAAAAATTGAGCGTAAACTAAAACGGCCGCTTTGCCTAACGCCCGCAGGCGGTCGGGGAAGCAGCGGTCGCCGGTCGGGACGTTCCAGTACTTTTCAAGGGCCAAGCCAGGGGGTGGGAAAGACTTTGGCGCACCGCCAGCGCGGCCTTCGCTCCGGTGGATAAACCATTGAATTTCGCGCGGAAATCCTTATACTGGCAAAGCAATGCATGATTTTCGATATGTTGGCAAACACCTCTTTTGCGAAGGTGTGGAACTGGCGGCGCTCGCCGAAAAATTTGGCACGCCGTTTTATGTCTATTCCCAAAACACCCTGACGGATCATTTTCAAAAGTTGGATCAGGCCCTGGCGCCGCTGGATCATTTGGTTTGTTTCGCCATGAAGGCGAATTCCAACCTCTCGGTCATGCGAGTGCTGGCCAATTTGGGCAGCGGGTTTGATGTGGTCAGCAGCGGGGAACTCCAGCGCGTGATTGCGGCGGGCGGCGATCCCCGGAAATGCGTTTTTGCCGGCGTGGCCAAAACCGAGGCGGAAATCGAGTTTGCGTTACGCAAAGGCATTTACTCTTTCAACGTGGAGAGCGAGCCGGAAATCGTGCGCATTAACCGGGTGGCGGGGCGGTTGAAAAAACGCGCCCCCATCGCGGTGCGGGTGAACCCCAACATTGCAGCGGACACCCACGCCAAGATTACCACGGGCACTTACGAAAATAAATTCGGCATTCAATTTGAGCAGGTGGAGGCGGTGTACGCGCGCGCCAGCAAACTGCCAAACATCTGGTTGCGCGGCGTGCAAATGCACATCGGGTCGCAACTGACCCATGTGGAGCCGTACGAACAGGCCGTAACCAAGGTCACCCCCCTGGTGCAAAAACTGGCGGCCAAATACAAACTGGAATTTTTCAGTCCGGGGGGAGGATTGGGGATCGTCTATAAAACCGCGCTGGACAGCGGACCGCGCCAATGGTGGTCCTCCCCGTCAGCCAAGGGGATTTTGACCCCGGCGCTTTATGCGGAAAAGCTGCTGCCCTTGCTGCAACCGCTGGGCCTGCGCATCCTGATTGAACCCGGCCGCTTTATTGTGGGCAATGCGGGCGTATTGGTCACGCGGGTGGAGTATGTGAAGCGCACGGGGCAGAAAAACTTTGTCATTGTGGATGCGGCCATGAATGATTTGATCCGGCCGGCCTTTTACGACGCGTTTCACGAAATCGTGCCGCTGGCGAAAAAAGGCGGGGCGCGGATTAGTTCCGATGTGGTGGGTCCCATTTGCGAGTCCGGCGATTATTTTTGCAAGGACCGGCCCCTGCCCCGGGTGGGCGAGGGCGATTATCTGGCACTCTTGAGCGCGGGAGCTTATGGGTTTGTGATGGCCTCCAACTATAATACCCGGCCGCTCATTCCCGAAATATTGGTGCGGGGAACCCAATTTGCGGCCGCCCGCGAGCGGCAGAAAGTGGCAGACATTTGGTCCGGCGAGAAAGTTGTGGCATGGTTAAAATAACATTGTGAAAACTGAATATTCAGTCGTGGCGCACTGGACCGGGGAATTTGACGATGACGGTCTGCGCCAATGGGCGGAAAATCTCCGGGCGCAACTGCTGGCTCCCGAGGTCTCGCTGGGGCTGGTATTCATGTGTCCCAATTTTTTCCCGCATGCCGCCGAGGCTTTGGAAGTATTGCGGGTGCATGCCCGGATCCCGCTGTTGGTGGGCTGTTCCAGCCACGGTTTGATTTCGGGTGAAGAGGAGTTGGAAAACTCCTCCGGCCTGGTGTTAGCCCTCTATTCCCTTCCGGGCGCGGGGTTGAAGGGCATTTATTTTTCGCAAAAGCAAGTGGAGGAGGCCAGCGGGAACGATCCGGATTACTGGGCCACGGAAACGGGCGTGCATCCCAATACAATTAATGGCTGGCTGGCCTTTGTGGATCCGTTCCACATGGATTCGGAAAGCTGGATTCGCACTTGGAACCAGGCCTTTGCCGGCCGGCCGGTATTTGGCGGACTGGCGAGCGGCAATTTTCCGGAACCACTGACCCAGGTTTACCTGAATGGCGAGGTGTTTGAAGAGGGTGGCGTGGCGATTGCCGTGGGGGGGGAGGTTACCCTGACCGGTGTGATTTCCCAAGGCTGCACGCCGATCGGCGAAACGTGGACGCTGACCCGGGTGGAACAAAACTTGATTCACAACATTGGCAACCGGCCGGCTTACGCGGTGCTGGCGGAAACGTTTCAAAAGCTTCCCCCGGATGAACAGCGCAAAGCGCAGGGCAATCTGTTCATCGGGCTGGTGGTGAATGAGTATTTGGAGGAGTTTCATCGCGGGGATTTTTTAGTGCGTAATTTAATTGGCGGCGACCCCAAGTCCGGGGTGCTGGCGGTGGGGGCCATGCCCCGGACCGGCCAAACCATGCAGTTTCAGCGGCGCGACGCGGCGGCGGCCACGGAGGACATGACCGAATTGCTGGGGCATTCGAAGGAAAAATTAGCCGGGGCCACCGTGTATGGTGGCTGCCTGTGCTGCTGCAATGGCCGGGGCCAGCATTTGTTTGGCCGGGCCAATCATGACGCGGAAATCATCCAGCGCTGCCTCGGACCGCTGGGATTGGCGGGCTTTTTCTGCAATGGCGAAATTGGCCCGGTCGGTGAGAAAAACTACCTGCACGGCTTTACGGCCTCGCTGGCTTTGTTCGTGCAAAAACCCAACGGGACGGCCCCCGCCAAATAATTGGCCTTTGCTTTTGCGCGCGGGCAAGCCATTCTCTCTCCGGAATGTCTCCAGAGGAACAACCAGTTGAAAGCAAACGGCCCGATGCTCCCAAAAGTTTGGGAGCCAATCGCCGTCGTGGTCGTCGTGGTGGTCGCGGTCGGTCCCGCGGTCCACGTCGCACCACACCCTTGAACACCAATATCCCGCCCGTTCACGCGGCCGGAGGTGAGCCCGAACCCGATGCCGGACAACCGCACGAGGAGGCTGAGTTCACCGAAACCCCCCAGGATATGGAAGAATCTCCAACCGGCCACGAAGCGAATGGCCCAGCGGTGGAAGCAACCCCCGCCCCGGCGGAAGCGGCCACCCAGGAGCCGCAGGACAATTTTGTGGAAGCCCCCGCGGCCCCCGAAACGGCGGAGCCGATTGTGGCGGTGGCACCGGAGCCGGTCGAAGTTTCCGCTCCGCAGCCCGTCGAATCACGCCCCCCGCCGATCAAGCCCGCTTTCATTCCGCCCGCACCGGCGCGCCCCGCGCCCGCGCCTTATGTGGCGCCCCGGCCGCCTTTCCGCCCAGCCGCCGCCTCGGCGGTCACGCAAGCCATTGAGGAAATCACCAAAATCGTCGATGCCTTGCGCGATGCGCTGGATCAGATGGATGAGGTATTGGAACTGGTGGAGATGGCGGAACGCCAGAAGTTGACGGACGAACGGGAAATTGAATCCCTCCGCCGGGCTTTGCGGCAGTTTCAGAATCTGGCACCGCGCACCCGCCGGGATGATCCCCGGGAAAACTCCCCGCGCGAAAATGGCCCCCGGGAGAATGGCCCTCGCGAATACAATCAGCGGGACCAACGGGACTCCCGTGATCAGGGCAACCGCGATCAGGGGAATCGTGACCAGGGCAACCGCCAGCAAGGTGGCCGGGACCAAGGCAATCGTTTTCAAGGTAATCGGGACCAGGGCAACCGCCAACAAGGCGGACAGCGGGAACAACGAGAACCGCGCGAGCAACGGGAGCAGTCGCACCGCGACCAAAACCAGCGGGAACAAGCGCCGCGGGAAGCCAGCCAACCCGGGCAACGCGATCAAAATTTCCGCGAACCCCTGCCCCCCGAACCGGTGACCCACGAAGCAGTTGAAACGGTTCCGTGCGACTCCACGGCCCATGAACCAGTGCATTCAGAAACGGGTCACGCGGAAAACGAGACGCACCACGAGCAGGAACCCCGCACTTATATCGATTGACCGGTTGACCAAAGGGATGGCAGCAAATCCATTGCCGCCATCCCCTTGGTAAAAGCGCAACCGCTGGTTTCAGGGTTCGGTGAAACTGTCCCCCCATTCATTAGCCCCAAGGCTTGAGGAGCGGTGCGAACCAGGGGTGGATTATTTGGCCAATGCCCCCGTCAGATAACGGATGCGTTTGTGGACATCCGTATTGATGGAATGATACGGTTGCGACAGGTTGCCGGCGGCAAATAGCGTCCGGCGCATATGTTCCATGTCGTCCAAGCCAATGGCGTCGGTGAAGATGGGCAGGAGATATTCGATCCCCAGTTTGGATGGCTTCATCAGTTTGGGATCGTAAAGCGAGGGATGCATTTTTCGGGCATGAATCAAGCCCCAGCGATCGCGAAACCGGTTGGCATCGTAACCCTCCACATAAAAGCCCCGGGAAGAATGGTACTGCAGGATGGAAACCGCGTTATTGCGTCCCTCCACCAGCAGATCGACCGCCTTGGCGCCCTGCATGGCGGCATAAAAGCGGTCGAAAAGAATCGGCCGGCCGCCGCGCTGGGTATGCCCCACTTTGCGGGTGAAGATTGCCTCCTTGGCGGAATCGCCCCGGCGATAGAGTTGAAAATATTTATCCCCGATCATCTGGATGAGCTTGGCCCGCAAGGCTTCCGCCGCGCCGCTTAAAATCAAATTGCCGGCGGGGTCGGTGGATTTGGATTCCGCGCCTAGTTCCCGGCCCTGCTCATCGACGATGCCCTCGCCGCACACAATGACCACGTTCTTCTGCAAATCATACAAATGTTTCACCTGGGCCACGAGCAACTCCAAATCGGGCGCGATCTCCGGCACAAGAATAATATCCGGCTGACCGTAAGCCGACCCCAGGGCGATGTATCCAGAATGCCGTCCCATGACTTCAATGATGGCGATCCGGCGGTGGCTTTCGGCCGTGGTGCGAATGCGCTCCACCCCGCCCGCGGAGACAAAGACTGAGGTGGCATACCCCGGGGTCACGTAGTTAATGATGTGGTTCAGATCAAACACGGCGCGCGACTCCGATTGTTTGTAACGATAGCCGGTCCGCGAGGTGGGATCGGCCGCCCGGACCCATTCATCGGGTTCACTGGCGTAATTCAAGCCCAAATCGTTATCAATGGTCTTGGGCGCCAAAACCACCGGCAGACGCTCGGCCAGCGGTTGCAGGCCGTTCAACGTGCCATCGCCGCCCACACAAATCAGTCCTTCGATCCCGAGCTGCTTAAGCCGGGACACCACCATATCCAGATCCTCCGTTTTTTCGGGGTCGACAAAATCGCGGGAGGACCCAATCAGCGTGCCGCCCTTGGTCGGATCGAGTTCAGGAATGGCTTGAAAAAGTGGGTTCAATTGCACGTGCGGCACGCGGGGATTGAACAGACAATTGAAGCCTTTAATCAGCCCAATCACCTCCACTTTGAGCTGATTGGCCCGGGTGACGACCCCGTGAATGGTGGCGTTAAGGGCGGGGGTATCACCGCCCGCCGTGAGAATGCCGATCCGTTTCATGTGGAATAATGCGAGAACCCTGACCGGCCTGGGTCAAAAGCCCACGGGCCACCGTGGGTGTCGCTTGCAACCAGGCCGGTAGTTCTATGATTTTTAAACGAGAGAACGCAACCTGCGTGCCATGTTCAAAAACGGCCAAAACCGGCACTTTTGAGCAGACAAGGCCCGAGAAAACCGCATTTTTTGCCCAGACTGACTACAACGGGACATTTCCCGAACCGAAGGCTCCCATTGAGGAGCGCGCCCCATTCACGCCAAACCCGCGGCCACCATCCCGGGTTCATTCGTGGGCGGCTGGCAGGCAGTTCCCGTGCACACATATGCCAGCGGTCCAGCCGGTGCAGGCAGGGTCAAGGCGAAGGGTTCCGCTGCTCCCTGGTTGCCGAGCACCACTTTGTTAGGTTGGTAGACGGAATGAGTGGCGCGGATGAGCGCTTGGGCAGCAGGCGTTTGCGGATCGCCGGTAATCACCACCCGGCGGGGTTCATCCAGCCAGAAATCGAGGGCATGGAGAAGAAACGGCACAGCCTGGGGCACCTTGGTCAGGCGCACGGCAAAACAATGGAGGGTGGCCACGGCCGGAAAGCGAAATTTGTCGCGCCCGGTGATGGCTGCCAGCTTGAGGAGGGCCAAGGTGGCCACGGAATTGCCGGAGGGTTCCGCGCCATCGTAATCGTCCTTCACCCGCAAAATCAAATCACTGGCCCCTGCCCCACTTTGCCAGAAGCCGCCGTGCTCCGGGTCGAAAAATTTCTCCAACAGAGCCTCGGCCAGGGCAATGGCAAAATCCAAGTGAGCCGGGGCCAGCGTGGCCTCGTATAGTTCCAGAACACCGGAGAGTTGGAAGGCATAGGCCTCCAATAATTGCACCTGGTCGTGCTCCCCGGCGCGCCAGCGGTGGTATAAGGTGCCAGTGCCCGTGGCACCGGGCGGGGACCACAATTGTGCCTGAATAAAGGCCAGATTTCGTTCGGCGGCGGCGCGGTATTTTTCATCACCCAAAACCGCGTAAGCCCGGGCGAAGGCACCGAGCATCAGGCCGTTCCAAGACGAGAGGATTTTATCATCCAAATGCGGACGAACGCGTTTGGCGCGGGCGGCGAACATCTTGGCTTTTGCCGCCACCAGGGTGACGCGTTCTTCAGGGGATAAAAGAGGGTCCACGACACTTAGAACATTCAAATTTGGCAACGGCGAAGGATGACTATGATCCACGAAATTACCCGGCTCCGTAATGTCATAGTGGCGGGCCACGACTTTAAATTCGTCCGGGCTGAGCAGCCCCGCCAATTCGGTGCGGGTCCAGCAATAAAACTTACCCTCCTGCCCTTCGCTATCGGCATCCTCGGCGGAATAAAACCCGCCCGCCGGGTGCGTCATGTCGCGCAATACGTAATCGAGGATGGCCCGCGCCACGTCGGCGTGCGGGGGGCCGGGCTGGGCTTGGGCGACCGGAGTGAGCAAGTGGGCATCCAAATACAACTGCGCCAGCTGGGCATTGTCATAGAGCATCTTCTCGAAATGCGGCACGAGCCATTGGGCATCCACGGAGTAGCGGGCAAAGCCACCGCCGAGCTGGTCATTAATGCCGCCGGCGGCCATGTGCCGGCAGGTGTTTAAGACCATCCGGATGGCCTCGGGGTCTTGAAAGCGCCGGCCATACCGCAGAATCGCGGAGGGAATGCTAGGCTGGGGGAATTTAGGGGCATCCCCAAAGCCGCCGAATGCGGGGTCATACAGGCCTTTAAAACCCCGGCCGGCCTGTTGCAGCAGGTCGGCGGTGAGCAGGCCGGAACCCGAGACCGTCTGAGTGGCCAGTTCCAAGCGCGCATGCATTTCTTCGGCCGAGGCGATCACCTCCCCCTGGCGGGATTGCCAGACTTCATTAATTTGCGTTAAAATTTGTAAAAATCCGGGCCGGCCGTGGCGGTTTTCCGGCGGAAAGTAGGTGCCGCCGTAAAACGGCTTCAATTCGGGGGTCAAAAACACCGTCAAGGGCCAGCCGCCAGAGCCGGTGGTGGATTGAACGAAGGTCATGTAAATTTTATCCACATCCGGCCGCTCCTCGCGGTCCACCTTGATGCTGATAAAATGTTCCTTGAGATACTGGCCCACCGCCGTGCTCTCGAAAGTTTCGCGCTCCATGACATGGCACCAATGGCAGGTGGAATAACCGATGCTCAAAAAAATGGGTTTGTTCTCGGCGCGGGCGAGGGCGAAGGCAGGGGCATTCCAAGCATGCCAGTCCACGGGATTGTGGGCGTGCTGCAACAGGTAGGGGGATTTTTCCAGGGCCAGCAAATTGGTGGGGCGAACAGACATGCGGGACAAGGTAACGGGTGCGGGAAGCGCTTTCAAATTGAAAGGGTGGGCGGGAAGGGAGTGCGCGGCTATTTTTGCGTGGCCCCTTGAGAAATTCGCGCGGCCGCGTTACTGTGGCTGGGGTCCGGGTGAATTCCCGCCGGGACAAAACGAACGAATTGAACGATTTATGAAACGCACGGCAGCGGCAGTCTGGCAGGGCGGTTTGAAAGATGGCAAAGGCAGTATTTCCACGGAGAGCGGGGTGCTCAAAGAAACGCAGTATTCCTTTGGCACGCGCTTTGAAAATGGCGTGGGCACCAATCCCGAGGAACTGATCGCGGCGGCGCACGCCGGGTGTTTTTCCATGGCCTTTGCCGCGGAGCTGGGGAAAGCGGGGATTACGCCGGCCGCCATTCATACCCGTGCCGCGATCACCCTGGAAAAAACGGACGCCGGGTTTACGGTGACCGAATCGCACCTGACGATGACCGCCAAAATCCCCGGCGCGGAGGAAGCCAAAGTGCGAACCATCGCCGCGGCCGCCAAGGCGGGCTGCCCGATCTCCCGGCTATTGAATGCCACAGTCACTTTGGACGCCACCTTTGAACTGTAAGCGGTTTTAAGTTTAAATAAAATGTCCCCCCTGAATGCCTATAACGGCGCGGCTCCAGTGCCGAAAAAATCCCTGACCTTCAGCAAAGTGTTCCGCTGGGAACCGGCGGATCCCGCGGCACCGCCGCCGCAGTCAGTGGCGGTCATCGGCACCTTCAGCGACTGGCAGGCCGTGCCCCTGGAACTGGACGCGAGCGGCCGGGTCTGGCAATTGACCCTCAACAATCTGCCGGGCAACTGCACCCACCATTATATGCTGCTGGTGGATGGCCAGCCGGCCAAGGACGCGCACGCCGATGGCCTGGCCATTCCCACCACGGAGCAGGAAAAGGCCTGGGCGCTGAGCACCCCGCGCGGCCCGCGTTTGTTCATGTTATTCAGCCAGACAAAGTAAAAACTCCGCTTTTGCTTTGTCTCTGGACGGGTTCGTGGTACAAGGTTGGTTCGTGGAGCAACCCATACCAGTAATGACTCCGGCCCCGGGCGAACGCCTTGTGCGTTTCGTGGGGGACTCGGTCCGTTTTCAATTAATCGACGGTAAAAAATCAGGCCGTCAGGCGGGCTGGCAAGCCCGCTTGCGGACCAACCTGGGCCGCGCCGCCGTGGTGCGCCAGGAAATCATCGCCGCCCATGCCGGCGGCGCGCAAGGGGCCGGTGCTTCCTGGCAGGATTTACCCATGGTTCCCACCGCCGACGGCTGGGAACTGGTGTTGCCGGTGACGGAAACCGGTTATTTCAAAGCCAAAGCCTATTTGCTGGACCCCCAGGGCTGGCAGCACTGGCCCGCCGGACCGGATCTGGGACTGAGTGTCCACCCGGATTTTTGCCGCACGGCGAACACGATCTATTGCGCTTTCACGCGGCTCTTTGGCGAGACTAAATCCCTGGCGACAACCAAGGATGACCGGCTGGAGGCCGAGCTCACCGCACTGGAAGCCAAAGGCTACGCCACCCTGCCGCCCTCGGGCAAATTACGCGACCTCACCCGCCAGTTACCACACATCGTTCAGCGCCTGGGGTGCCGCATCATTCATCTGCTGCCCATTCATACCACGCCCACCACGTATGCGCGCTTCGGGCGGTTGGGGAGTCCGTATGCGGCTCTGGACCTTACGGCGATTGACCCTGCTCTGGTGGAATTTGACAAGCGCACCACGGGGGTGGACCAGTTTGTGGAATTGACCCACGCGGCCCACGCGCTGGGGGCGCGGGTGTTCATCGACATTGTCATCAACCATACCGGCTGGGGTTCCGTCTTGCAGGAAACGCACCCTGAATTTTTCCTCAAGCAATCGAACGGCGAGTTTGCCAGCCCTGGTGCGTGGGGCACGGTTTGGGAGGATTTGGTGGAATTGGAGCAGCATAGCGTGGCATTGTGGGACATCATCGCCGACGCGCTCCTGGTGTGCTGCCGGCGCGGGGTGGACGGGTTCCGCTGCGATGCCGGCTACAAAATTCCGGTGCCGGCGTGGCAATACATTATTGCCCGCGTGCGCAATGAATTTCCGGAGGCGATTTTCCTGCTGGAAGGTCTCGGCGGGGCCTGGTCCGCGACGGAAGCACTGCTCACCGAGGGCGGGATGCAATGGGCCTATTCTGAGTTATTCCAAAATTACTCCGGGGCCGAAGTGGCTGGCTACCTGGATTACGCCAACCAGCAGAGCGCGCACATTGGGGCGTACGTGCATTACAGCGAAACGCATGATAACAGCCGGCTGGCGGAACGCGGCCGGCTCTGGTCGCTGATGCGCAACCGTTTGTGCGGACTGACGAGCCCGAGCGGCGGTTTTGGGTTCACTTGCGGCGTGGAATGGCTGGCGGCGGAAAAAATCCGGGTTCATGGCAACACTGGCCTGAATTGGGGCAGTGCGGATAACATTGTGGTGGAACTGGCCCAGCTCAACCAGCTCCTGACCGACCATCCCGCTTTTTTTGATGGGGCCAAACTGACCCGGCTCAGCCCGGTGAACTCCCCGGTCTATGCGCTGCTGCGCACTTCCGCCGAAGGCTTGGACCAGGTGCTGGTGCTGGTGAACACCGACATCACCCAGGCGCACTCGCTGGCCCTGCCGCTGGCGCAATTGCCCGAAAAAATGGCGGCCTTCAATGTGGATCTGCTGGGCCAGCCGCTGCCGGCGGGCACGCGGGACAACCAGCAAGTCTCGTTTAATCTCCTGCCGGGAGCGTGCCACTGTTTGGCCGCCGGCCCCATTCCGGCCGGGCTGAATGGCGAAACGTACCGGCGCACCCGGGCCCAGGCTGCCTGGGCGCTGACCGCGCTGCAATCAGTCCTGCCCATTGAAGCGATCCAAGAACCCGACTGGCGCTGGCTGGCGGGCCAGGTGGAGCGCAGCGCGGAAGATTTGCTGGCCGCCGCGAGCCACCTCGCGAGTTCGACCGACCCCGGGTCCCTGGCGGAAGCCCTGACCGCCGCGCTGGAAAATAAAATCTATTGCCCGGTCATCACCTGGTCCTTGGTGGATACCCGGCGGATCACGCCAGTGCCGCCCGGTCACTGGTTGCTGGTTACCGATAGCAGCCCGTTCCGCGCGCGTTTGGAATCCGGTTCGCAACGGGAGCATGTGCAGTCCATCGCGGCGGGTGGCCGGCACCTGGCGTTTTTTGCGCCGCGCCAAACGCCGGCGGACGCGACGCTGGTGTTGCAGCGGCAGGATGTGAGTGCCCAACCCGTGCGGGCGGCGATTCGCTTTCTGGCGATGGAACCGTGGCCGGCCAGCTTCGCGCCGGCGGACCACGCCAATGACTTGGTGCTCTTGACCAATGGGATTGGGGGCATGGCCCGCCTGGGCGTGGATTTGGGTCGGGTGCAGTCCAAATATGATTGTGTGCTGGGGGCCAACCTGAACCCCGCGGTGCCGGTGGACCGGCATGTGTTTGTCAAACGGATGCGCGCGTGGGTCAATGCCGACGGTTTCATCTCGGCATTGGACTTAAAAAACCTCGCGGGGTTTGAAGCGGGCGCGCCGGCAAGTTGGCGTTTTATCGCCCAAGCGGGCAACGGTCGCACGGTGGAGATTGAATTGCTGGCGGACATGGTGCCCGGACGCAACACGACCATTTTTCATTTCCACCGGCCCAGTGAATTTAAAGCCGTGGGCAAGCAGTTGCCGGCGGACAAGGATGTACGGTTGACCGTGCGCTTTGATATTGAAGACCGGAACTTCCACAGCGAGACCAGGCGGAATGCCGGCGCTGATTATCATTTTGCCAGCCGCACGCATGCCCTGGATAACAAACCGGGATTCGCCTTCACCCCCGCACCGGACCGGCAATTGCGCATTGCTGCGAGCAGCGGCACTTACCATGCGGAGCCGGAATGGTGCGAGAACATTCCACATCCGGTGGAGCAAACGCGCGGCCAAACCGGCAGCGGGGATGCCTATAGTCCCGGCTGGTTTGAGCTGCCCCTGGCCAAGGGCGCGGACGTGGCGCTGGTTGTGACGGCCGAACTGTCCGAGGCCACGGCCGCGGAAATCCGCCTGAAAGCCCATGCCAAGCGGGGCAAGGCCACGGCCGAGGATTGGGGCGAACGGCTCAAGCGCGCTGCGGGAGCGTATGTCGTGCGTCGCGATAGTGGCAAAACGGTCATTGCCGGTTATCCGTGGTTTTTGGATTGGGGCCGGGATTCGTTGATCTGCGCCCGGGGCCTGCTCGCCGCCGGCCTGGTGACGGAAGTCAAACAACTGCTGCTCACCTTTGCCCGCTTTGAGGACAAGGGCACCCTGCCCAACACCATTCATGGGAATGATGTTTCCAATCGCGACACCTCGGACGCGCCCTTGTGGTTTGGCATGGTGTGCGAAATGCTGGCGGAAACTGACCCGAAATTTTACCAGACCCCGGTGGATGACGCGAAGCGCACGGTGGCGGATGTGCTGCAAAGCATCGCCAAATATTACCTGGCGGGAACTCCCAACGGCATTCATGCCGATCCGGACTCGGCCTTGATTTGGAGCCCCAGCCACTTTACCTGGATGGATACGAATTATCCGGCTGGCACGCCGCGGGAGGGTTATCCGGTGGAAATCCAGGCCTTGTGGATCCGCCTGCTCCAGCAGGTGGCGAAAATAAGTCCGGAGGCGGAACAGAAACCATGGCGGGATTTGGCCGATCGCGCGATGGTGTCGCTGGACAAATTATTCTGGCTGGAAGGGCCGGGCTGGTTTGCGGATGTTTTGATGGGCGGCTCCCGGGTGATCGCGCGGGACGCGGTGGTCAGCGATGCGTTGCGCAGCAATTGTTTATTCCTCGTGAGCCTTGGACTTGTGACGGGTGAACGCGCCAAACGCTGCGTGGCGGCCGCGCAAAAATATCTGGTGGTGCCCGGGGCGCTGCGCACGCTGGCCCCGCTGCCTGTGCAAACGCCGCTGCCCATTTATGCCAACGACTGGCACCTCCTGAACGACCCGAAAAACCCTTACTGGCCGCGTTACGAAGGCGATGAGGACACCCGCCGAAAGCCGGCCTACCACAATGGCACCGCCTGGACCTGGACCTTCCCGGTCTTCTGCGAAGCGCTGGCGGTGGCCTGGGACTTTTCGCCGGCCGCCGTGGCAGCGGCGAAAGCTTATATTGGGAGTGCCGAAACCATGCTGGACACCGGCTGCATTGGTCAACTCCCGGAAATCCTCGATGGGGATGTGCCGCACACCCAGCGAGGCTGCGATGCCCAAGCCTGGGGGGTTACTGAATCCCTGCGGGTGTGGGAGTTGCTGAAAAGCAAAGCGGCAAGTTAACTTTTGGTGCGGAATCCGCCGGCAAAAAAGATCACCAGGCAAACCAAGAGCAGCAGGCCCACGCCGCCGCCGCCCATAGCGGGACCGCCATAATAATAACCGCCGCCACCGAACAACAAGAGGAGGACGACCAAGATGAGTAATAGATTCATACTGGCAGATTAACGTTTCGCGGGGTAGTTGCCATGGGGTATTTTACCCTCATTCACAAACGGCACATTAGCGGAATTGGAAGAGCGCAAGGGTAAACACCTTGCCAGATATTTCTTTTATGAGCACCAGCCAAGACGGGAAATTAAGGGTGAGGCCCGACTATTCGCCGGTTCATTTTGACTGTGACCTTGGTCTGTTATTCAACGTCTCAAAGGGGGAAATCAATTGAAACCCGACGTGATTTTAAACTATTGGCCGAGAACTGCGCTGACGCTAAGCCTGGCAGCCGTTCTGCTGCCATCGCTGCTCCCAGCCCAGAACAATACTCTTCTGGGTGAGGGCGGCAATGCCAGCACCGGCTATGACATGGCCCCCGAAACCCGCCAGGAAATCGTTCAGGCCGCGGTGGAGGCCATCAAAACCCCGCTGCCGCCGGGGCCGTTCCAGCCCACCTGGGATTCGCTCAAGGCTAATTACCGCGTGCCGCAATGGTTTGTGGGGGCAAAGTTTGGCCTGTTCATGCACTGGGGCCTTTACTCGGTCCCGGCGCACCATAACGAATGGTACGAAAAACACATGTATGCCGCCGACCGGCAGTGGCACGCGGAGCATTTCGGTCCGCAGGACAAGTTTGGCTACAAGGATTTCATTCCCCAATTCACTTGTGAGAAATTCGATGCGGATGCCTGGGCCGAGCTTTTCAAGCAAGCCGGTGCGCGCTTCGTCATTCCCACGGCCCAGCATCATGACGGTTTTTCCCTCTGGGATAGCGATGTCAATCCGGTGAATGCGAAGAAAATGGGGCCCAAGCGCGATTTGATCGGCGAACTAGGCCGGGCGGTGCGAAAACAGGGCTTGAAATTCGGTGTGTCCAACCACGGAATCGAAAATTTTCAATTTATCAATCCCGCCCCGGAACTGGCCGATCAACTCAAAAGTGAGCACGCCGACCTGTATGATCCTCAATGGGCGGATTTTTACCATGTGGCGGACCGCAGCGATGCCGCGTGCGAAAAATTCCTCGAGGATTGGTACGCCCGCAATGTGGAACTCATCGACAAGTACCAGCCGGACATGCTGTGGTTCGACAATGGGGTGGACATGCGCTATCTGGACCCCCTGAAGCTGCGCGTTGCGGCCTATTATTACAATCGCGCTCACGAATGGGGCAAGGAAGTGTCCCTTAGCACGAAGAAAGCGGCTTACGCGCCGAGTGGAAAAAATACCGAGACGATTGGTTCCATTATTGATTTCGAAAAAATTGGGGCGCGTTCCCCGGCCGGCATCCGCACGGGTGTGTGGCAGGTGGATGAACCCATTGGCAGCACTTGGGGTTACACCAGCGATATGCGGGTGAGCGGGGCCGCGCCCATCATCAGTAAACTGGCAGACACTGTTAGTAAAAATGGCACGTTGCTCTTGAATCTCTCGCCCAAAGCCGACGGCACGCTGGCACCGGAAATTCGCGCGACGTTACTGGCCATTGGCGAATGGCTGCGGGTCAATGGCGAGGCAATTTATGACACGCACAACTGGGTGACGTTCGGCGAAGGTGGTGGTCGTGGGGCCAAAGGTGAGAGTATACGGTTCACGGTCAAGGGCGATGCGCTCTATGCCATCATGATTGGCAACTGGCCGGCGGGTGAGGTGACGATCACCTCCCTGAACGCAGGGGGACCCATTGACGGCGAGGTACAAACCGTCCAGTTGCTCGGCAGCACGGGCAACTGTGAATTTACCCGGGACGGGACGGGATTGAAGGTTAAACTACCGGCCAATGCCCCGGGCAAGTACGCCCACACGTTAAAAATCACTGGGTTAAAAATGAACCCAGTGGTAGCCAGTCCTTCGGGTAATCCGATATAATATCACCACACCCAATGAAACTACCTTTTTGGACCGCCCAATGGCAAGCGACCGGCTGGTTGACGGCCCTGATGCTCGCAGCCTTCTCCGCCCGGGCCACGGTGGAGCTCGCCAGTCCCTTCACCAGTCACATGGTATTGCAGCGTGACCTAAAAGTGCCGGTATGGGGCTGGGCCGAACCCGGTGAACGCGTCACGGTGGCATTCGCCGGCCAAGAGGCCACCACCACCGCCGGAACGGATGGCCATTGGCGCGTGGACCTGGCCCCGCTCACGGCCTCCGCCGAGAGCCGCAATTTGACGGTAACCGGATCGCAGACCGCGCAACCCATTCAGCTTGAGGACGTGCTGGTCGGTGAGGTCTGGCTGGCTGCGGGCCAGTCCAACATGGATTTTAGCGTTTCCAAAAAGGTGAAGTATTTTGCGGGTGTCACCAACGAGGATTTAGAAATCGCGGCCGCGCATTACCCGCACCTGCGCATGTTCACCGGGGCTTTTGCCAAAACTTATGCCCCGACCAACCGGGTGGGAGGGCAGTGGTTCGTCTGTTCGCCGGAAACTGTGCCCGGGTTTTCCGCCGTCGGCTATTTCTTTGCGCGGGATTTGCAACGGGACATCAAGGTGCCGGTGGGCATCATCACGGAGGCCTTTGGGGCCAGCACGGCGGAGGCGTGGATCCGCCGCGAGGCGCTGGCAACCGACCCGCAGCTCAAGCCGATGCTGGACAGTTTCGACGCCAAGGTGGAGGCGTTCCGCACCAATCCACCGCCGGTGGTGGCGGCCCCGCGCTCCGAGGACGTTTCGGCGCGCGATACCAACTCGGTGGGCAGTTCCACGAACAAGGTGGCTGCCCGCCGCCGCCGGGTGTCGGCGGTGCGGGATCCCATTCAAGACCAGCATAACGCCACGGTACTTTACAATGGCATGATCGCGCCCATCATTCCCTACGCCATCCGGGGGGCCATCTGGTATCAGGGCGAATCCATCGTGGGTGGACCGGCCGGGCGGGCGCTGTACCCCCATGTGCAGGCGACGCTGGTGCGCGACTGGCGCACGCTGTGGGACGAGGGTAATTTCCCATTCTATATTGTGCAACTCGCCGGCCAGGAAGCGGAGAGCAACAACCCGCTGGTGCGCGAGGCCCAGGCCACGATTTTAAGCCTGCCGAACACCGGCATGGCGGTGACCACGGACATTGGGGAGCGGAAAAATGTGCATCCGAAAAACAAACAGGATGTTGGCGACCGTCTGGCGCGCATCGCGCTGGCTAATGTTTATGGACGATCCATTGAGTATTCGGGCCCGCAATATCAAGCCCTGACAGTGGAGGGGGACAAAATCCGGCTGACATTTTCGCATCTCGGCGGAGGCCTGGTGACCCGGGGCGGTCCGCTCAAATGGTTTAGCATCGCCGGCACGGACGGCAAGTTTGTACCAGCGGAGGCCACGATTGAGGGCGACACGGTGGTGGTGCACAGCGACATGGTCGCCGCCCCGACCGCGGTGCGTTACGCGTGGGTAAATTATCCCGAAGGCTGCAATCTATTCAACGCTGCCGGCCTGCCCGCACCGCAATTTCGGACGGACGCGCCCACTTTTAACCCTTGAAGCGGGACCGCTAACCCGGCAAGGTGCTTTGAGAATTAGACCAATCGCTCACGGCGCATTAATCCCGATCTTTTTCAAGAAGGGGTTGATGGAACGGGGACGGCCCAGAAATTTTTCGATGGATACATTGATGTCACGCGAATCGCCCACCTCGTAGATTTCCTGGCGCATGCGCATGCCCGCAGTGCGGTCGAAGAAGCCGTCAGGTGATTGTTCGAACACGGTGGCCATATCCGCGGCGATGGCATCGGCCCAGGCATAGCCGTAATAGCCCGCACCATAGCCGATGATGTGGCCGAAGTAGGCCACAAAGGCGGTGTCCGGCGCCACGGGCAGTGAGACGTCGCTCAAGACGAGATTGGAGAGCGGCAGCGTTTCGTCGGCGTTGGTGGCATGGATTTGCGTGTGCAGGGTGAGGTCCATCAGAGCGAACGAAAGTTGCCGGCGGTAGTAGGTGGCTTCAGTGGCCAGGCGCGAGGCTTTGAGCTGGTCGAGGATGGCCGGGGGAATTTTTTTGCTGGGATCCCGATAATCAGCGGCAAAACTATCCAGCACGGTTTTGTCCCACACCCAATTTTCGAGCATCTGGGACGGGGCTTCGACAAAATCACGCGGCACACTGGTGCCGGAGAAGCGGGAATATTGCGCGCGGGTCAAAATGGTGTGCATGGCGTGGCCGAACTCATGGAAAATCGTGGTGACTTCGTCGTGCGACAGCAGCGAAGGCTTGTCCGGTTGGGGAGGCGGGAAATTGCAGATCAACGCGCACACCGGCCGCTGGTAGGTGCCATTAGCCAGGCGCTTGCCCTCAATGATGCCAAACTGGGCAAAGTGATTGTATTTGCCCTCGCGCGGAAACATATCGAGGTAGAAAATGCCCAGCGGCTCGCCGGTCTTCGCATCGCTGACCGCGTACATCTGCAAATCGCCAACCCACTTATAGGGCGGATCCAGGCGCGTAAACTTCAAACCAAAAATCCGCTGGTAAATGGCAAACATCCCGTCCAGCACGCGTTGATAAGGGAAGTAGACACGCAATTGCTCGGCATCGACGTTGTACTTGGTTTTGCGCAGCATGTTCGCAAAATAGCGCCAGTCCCAGACATGGATGGTGGTGCTGGCATCGCCGGTTTCCTTGATTTTTAACTGGCGGAATTCCTCCAACTCGGCGGCGTACTTTGGTTGCAGTCCGGTTTTCAGGTCCTCCAGAAATTTGATGGCGGTGCCGCCGTTTTTGACCATGCGCGTTTCGGTGGCGTAATCGGCGTAGGTGGCATAGCCGAGGCGGTGGGCGATCTCATCCCGGAGCACCAGGATTTTTTCCAGCAACGGAATATTATCCTCCCGCGCCAGATTGCACTGGGCCACGACCATGCGTTTGCGCGTTTCCTCGCGCTTCGCATTGTCCTCGATCATAAGGTAGTGGAAAGTGATGTTCGCCTTGACCGTGTATTCATCCGGTCCGGTTTGAATGCCTTTCTGGGCGAGGAAATCGTCCGGCACGCCCGCCAACTCGGCTTTGGTAAATTTCAGGGATTGCTGGGCTTTGGTAACGTTGTTTTCAAAATCGGTTTCCTTGGCGCTCAGCTCTTTGCGCAATTGCTCGACCGCATCGCGCTGGTCCTTGGGCAATTCCAAGCCAGCGCGACGGTAATCCCGCATGGTTTCAGCGAACAACTTTTGATCCTCGCCGGTGAGGACGGGGGCGGTGGCGGACCAGGTTTTAAGGACCTGATAAACGTCGTCGCGATAATCAATACCGACCGCCCAGTCGGACAAGGCCTTCTGCGCATCGGTGGCGGCGTCGCGCACGGCGGCGTTGGTGCTGGTTTGCTCGATCAATCCGAGCCGGTTGGCGGCCTGGCCCATCTGGTAGGCCATGTCGTCCAAAGCCAGAATGGTGTTGGTAAAATTGGCCTCGGTGGGGGTTAACTTGCCGATGCGGTCCAGCGCGGCATTCCCTTCGGCGATGGCGCGAGTCACGGTGGCCTGGACTTCGTTGGACGTGGTTTCGAAGGTGGGGACCGTCACCACGGAGTGATAAGCGGCGGCACGGGCCTGAAAGGCCGCCAGCGGATCCGCGGGGGAGGCGGGGTGTTTGAGGCAGACACAGGCGGTCAGGCTGGTGGCCATGATGATCATTGCACTTAATTTCCAGTACATGTTGTCAAGCTAACCGCAGCGGCAGGACATTCAAGCGTTTTAGTGACCGCCGGTCCGGGAAAACCGTCGCCAAGGGGGGGTTAGCAAATCCTAGTTTAATGAGTACATCCGGGGGGGAATCTTAGCTTCGTGGATGTTCGGCAACTGGCAAAATGGTGGCGGGCGCCTGGGTGCGGGCTTGCCGAGCACATGAAGCTGATTTCTGATGGGACGGGCCGATGGCCTTTAACGATACCCTGGGACGCGTTACTTGGTTTACTTGGGCAGGTGCCCGCAAGGCTCGCTCCGGCCCAGGCTGGAATGGAGCGCGCCGTTGACGCTAACGGGGCTTTATTGGTGGGGCGCAGGCAAGGTTAATCCAGGGCTGACTGGCAGGTCGGCTCCACCGGATTTGGATTAAACCCGAAAACCGCAATGAGAAAAATCCATCTGCCCCAGCAGGTTGGCGCTGCCTGGCTGCTTTAATTTCGGATTTGGGTTAAAACACTTCGGCTTTGAGACCGGCGACATTGCGGACGGTTTGGGCGATGAAGGAGAGGGTCTTGAGCGGCAGATGGCTGCAGTCGTTTTGGGAAACGGGCCGGGTGGCGGAATAAATTTGGACGACGGCAATTTGCGCACCGGCCTGTTTTAATTCTTTGAGGCGTTCGGCATACTGGCGGATTTCGCCGTAGGAAGGTTCCTCCCCATGGCAGGTGGCAAAGAGGCTTTGGATCACAATGGGCCGCTGGCGGGCCAGGGAGAGGATGTTGGCCAGAGTTTTCGCCAGGGTGATTTTCGGCTGGTTGATGCGATCGACAAATTCCTGGGTGCCACCATCGAGTTTGATCCAGATTTCGTCAGATTTGGTGAAATGTTCCAAACCGGCCTGCACTTGGGGCTGATCGAGGCCGGTGCCGTTGGTGATGAGCACCATTTTGAAGAAGGGAAAACCCCCGAGGGCGCGCACGCCGATGGCGGCTTCGACAACCTGGGCAAAATTGGGAGCCAGGGTGGGCTCGCCATCACCGCTGAGGGCCACATGGCGTAATTCGAGAAGTTCCGGCGGCAGGGCGCGGAAGGCGGGTTGTTCGCGCAAGCGCCCCGCTTGCACAAAGGCAATGGTGCGGCGCAATTCAGCGGTCATGGCGTCCACATCCAACCGGGTGGTGGGCGGAGTCTGGCGGCGGTCGACTTCGCAATAAACGCAGTCAAAATTGCATTGCTTGTCCGGGTTGACGTTGATGCCGAGGGAGAGTCCCCGCGCCCGGGAGGAGATGACCGCGTAGACAAATTGATTGTTGAGAAAGTCGCGCGGGCGCCCGAAGGCGGTTTCACGCGGGGCGAGGGGGGCGCGGCGCTTGGGTTCCACGCGCACCCGGGTCAGGATTGGTTTCTCATTTATGGCTTGCACAACTTTCAAGCGAGAACTTACCGGGGAAGCAAAGAATGCTCTACACAAGCCTTGGCAAAAAAAAGCCAAATTTTGTTCAAAGCGTTTTTTGACCGGGGCCGGCCAGAAAACTTCCAGGAACCCGGCGCGGAAACTTAACAAATACGGGGCAACTGTTCGCCACTGGCCAGATCCAGGATGCGCCGGGCCCCAATAGTGCTTTTGAGGTACACCTGCGGGATGGCCTCGCGGCCCACCTGCCCGATGAGAGCGGCATCCGGCGCATGGGCCTGCAGAATTTCCAGAGCCCGCCGGGCATGCCGGGGGGCCACAAAGGCGGCAAAGCGTCCCTCACAGGCGGATTGATAAGGATCCAACCCGAGAATTTCACATGCAGCATGCACATCCTCCCGCACGGGAATGAGCTTTTCCTCCACTTGCAAGGCGAGGCTGGCCACGCTGGCAATTTCGTGCAGAGCACTGGTGAGACCGCCACGTGTCAAATCACGCAGACAATGAATTTCTATGCCGGCCTCCAGCAGCGCCAGCACACTGGCATGGACCGGGGCGGAATCACTCGCGATCTGGCTTTCAAAGGCCAGTCCCTCGCGCACGGCCATGATGGCCATGCCGTGCCGGCCGACGTCGCCATTCACGAGAATGACATCCCCGGCCTGGACCTGGCGCGGGCCGATGACTTGAGCGTGTTCGACGGCCCCGACCCCGGCGGTGTTGATGAACACGCCGTCCCCTTTGCCGCGGTCCACGACTTTGGTATCGCCGGTGACAATGGCCACGCCACAGGCGCGGGCCGCGTCGCGCATGGAACAAACGACGCGCCAGAGGGTATCCATGGGGAGGCCTTCTTCGAGGATGAAGGCACTGCTGAGGTAGAGCGGCCGGGCGCCGGCCATGGCCAGATCGTTCACCGTGCCATGGACAGCCATGGAGCCAATGTCGCCACCCGGAAAAAATAACGGCCGGACCACATAGGAATCGGTGGTGAAGGCGAGGCGGCGGCCGGGGAGGTCGAGCACGGCGGCGTCGTGCTGGGTGTCCAGGAGGGGATTACTGAAGGCGGCCAGAAACATGCGGCTGATGAGCTGGTGCATCAAGCGTCCGCCCCCGCCATGAGCCATGAGCACATGCGGGTACTGGGTGAGCGGGACCGGGCAGGCGGCGTTGAAATTCAAAGGGTTCATTTAGTTCACAGGTTGCACCCGGCGATACCGGTAATAGGCGGCGCAGGCGCCTTCGCTGGAGACCATGGTGGCGCCCAAGGGATGTTCGGGGTGGCAGGGGGTGCCAAAAGCCGGACATTGATGGGGTTTCAGCCGGCCCTGCAATACCTCGCCACTCCGGCAGTCGGGCGATTCGGCGACCCGCTGCCCCACGAGGCCAAATTTTTGCTCAGCGTCAAACGCCGCAAATTCCGGGCGCAGCCCCAGACCGCTGGCGGGGATTTCTCCGATGCCCCGCCATTGGCGGGGGACCACGGCGAAGACCCGGGCCATGAGGGACTGCGCCGGCTGGTTGCCTTCCCGGCGCACGGCGCGGCGGTATTGATTCTCCACCTCCGCGCGGCCGGCTTCCAATTGTTGCACGGCCATGAGCACGCCCTGCAAAATATCCATGGGCTCAAAGCCGGTGACGACAATGGGGACCCGATATTTTTGGGCCACGGAAAAATATTCCTCGTAGCCCATCACCGCGCACACATGCCCGGCGGCCAGGAAGCCCTGGATGCGGCAGTCGGGATCGGCCAGCAGGGCGGACATGGCGGGCGGCACGAGCACATGGGAGGCCAGGAGGGAAAAATTAGTCACTGCCTTTTGGGCGGCTTGGTAGACGGCCAGGGCGGTGGCGGGGGCGGTGGTTTCAAACCCCACACCAAAAAACACAACCTCGCGCCCCGGGTTTTGGGCGGCAATTTTCACGGCGTCCAAGGGGGAGTAAACCATTCGGACATCGCCGCCCTGGGCTTTGACAGCCAATAAATCGGTGCGGCTCCCGGGCACCCGCAGCATGTCGCCAAACGAAGTAAAAATCACGCCGGGACGACGGGCAATGTCGAGGGCCTGATCAATGATTTCCAAAGGGGTGACACAGACCGGGCAACCGGGACCGTGAATGAGCGTAAGGTGCGCGGGCAGAAGTTCATCAATGCCGTACTTTACGATGGCGTGGGTCTGGCCGCCGCAGATTTCCATGAGGGTCCAGGGGCGGGTGGTGACGCGATGGATTTCGCGGGCCAGTTGTTGCGCCAGACCGGCGTCCCGGTATTCATCCAGGTATTTCATGGACTGCCCTCCGTCAACTCGCTCAAATCCTCCATCTGGCGGAGATAGGCGAACACTTGCCGGGCCTCCGCCTCATCCACCCGGCTGATGGCAAAACCGACATGCACAATCACATAATCGCCCACCACCGCCTCGGGCACGTAAGCGAGGCTGGCGTCTTTGAGCACGCCGCCAAAGTCAATTTTGCCGGTGCGTTCCAAGGGGTCTTCACCGCGGATGTTCAGGATTTTTCCGGGAATGGCGAGGCACATGGGGGGATCAGGGATGGCGAATGGTTAACTGGGGTTGCCGTAACACGGCGGCGACCTGGCCGAGGGCGAGGCCGCCATCATTGGTGGGCACGCGCTGATGCCAGAAGGGTTGAAATTGGGCCCGGCGGAGGGCGGTGACGACGCGCTCGGTGAGGTACCGGTTTTGAAAACAGCCCCCGGAGAGAACTACCCGGGGCTGCCCGAAATGGCGGGCGACGGCGACCAGTCCCTCGGCGAGGGCATTGTGAAATTTGGCGGCGATGAGCCCCCGGGGCACGGCGGCCTGAACATCGGTCAACATTTCTTCAATCATGGGCTCCCAATCAAGTTGCAGGGCCGGGGGCCGGTGCAGCAGCGGGAATGAGTAGGCCGCCTCGGTGACCACCCCGGCCAGGGCAAATTCCAGTTCCATGGCCGCCTGGCCTTCATACTGCCGTTGCGTGCGGCCGCCAGTGAGAGCGGCCACAGCATCAAACAAACGCCCCATGCTGGAGGTCAGCGGGCTGTTGACACGGCGTTGCAGCATGGTTCGCAGCGCCGCCAGTTCGATGGCGGAAAAAGCCGGGGCCAGGGCGGGATTTGGGCGGGCGAAGACCGCGTCACCCATGCATTCGTATAACAGGCCGAGGGCGGCGCGGCGGGGTTCCTGCGCGGCACGGTCGCCCCCCGGCAGCCGGAAAGGACGGAGGTGGGCCACGCGCTCACAGGCATGATCAGTGATCAGAAAAAATTCCCCGCCCCATACGGTACCGTCGGTGCCCAGTCCCGTGCCGTCCCAGGCAATCCCGAGGGCCGGCGGGTGAATTTCATTTTCCATCAGGCAGGACAAGACATGGGCGGCGTGGTGCTGGACACCGATCTGCCGCACACTGTAATAGTCGAGCGCAAATTGGGTGGAGAAATAATCCGGGTGCAGATCCGAGACCACGGTGCCCGGCCGGGCGGCATATAACCCGGTTAAATCCTCGATCACCCGCCGGAAGGCCCGGCACGCTGGTTCGGTGGTTAGATCACCGATGTGCTGGCTGAGAAACACCTGGCCATGGGCGGCGAGCGCCACCGAATTTTTCAGGTGGGCCCCGACGGCCAGAATGGGCGTGGTCAAATGATGCAAACTGTCGGCGGCCAGGGTGATCGGGAGGGGGGCGTAGCCGCGGGCCCGGCGCAGCACCATTTCACGGTCCAGCAGCACACGAACCAGGGAATCATCCACCGGCCGCACAATGGGTCGGTTGTGCACCAAAAACCAGTCGGCGATGCCGCCCAGCCGCTCCAGGGCGTCACACTCATCAATACAGATGGGTTCATCACTCACATTGCCACTGGTGCACACCACCGGTGACTGGAGGGCGGCCATAAGCAAATGTTGGAGGGGATTGCCGGGCAGGAGGATGCCCAAGCAAGGATTACCGGGGGCCACGGACGAAGCCAGGGCGGAGCCGGAAGGGATATTGGCGGCGGGCCGGCGGTGGAGCAGGACGATGGGGGCCTCGGGGGAGCGCAGTAACCGGGCTTCCAACGGCGAGACTTCACATACCCGCAGCACGCTGGCGAGGGTGGGGAACAAGACGGCGAAGGGTTTTTCCTCGCGGTGCTTGCGCGCGCGCAACCGCTGCACGGCGGCTTCATTGCGCGCATCCACCAGCAGATGGAATCCGCCCACGCCTTTGACGGCCACAATCCGGCCGCGCCGCAGGGCATGCACCGCAGCCTGCAAGGCCGGGCCCCCACCCAAGACGGCCTCGCCCGCTGGATTCCACCATTCCAGGTGGGGTCCGCAAACAGGGCAGGCAGTGGGTTGGGCGTGAAACCGGCGGTCGTGTGGATTGTCATACTCCGCCTGACAGGCGGGTCACAGCAAAAAT
>CAIZWI010000391.1 GCA_903936645.1 uncultured Verrucomicrobia subdivision 3 bacterium
ATGAGTATAAGGTGGTGGGGGAAATTTGTCAAATCGGGTTGAAGGCTCCGGGTGGGCGTTATTCGGGTGGGGGCGGGGTGGGGGGACTTCGACTGCAAGTTCCTTTGCCCAAATGATGGCTGAGTTTAGGCTTGGGGAAAGTCGCCAAGTACGCGCCGGGCCGGCCTTACACCCCGCCGAAGCGGCGGTTGCGGCGGGCGTATTCTTCCAGGGCGGCGTAGAGCTGGGGCTTGCGAAAATCGGGCCAGAGGGTGGGGGTGATGACCAGTTCGGCGTAGGAAATCTGCCACAGGAGGAAATTGCTCACGCGCATCTCGCCGCTGGTGCGGATCATGAGGTCGGGGTCGGGGATGTTGCGGGTCCAGAGATGGTCGGAGACCATTTTCTCCGTGATATCGGCGGGCTCAATCTGGCCGGTCTTGACCTTTTCGGCCAGGCGGCGGACGGCGTCCACGATCTCAATCCGGCTGCCGTAGCTGAGGGCGAGCAGGAGGGTGAGGCCGTTGTTTTTGGCCAAAGCGGCGGTGGATTTGCGGAGTTGTTCCTGGACGTTCTCGGGCAACCGCCAGATCTGGCCGATGGCCTCGAGCCGGACGTTGTTTTTATTCAGGTCGGGCACCTCGTTTTTCAGGTAATGGACGAGGTATTTCATCAGGGCGTCCACCTCTTCCTTGGGACGGTTCCAGTTCTCGGCGGAGAAGGCGTAGAGGGTGAGGTATTTGATGCCCAGTTCGCCGGCGTTGCGGATGATGGCGCGGGCGGACTCGGCCCCCTGCCGGTGGCCTTCAATGCGCGGGAATCCGCGTTGCTTGGCCCAGCGGCCGTTGCCGTCCATGATGACGGCGACGTGCTGGGGCAGCGAGGCGCGGGCCTCGGGGCTCAGATGGAGCGCGGGACTGCTCACACAAAGATCGTCTGTTCGCGGGCGGGGCCCACGGACGCGATGAAGAGTTCGGCACCAGTTAATTCGGCGATGGCCTTGGCGTAGGCGCGGGCCTTGGGGGGCAGTTCCTTCCAGGTCTTGGCCTTGTCGGTGGGGGTGAGCCAGCCATCAAATTCGACATAAACGGGTTCGCATTCGGCGAGCAACTGGGCGTCGTTGGGGACGAAATCAAAGTGGTCCTTGCCATGGCGGTAGGCGACGCAGACTTTGATGGTGGCGACGGTGTCCAGACCGTCGAGGTTGGTGATGGCGAGCTTGTCGATGCCATTGACCATGGTGGCATGGCGGGTGGCGACGGAATCGAACCAGCCACAGCGGCGGGCGCGGCCGGTGGTGGCGCCGAATTCGCGGCCCATGCCGTGGAGGAGATCGGAAATTTCCGCGTTTTCGGTGGGGAGGGGACCTTCGCCGACGCGGGTGGTGTAGGCTTTCATCACGCCGACGACCTCGTCCATGCGGTTGGGGGCCACGCCGGAGCCGGTGCAAGCCCCGCCGGAGGTGGTGTTGGAGGAAGTCACGTAGGGGTAGGTGCCGTGATCAATGTCCAGGAAGGTGCCCTGGGCACCTTCAAAGAGGATGGTGTCACCCCGGCGCGTGGCCTGGTGCAGGAGGACCACGGTGTTGGCGACGTACGGCTTCAAGTAATCGCCGGCGGCGCGGTATTCGGCCAGGACCTTTTTGAAGGAGAGCGGCTTGGCCCCGAGCGCCTTGAGCACTTCGTTGTTTTCCTTGATGCGAAGCTTCAGTTTTTCCTCGAACCGGGCTGGGTTGATGAGGTCAATCATGCGGATACCCACCCGGGCGGCTTTGTCGCCATAGGCCGGTCCAATGCCGCGCTTGGTGGTGCCGATTTTATTTTTGCCTTTGAGGACTTCGCGCTGGGCGTCCAGTTCGCGATGATAGGGCAGAACGATGTGGGCGGTCTCGCTGACGACGAGGTTCTTGCCGACTTTGACGTTCAACTTCTTCAAGCCTTCGATCTCACTCACCAGGCCAACGGGGTCAATGACCACGCCGTTGCCGATGACGCACAGCTTGTTTTTGCGCAGGATGCCGGAAGGAATGAGGTGCAGGACGTATTTTTTTGGTCCCAGATAGACCGTGTGGCCGGCGTTATTGCCGCCCTGCGTGCGCACGACGACGTCCGCCTGCTCAGTCAGCACGTCAATAATTTTGCCTTTGCCCTCGTCGCCCCATTGGGCGCCGACCAGAATCGTATTTGACATAATATTTCCACGCAAGACCCGCGCCGAAGGTTAACAATAAAAATCCCCGAACGTTAAAATTCGGGGCAAAGCGCGGGGTCTTTGCGGATAGAACTTAAAAAGAGGGCGCGCCGGTGTCAATCTTGGAGACGATAATTGTTTGGCCAAAGACGGCGGCGAGATGACTCCGATGACCACCAACTTAACCTTGCCAGCCGGGGCTTTCCCGCTAAAAATGCCAGTGTGTCGGGGCGACCCGCATGATTATGAAAACCCGCTTCTTTTTGAGTCTAATGCTCACCCTGGCCCCGTTGTGCCCGGGGCGGGCGGAGGACCTCACCACGCGGGACGGCCAAACATATTCCGGCATTCGTAATGTGGCGGTGAAGCCCAAGGGGCTTTTCTTCGTCACCGGTGCCGGCGAGACCGCCAAAGGCGTGACGGTGGCCTATGACAACCTTACGGATGAGGATAAGGACAAATACCATTGCGATGCCTTTGAACTCGGCCTGGCCCGGGCGCGGGCGAACCGCTCCATGAACCTGACCAAGAGCCTGGCGTTTTCCCTGGACCAACTGGAGGCCGCCAAAAAGAAGGCGAAGGCCGAAAATAAAATGATCGGCTGCATCATGGTCTGGGACAGTTTCTTTGTTCCCGCCCAGCCTTTGTTGCGCGGCAGCGACAGCGGGCTGGCGCATTTTTACGAGGTTTTCAATGACGCCTTGGTGCTGGTCTTTGTCCGGCATGAGGCGGAATTGGGCCTGGTGCCCGACGCCGTGAAAGCCGGCTTCAATGGTCCGGAAGAAGGCGGATTCGCCCCCAACATGGCGGTGGTGACCGCCGATTGTGCGCAGTTTGTGTGCGAAATTCCCTATGGCGGCGACACCTCCAATGGTGGCATCCGCGAGAAAATCTTTCGCGAGAAAATCGCGGTGATCAAACATTTCGCCCGGGCACAGGCGGCGGGTAAATAAAACACCCGCACGGAATAATCCATGCGGGTGTGGCGGTCATTTAGGGGCGGTCGCGGCAACGAATCGTTGCAGACCGAGCGGATCAAGCGGTAGAACTGCCGGGGGCTGCGGCCCGTCAGGCGCACGGTCACCTGATTGGTGCCGCCAGCGGTCGTCGGGGCGGGGCCGGCCGCCCAGTTCGGAGCCGTGAGCGCAGTACTGGTTTGCCACTGATCAGCAGGCTGCCACACCGTCACAACCATTGCAGAACTGTCTGCCAAGACTGGCCATAACCAGGTCCGTCCATGGCTGCCCTGATGACGGCCGCAATTGGGTATTCACCCCGCGCGGTTGACCGCCCGGCTGTTGAATGGCCGAGATGTTTCGTGTTGAATGACAACCAGCATAACCCTTTTGGGATGGGTTGGGCAGCCCGCTTAATCAGCCGCCTCGGAGGTTGCTTTTAGGGCGCCATACTGGCGCTTGCCAAAGAGGGCGGTGCCGATGCGCACGATCGTGGCGCCTTCCTCAATGGCCACTTCGTAATCGCCGCTCATGCCCATACTGAGGTGGGGCAGGGGGGCCCCCAAGCGGGCCTCGCACACGGCTTTCAATTCGCGCAACCGGGCGAAATGCGGCCGGGCCTTTTCGGGATCGGTGACATACGGCGGCACCGTCATCAAACCGTGGATTTCCAGGCGGGGCAGGGCATTCAAGGCATCCCAATCGGCCAGCAACTGTTCGGGGCGATAGCCAAATTTGCTGGCCTCGCCGGCCACATTCACTTCGAGCAGCACCGGCATGGTTTTGGCGGCCTGGCCGGCCCGCTTGTTAATTTCCTGGGCCAGGGCCAGGCTGTCCACGCCCTGGATGAGGCTGAACATTTCCACGGCTTCGCGGCATTTGTTGGATTGTAAATGACCGATGAAATGCCAGCGCAAGTTGCCCGGGCATTGGGGGATTTTCGCCCGGGCCTCCTGGATTTTGCTTTCACCAAATGAGCGCAGGCCCGCAGCCACGGCCGCCTCAATGGCGGCCGGCGGATGCGTTTTGCTCACGGCCAGCAGGGTGACCGATTCCGGCGCGCGCCCGGCCCGGGTGCAGGCGGCGTTCATTCGTTGCCGTATCTCGGCCAGGTTTGATGCGAAATCCATGCGGGGATTTTAGTGGGGGCCGGCGAGGGAGGCTACTGAATTTAAAATAACTTGGTTTGTGCCCGGGCGCGCCCTAAGTTTCAGTCATGAATTACTGGCTGGTAAAATCAGAACCTGCGGCTTATTCGTGGTCCGCGTTTGTGAACGATGGACAGGCAGCGTGGACGGGCGTGCGCAACTTTCAGGCCCGGAATAACCTGCGGGCCATGAAAACCGGCGATCACGTCTGCTTTTACCACAGCGTCACTGACAAACAGGTTGTGGGCGTGGCCCGGGTGGTGCGGGAATTTTATCCGGATCCCACGGCCAAGGAGGGCGACTGGTCGTGCGTGGATTTGGTGCCGGTCAAGGCGCTGCCCCGGCCGGTCCCGCTGGAAACCATCAAGGCCGATCCGGCCTTAAAAGACCTGCCGTTGCTCAAACAGTCGCGCCTGTCCGTGACCCCCTTGAGCGAGGTGCAGTTCCGGCATTTATTGCAACTGGGCGGGGAGTAGGTGGTGGCGACATTCATCAAGGCAGACCGGTTGGCACGAGAAATAGACCGCTCGCCGCCGCAAAAGGTTGCCTTGTTTGGGGGATTCTGTTAGGTGTTCGCCCATCCCTAATATAATCATCCAACATGGCTTCCGAAACTGTGCAACATAATCGCGGCTGGACGGTAACTTTCGCTGGTTTGGGCATCAACCTCGCCCTGGGCGTGCTTTACACGTGGAGCTTGTTCAAAGCGGCCATCGAAAAGGAATTTGGCTGGAAGGGCGCGCAATTGAATGATCCTTACGCCCTCTGCTGTCTGGTGTTTGCTTTTACGATGATTCTGGCAGGCCGCTGTCAGGACAAAATGGGACCGCGGCTCACGGCATCGCTCGGTGGAGTGCTGGTGGGATTGGGTTTGCTGTTGGTATCCACCACGAATAATTACGGCACCTGGCTGCTGGGGTTTGGTATGCTGGTGGGGTTGGGGATTGGGTTTGCCTATGCCTCGGCAACGCCGCCGGCGTTGAAATGGTTTCCGCCGGCCAAAACGGGGTTGATTGCGGGTCTGGTGGTGGCCGGGTTTGGGCTGGCCCCGGTGTATCTGGCGCCCACATCGGACTATTTGCTGCGCCATTTTGGCATTCTCAAATCCATGATGATCTTTGGCGGGGCGTTCGCGGTGATTGTCTGTGGGCTGGCGCAATTGCTCGTGAATCCCACGGCGGAACAAATCGCCGGGATCAAAGCGCAGGCGGCGCGCTCGGCGAATTCGTCGCCGGTAGTGGATTGCACGCCGGGACAAATCCTTCGGCAACCCGGCTTCTGGCTGCTCTGGGTGATCTACTTTATCGGTGCGGGCGCGGGCTTGATGGTCATTAGCAGTGTGAGCGGCATGGCGAAGAAAACGATGGGCGACCAGGCGTTTATCGCGGTGGCGGTGATGGCGATTGGCAATGCCGGCGGGCGGATCGTGGCGGGGGTGTTGTCGGACAAGATCGGCCGCCGCTGGACCCTGATGCTGGTCTTGCTGGTGCAGGCCGCGCTGATGTTCATTGCCATTCCGGTGACCGCCTCGACGGAGGGCGCAAAGTTTATCATCGTATTGCTGGCCACTTTCATCGGCTTTAATTACGGAGCCAACCTGGCGCTGTTCCCGTCCTTCACCAAGGACCTCTGGGGCTTGAAAAATTTTGGGATGAACTATGGGGTGCTCTTCACGGCCTGGGGGGTGGGTGGGTTTGCCTTGAGCCGGTTGCAGGCCATGCTGTTCGCCGCGAGCAAGGATGCTGCGGGGCATGGTAATTATGCATCGTCCTTTATCAGGGCGGGGGTGTTGTTGCTCGTGGGCGGCGCGCTGACGCTATTGATTCGGACCAATACCCCGGCCAAAGGCTGAGCTTGAGATCTTCCCCCTTCCATGGGGCGAAAGAAATAGTCCACCCATTTCAATGATGGGTTTCCAAGGTGGAGCGGTTCGTGTCCCGCTAGGGACGGAAAAAATCCGCGTAAACATTCAAAATTCCCCCCGGTTTTCCGCCCATAAATTTCGAGTATCCCGGTCGGAGTTCACAGTCTTTCTTTAAACCCTTCTCAAACGCGCGGCTATGTCCGGCATTTTGACGCGCGTCATGTTTCCACGTCGCGCCTCGACTAAGCGGGCGACGGTCTGGCGGCGCTCAACCATTTGGTTTTTGACTTGCATCAATACCCCGTTCTCCATTTGGACACACGGTAGTCTCTTGGGATTACCTTGGGTGCCCGGCGAAAATCCAGCCAAATAAATTCCCCATTGGTGGTAATCGCGAGGCGGCCCTGACTGTACCACTCGCCGCGCCACTCATCGGTGGCCAGCAAGCATGGATAACTTTTGCCTGCCGCCACGACAGTATTCGTATAAGAATAAATCCAAAAATTGCCATATAATCTGCCAACGTGACCATCCGGCTTCCCGCCAAAGCTACCAAGTCCATCGGCTGGCGGATCAGCCAACGCCGCTGAAAGACTGGCCCTCGCCTCGTTTAAGGCCACTTGCTTCCAAAGTGAAATCTCATATTGCAACCTCACCGCCATGAAAAGCAGCACCGGCAGAATAATAAATCCCGCCAGCGCCAGCCATCCCCACAAATTTTCGAGCCGGGCCTTGATCACAGATGGCATCCTGGCTCGCATTAATGCAAAACCTCCGCAATCGCCTCCGCCAACACCCCCACCATCCGCTTCACCTCTTTGTCCGTGGTGCAATAGGGCGGCATCAATACAATCACACTCCCGATCGAACGCGTCAGCACCCCGCGCCGGGCCATGGCCTCGCAGACCCGGATGCCCGCGCGTTCACGCAGCGCATAGGGCGCGCGCGTCCGCCAGTTTTTCACGAGTTCCACCCCCACGACCAATCCCACCTGCCGGATGTCGCCCACGTGGGGCAGGGGCCACAACGATTTCAACTCCTGCTGCAAGGTTTGTTGCAACCGCGCCCGGTCCCGAACCGAGCTCGCGCTCTGTAATAACTCCAGGCTGGCGAGCCCGGCCGCCGCCCCCAACTGGTTGCCCGTAAAACTATGTCCATGGAAGAAGGTCTTGAACTCCGCGTACTCGCCGAGGAAGGCATCAAACACGCGCTGCGTGGTGAGGGTGGCCGCCATGGGGAGATACCCACCGGTCAACCCCTTGGCGAGGCAAAGAAAATCCGGCTGAATGCCCGTGCGGGTGGCGGCAAAGAGTTTGGCGTTCGCCGAGTCGGCCACGGCAGCGGCGGTGGCTTCCGCGGTGACGTGGCAGGTCAGGCCGGTGCGGCCAAAGCCGGTCATCACTTCATCGGCAATCAGCAAAGCGCCATGGGCCCGGGCGAGGTCGGTTACTTGTTCCAGCCAGCCGCTCGGTTGCGGGATCATGCCCGCCGCACCTTGCATGAGAGGCTCGTAAACAAAGGCGGCATAAGGGTTGCCCCGCCGCTTTTGGGCCGCGAACTTTTTCGCCACCAGCCCCGTGCATTCCCAGTTACACTTGCGGTATTTGCGCGCGTCCTCCCGCTGGGGTTCGGCGCGGTTGAAGGGGCAGCGATAACAGTAGGGGGCCATCACTTGATCGGTCTTGAACAGCATCCCGCCAAAACTTTTATGGAACAAGTCAATGTGCCCCAGTGACACTGCGCCAATCGTATCGCCATGGTAGGCACCCGTGAGGGACAGGAATTTCGGGCGCGTTTTGGGTCCGCGGGCGCGGCGGGTGAATTCATATGCCAGCTTGAGCGCCACTTCCAGCGCGGTGGAACCGTTGTCACTAAAGAACACTTTGGCGAGTTTATCCGGGGCGGCCAGTGCCGGCATTTGACGCTTGCCGGCCGACTTCTTGCGCGGGGGGACTTGGGCGGCCGCCACCAGTTTTTCCGCCAGCACGCTGGCGGGCTCATTGGCCAGGCCCAGCGCGGAACTATGCGATATTAGTTTTAACTGCCGGATGATCGCCGCGTTCAGTTTGGGGTGGCGGTGACCGTGCAAATTGGTCCAGATGGAGGCATTAGCGTCCAGATACTGGCGGCCGTGCCCATCCGTGAGCGTGGCGCCCTTGCCGGAGGCGATGACGATCGGTTCCGTGCGCAGCCAGTCGCGCATCTGGGTGAAGGGATGCCAGACATAGTGCTGATCCAGTTTTGCGAAGGGATTCATTTTAATTGCGCCAGGGCCGCCAGTAATTGATCGACCTCGGCAACCGGGTGATCCGCCGATAAGGTGATGCGCAAGCGGGCCTGTCCGCGCGCCACCGTGGGATACCGAATCGCGGGGATAAAAATCCCCTGGTCACGCAAGCCCTGTGCCGCCGCCACCGCCGCCGCCTCCCCGCCAATAATGTATGGAATAATGGCGCTGGGAATCCGGTGCCCATCGTTGGGCGGTATTGAGTGGGCGGGTAATTGAGTCGCTCCGCTTTTTAGCAGGTCGGTGTGCGGTGAAAAGGACTTGTGGGTTGCCGCGAACGACGGATTCGTTGGCATCCGGTTGGGATTTGCCGTTTGGTTATTCTCTGAAGTTTGGAGTTTGGAGTCTGGAGTTTCGTTTCCGCGCTCCCTGGCCAGCCCCCTTTTGAGTTGCTCCACCCGCTGAAACAGCGCCTGCCGCCGAACCCGTCCTTCGGCCGATTGCACCAGTTGCAGGGCGGCGGTGGCGGCAGCGGCAGCGGCGGGGAAGGGGGCGGTGGAGAAAATGAAACTCCGGGCGCGGTTCACCAGAAAATCCGCCAGCGCCCGGGAGCCGCAGATGTAGCCGCCACTGGCGCCGAGGGCCTTGCCGAGCGTGCCCATTTGAAGGTCAATGCGGTCGCTGACGCCCAATTCTTCGGCCAGGCCGCGCTGGTGGGTTCCGTACAAGCCGGTGCCGTGAGCCTCATCCACCATCAGCCAAGCGTCGTACTGTTCCTTAAGGGCCACGATCTCTTTTAACGGCGCGGCGTCACCGTCCATGGAAAAGATGGATTCGGTAACGATCAGGAGATTGGGTTTGTCCGCCGTGGCGGCCGCGCGTTTGGCGTCGGCCCATTGCAGGATTTCCGCGAGATCATTCAGGTCATTATGGGCAAAAATCCGAAGGGTGGCCCCGCTGGCGCGGGCGGCGTCCACGATGCAGGCGTGCACTCGTTTATCCAGAATGACAATGTCCGACCGGCCCAGCAGCGCCCCGATGGTGCCGGTGGCGGCGGCAAAACCCGTGGCAAAGGTCAGCGCGGCCTCGGTGCCTTTGAAGGCGGCCAGGGCTTCCTCCAATTCATGAAACGGCGCGAGCGAACCGCAGACCAGCCGCGAGGCCCCGCTGCCCACCCCATATTGTTCAATGGACCGGATGGCCGCTTCGCGCAGGGCCGGGTGATTGGCCAGTCCCAGATAATCATTGGCGGAAAAATTGAGCAACGACTGCCCGGCGATCTGCAAATGAGTGGTTTGGGGGGCATCCACCCGGCGCAATTCGCGGTACAGCCCCTGCTGCCGCAGCGCGGCCAGCCGGGCATTCAATTCATCAGTCAACCGTGGCATGTTGGTTCCACAGGTAAACATAAAACGGGGCAAATGCAAAGCGGGACGCGTTGGTTTGATTTGGAAGGTGGGCAATGGGGGTCAGCGTTTTGGCACGCTGAAGCAAAGGGCTCGCCCCAAGGTCCGTGCCATTTGCAACGTCGTGATTATTCTCCCCAAGCCGGGGGTGCCGCAGCCGTGACGATTGACCCATTTGGGGGCGAGGTTGTTTTGGCTTTATCAATCGGTGACCAGGCTTTAGCCTTTTTTGCATCGTCCGGTCACTGGTGATATTGGCAGTCTTTGCCGGCATTCCATGCTGGCTATGGATCAACCAATCAACCAAGCGGTTTAAGCGCCCTGGGGCGGAGGACAGTAGCACGGAAATTATGTACCGGTTTTGGCTGATATTCGCGGGCTGGCTGCTGCTGGGCAGTGCCAGTGCTTTGCGCGCGCAACTGATTGATGTGGATTTCAATCAGAATAATGCCGTGGGTTGGGGTGGTGGGGGCACCAATCCCGGACCCACAATGGTCGGCGCGGCCGTGCTCGGGGCAGCCGGGGATCATTGGAATGGTATCAATGTCAATAGCGGCACTGGGCTGGCTTTGGTCCAAGCGAATGGCAGCCCCACAACCGTGCGGCTGACCTTTACTTCCGGGGGCGGTTATGATGTTTATAGTTATGGTGGCGGCACCCCCTTTGCTGGCACACCCTATGGTGCGCTAATGGAGGATTACCTCTACAACAGCGGCACGCCCCAGACCATCACGCTTTCCGGACTCACCCCCAATGCCGCTTACAAATTGGTGCTTTATAACGCAGCGGGTAACAACACGGCCGGTCGCACGACTTTTTTCACAGTCAATGGCATTCCCCAGGCCAGCACTTGGGATGCGGCCAGCCGCACCTTGATTGCCGGTGTGAATTATGTCGAGTTTACCTCGGCCTTGACGGATGCCACGGGCACGCTCGCGATCACATACACCGGAAATGTAACACTGGAAGGGGATGTGAACGGCCTGCAACTTCAGCCGGCGCCCCTGGTGCTCAACGCCCTGCCCAAAGGCACGAATGTGGTTCTTTCGTTTCCGACGCAGGCCGGGCTGAATTATCTGGTGCAGTATAAAACCAATCTGGCGAGCGGGGCCTGGATGCTCCTGGGCGGACCGGTCGCGGGGAGCGATGCGGTGCTTGCCGTAACGGACGGTGCGCGGGACCGCAGCCGGTTTTATCGGGTGCAAGTGACGATCCCGCTGGTGAGTCTGCTTCATGCCAGCGGGACCAATATTGTCAACGCCGGCGGCAGGGTGGTGCCGTTGAGAGGGCTGAATTTGGGCGGCTGGTTTGTCATGGAGAAATGGATGTGTCCCCTGGACAGTGGCAGCTTGCCGGACACTTACAGCGTGATTACCAATCTCGACAGCCGTTTTGGGGTGGCCACGGAACAGGCGCTCATTCGCGGTTACCAAACCAATTGGATCACCCTGACGGATCTGAACAACCTTACCAATGCCGGATACAATTGCGTGCGAATGCCGGTGTGGTGGGGCAATTTCTATTCGATCACCAACACCACGAGTTCGGGCTGGCGGACGGATGCCTTTGGCGTGCTGGACTGGCTGGTGACGAATTGTGCGACCCGGGGGATCTATGTGGTGATCGACATGCATGGCGTGGTGGGCGGCCAGGGGACATCCGGCGACACCGGCTGGCAAAACCAGAACCAGTATTGGACCAACCCCCTGGCCCAGAGCCAGACGGCTTATATGTGGGCGCAAATCGCCGCGCATTATCGGGGCAATGCGGCGGTGGCCGGGTATGATTTAATCAATGAACCCGACGGCACCAGCAGCACGGGTGACGTCTGGCCGGCGTATGCGTCGCTGTATACGGCCATCCGCGCGGTCGACACCACCCACATGATTTTCATGGAGGGCACCTTTGGCAATTGGAATTGGAACATGCTGCCCAATCCGGCCACTTATCATTGGACGAACATTGTGTATTCCATGCATGAATATCAATTTAACGGCACGGTGGCCCAGGTGGAGGCGGGTTCCGATGGGCAGGTGAGCGACTTCAAAAACCATGCGGCTTGGAATGTTCCGGACTATGTGGGGGAATGGAACGACATGGGGCTGGGGGCGGCTTGTTATGATTATTCCATTAATGCCTACAATGCCGCCGGGATTAGCTGGTCGCTGTGGGCGTACAAAGCCTCCGCCGGGCTCCTGCCGAATGGGTGGGGCTGGTACGATCCCACGTACTGGCCCGTGACCCCCAATATTGCCATCGATTCGGCCGCTACCATTGCCGCTGACTGGCAGCAGTGGCGGACCACCACGGCTTTCGGGGTGAATGCGGCCATTGGGTTGTGACGGCGAGCCCAGGCCGGCGGGCCCCGCGGAAGGTTTCAGTGGGGCAGAAAGGTGGCGCCTTTCTCCTCGACGAAACGCAACCCGTGCATGCGGCGTTTGCCAATTATTAAAATGCCGAAACCCGTCCAGGAGGTGGCCGCCAGAATCAGCGCCACCGGCAGCAGGGTGTGGGAATTAAAAATGCCGACGATGGCGGAAGCCAGTCCGGCCACACCGATTTGGAGAAAACCCAGCATGGCGGCGGCACTGCCAATGTTGCGATCAAACGGCACCATGGCCAGCGCGGCGGCGTTGGGATAAGCCAGGCCAAGACTGGACAAGGTGATAAAGAGCATTACCAGGGTGGCGGGGAGGCCGAACCAGCCGAAATAAGTGCCCGCCAGCAGGAGCAGGGCGGCCGGACATTCCACCAACAGTGCGCCGCGAAAAATCTGTTCGCTGGTAAAGCGGCGCAGTAACAGAACATTGATTTGGTTACTGCCAATGAACCCGACCGACAGGCCCGCGAAAATGGCCCCAAACACCTGCGGACTTACCTTGAATACTTCCATGAAGATGATTGGTGAACTGGCCACGTAGACCAGCAAACCGGAAAAAGCGAAGGCCCCGGCCAGGGAATAAGTGATGAACTGTGGTTCCTTAAGCACCAGGGCGTAATTGGCGAAAATGGGCTGCAACCGCAGCGACACACTGGGATCGGCGGGGTGGCCATCGGGCAGCGCCCACTTGGCGACCACCAGCATGAGCGCCACAAACAAGGCCAGCACAATGAACACCCATTGCCACCCCAGATAGACGGCCACAAAACTCCCCACACTGGGGGCCAGCAGTGGCGAGGCGCTGATCACTAAAATCAGCAGCGAGATGATTTTAGCCGTTTCATCCACGTGGAAAAAATCCCGCACCATGGCCATGCCCGCCACCTGCGCAGCGCAACCGCCCAGGGCCTGCACAAAACGCATGGCCACCAGCCATTCCACGGTGCGCGAGCCCAGGCAGAGCAAGGAGGCGGCCATGAACAGGGTTAGCCCCGCATACAAGGGAAGTTTCCTGCCGAACCGGTCGAGCAGCGGGCCGTAAAAGAGCTGGCCTGCCGCCAAACCGGCAAAGTAACTGGCCAGGGACAACGAGACCCGGGCCGTGGAGGTGTGCAAGGCCGCCGCCACCTGGGGAAAGGCCGGCAAATACATGTCGATGGCAAAGGGGCTGATCGTGGAAAGCGCCCCTAAAATTAAAATGATCAAATAACGGTTCTGGGTTTGGGCCATAGTCAGATTGCAAAAATAGATATTTAAAATGGGGGCAAAACGTGCCAGATCAATTTCAGCCGGGGAAATGTTGCCGCCCTCACTGTCCCGTAAGCTGGGCTTTCTCCCGGGCAGCGTCAAGCCGCAATGGGCATCTGTTGGCTGAACGGACACCACAAACAGCGGGTCTGGGGCTTTGATCAATGCGGGAGGAACCACGCTGACCTGGGCGGGATGCACTTATAGGAGACTCTTTTGCAATAATAGCATAAATTTTAATCTGGTTGCCGCGCGGGGGTCGGGTATTGTGTTATCACCATTATGGAACCTCAAGCTGACATTGCGTTGATTGGTCTGGCCGTCATGGGCCAGAATTTGATTTTAAACATGAATGACCACGGCTTCACGGTCGTGGCATACAACCGGACCACCGAAAAGGTGGATCATTTCCTGGCCAATGAAGCCAAGGGCACCAAAGTGCTGGGCGCCCACTCCATCCAGGAAATGGTGGCCCAGCTCAAACGTCCGCGCCGGGTGATGATGCTGGTCAAGGCCGGCAAGGCGGTGGACGAGTTTATCGAACAACTCCTGCCGTTTTTGGAACCGGGCGACATCATCATTGATGGGGGCAACTCGCTGTTCGATGACACGAACCGCCGGGTCAAGTATGTGGAGAGCAAAGGGTTGCTCTACGTGGGCACGGGGGTGAGCGGTGGCGAAGAGGGCGCCCGCAAGGGCCCGAGCATCATGCCCGGTGGTTCCCCCGCGGCGTGGCCGTTTGTGAAAGAGATTTTTCAAGCCGTTTCGGCCAAGGTGGACGGCGCGCCCTGTTGCGACTGGGTGGGTGAGGGCGGGGCGGGACATTATGTCAAAATGGTGCACAACGGCATTGAGTACGGCGACATGCAATTAATTTGCGAGGCCTACAATATTTTGAAGCATGGTCTGGGCCTTTCGGCGGATGAAATGCACGATGTTTTTGCAGAATGGAACAAAGGCGAACTGGACAGCTACCTGATTGAAATCAGCCGCGACATTCTGGGGTTCAAGGACACCGACGGCGCGCCGTTGGTGGACAAGATTCTGGACACGGCCGGCCAGAAGGGCACCGGCAAATGGACGGTGATCAATTCGCAAGACCTGGGCATTCCGATCACGCTGATTGCCGAGGCCGTTTACTCCCGCTGTGTTTCCGCCCTGAAGGATGAGCGCGTCAAGGCCGCCCGCAAGTTGAAGGGCCCGCGCCCGGCGCTGACGAGCATCGCCAGCAATCCCGAACGCAAGAAGGCTTTTATCGCGGAGATTCGGGATGCGCTATATGCCTCCAAAATCGTCAGCTATGCGCAAGGTTACATGCTCATGCGGACGGCCGCCAAGGAGTATAATTGGAAACTCAATTACGGTGGCATTGCGCTGATGTGGCGCGGCGGCTGCATCATCCGGTCGCGTTTCCTGGGCAAAATCAAAGAAGCTTACGACACCAATCCCAAGCTCACGAACTTGCTGCTGGATGATTATTTCCGGGGCGAAATCAAACGCAGCCAGAAGGGCTGGCGCAATGTGGTGGCCACCGCGGCCAAGCGGGGCATTCCGGTGCCGGCCTTCAGCACGGCGCTCGCCTTTTTTGACCAGTATCGCAGCGCGGTGCTGCCCGCCAATCTGCTGCAGGCGCAACGGGATTATTTTGGCGCGCACACCTATGAACGGGTGGACAAACCGCGCGGGGAATTCTTCCACACCAACTGGACGGGCCGCGGCGGCACCACCGCATCCAGCACGTATAACGTTTGAATGGCGGACGCCACCGGAATCACTGAGCGCGGGCTTCGGCCCGCGCTTTTTTTTGGCAATGTTGGATTTTTAAATCCCTGGTAAAGCCCATGGTTTTTATTAAAATAGTCGTCGATTTGTCGGGGAAATCCCCCAGCATGAAGTATTATCGGGATGAATGCAGCGGCAGGTTTTGGCTGCTGCCCATGGTGGGCCGGTTGCTGATTCAGCCCGGTGACGCCGCTCGGGGGATGATGACGGGCACATTCCTTAACCCGCAAAAAAACTAATCCGGTTATCTCATTGTGGCCCTGCCCAATTACCTCCGCGTTCAATCGGACGGCACTTTGCTGGCCGTAAAGCTTCAGCCGCGTGCCTCCGCCAATGCCATTGGTGAGGCTTTGGGCGACGAATTGCGCATCAAAGTCACGGCCCCCCCCGTGGATGCCGCCGCCAATCAGGCGCTGGTGGAAATGCTGGCGGACCGGTTGGGCTGCTCCCGGTCCCGGGTGGAACTGATTCGCGGTCACACCTCCCGGCACAAGACGCTCAAACTTCACGGTTTCAAGCCGGAAGCGGTGCTGGCTAAAATCAACAACGCTTAAATTTGCGCCAGGATTTCAGTTTCTCGACCCAAATCGCTGAGGTCAGGCGATTTTTTCGGCCAGCTCCTCGGCGGGGTAAGTCCAGATTTCAGCCAGGGTGGGGTGGTAATGCGGCGTGACCGCCAGTTCCTGGACCGTCATGTGTTTGGCCATGGCGGTTACAATTTCATGGATAAGTTCGCCGCCAGCCGGACCGACGCAGGCACCGCCAAGGATTTCCCCGGTCCGGGGATGGGCCAGTAATTTTACAAAGCCATCCTTGGCCTCCATGATGAGTGATTTACCATGGTCGTTAAAGGGATAACTGGCGGCGACGTAGGGAATTCCCTGCGCCCTGGCCGCCTTTTCGGTGAGGCCGACCACTGCCACCTGAGGGTCGGTGAACACCACTGAGAGCAGCAGGCGGTAATCCATGGCGCGTTTGCGGCGGGGGTGCCGGAGGTTGTGGATGGCGGTTTCCCCCTGTTGAATGGCGATATGCACGATTTCGTGCGGACCGGTGCAATCTCCGGCCGTGTAAATGTGCGGCGCGGTGGTTTGCATGAAGCCATTCGCCACCACGCGACCTTGCTCGGTCTGCACGCCCGCCTGGTCCAGCGCCAGGGAGTCGGTGTTGGGCACACGGCCCAGGGCGAAGAGCACTTCCTCGGCGGAGGCACTGAGCGGCTGCCCGGCTTGTTCAAAGTGAATGGTTTTTAAGCGGCCCTTTTTTTCCGCGCCGGTTAACTTGGTGCCGGTCAACACGGTGACGCCTTCCCGTCGGAAAACGGTTTCGATGACGGCCCCCGCATCATCATCAAACTCCTTCAACAAGTGGGGGCTGCGCTGGATCAGCGTTACTTGGACGCCAAACCGGGCGAAAAATTGGGCGAACTCGCAAGCGATGGCCCCGCCGCCGAGAATTATCAGGGACTTGGGCAGTTTTTTGAGAGTCAACGCCTCGTCACTGGTCAGGTAACCGATTGCGGCAAGGGCGGGCAGGGGAGCGGGGGCCACGCGGGAGCCGGTGGCGATGACAAACTGTTTCGCGGTGACGGGCTGGCCCGGGTCGAGTGCCACGGTGTGCGCATCCAGAAACCGGGCATTGGCGCGAATAAAGCCAAACCGTCCATCTTCTAATTGTTTCTCGCGGTACTCGGCGAAGTCCTTGATCAGCTCATCCTTGCGCGCCATGACTTGGGCGAAGTTGAAACCCGCCCGGGACTTCAGTCCCCAGGGTTGCGCATGGTTGGCTAGGTGCAGGACCTCGGCGGCGTAGAGCAGCGCCTTGGTGGGCATGCACCCCCGCAGAATGCACAGGCCGCCAACCTCGCGACCACCCTCAATGACCACGGTTTTTAAGCCCGCACCCGCGGCCGTGCGCGCCGCCGCGTAACCGCCACTGCCGCCACCAATGATCGCCACGTCGAAATCAAATGTACGCATGACTGGAAGATGCGGTGGCCGGGGGAAAATGCAAATTTCAAAATTGAATTTTCCGGGGGCATTCGGGATGATGCCCGCATGAGCAATTTGATTTATCCCCGCAGTCCGCGCGAAACGATGGCCGGTTGGAGCTATTTGCCGCGTTATGTTGACAAAATCCGCCTGCATCTGGCCGGCCAGTTGCATGCCGATTATCAGGAAAACCTGGGCAAGGGTTTTGATGCCTTGTGGCTCAAGCATGCCGGGGTTACCCATGAACAAATGCTGGAGGTGGTCAAGCACGCCGTCATTGATGGCCAGGTGTGTGATTGGGTCCGCCAAAACGTCCACAAAACGGAGGCCGAAAAGCTGGCGCACCGCGACGATTTATTGAGCCGTCCGCTGGCCAATGATCCCAAGGCCAACGAACGGTTCAAACTGCGCAAGCAGGAGTCCGGCCTCTCCGACCGCCACGATATTACGAATTTCGTGGACTATATTGATGCCGACGAAAAGCGGCTGTGAGCGGACGTTAAATCTTCACCTTGAACTGCTCGCCCGGTTGGATTGAGCGCGCAAAGGCGGCCATGAGTTCGGGGATTTTTTCCAAATCCTTGAGGTTTACCACTTCCACCGGGGAGTGCATGTAACGATTCGGCAGGCTGACGAGGGCGCTGGCAATCCCGCCGCGCGTCCAGAAAATCACGTCGGTGTCCGTGCCGCTGGAACCGGACATGGCTTTGTGTTGCAGGGCAATTTTCTGCTCGGCGGCCACGGTCTCGAGTCGGGCCACTACTGCCGGATGATTGCACCCGGCATGGGTGAGGGTGGGGCCGCCGCCGAGCTTGATATCACCGAACTGGTGCTTGCTCACGGTGGGATAATCGGTGGCGTGGGTGACATCCACCACCAGGGCGGCGTCGGGATTCAGTGAATAAGCGATCTGGCGCGCACCGAGCAGGCCCACTTCCTCCTGCACATTGGAGACCGCGCAAACCTCGGCATGCAGTTTCACGCCGGATTCTTTGAGCAGCCGCAGGGTTTCGGCCACGGCAAAGGTGCCGATGCGATTGTCGAACGCCCGGGCCACGGCCAGGTCGTTGCGCAATAAATCAAATTGAGCGTTCAGCGTAATGGGATCCCCCACCCGAACCAGGGCCTGGGCCTCCTGACGGCTGCTGACACCAATGTCAATGAACAGCTCATGCATCTTGGGCGGCTTGGGATCCTTTTCGTCATGCTTCAAATGCGGGGCCACATTGCCCACCACGCCATTGACGGGGCCGGTGCGCGAATGAATCACCACGCGCTGGGCCTTGGTGATGGCGGCATCGATGCCGCCCACCTTGAGGACATAGATATAACCGTCGTCGGTGATATAATTCACCGCCATGGCGATTTCATCGGCATGCGCGGCGAGCATGATGCGCGGCGAACCGCCTTTGTTGAGGACCGCCACGCAGTTGCCATAAGCGTCCGAGTAGGTCTCGTCGGCATAGGGTTTGACATACTCCAGCCACACCCGCTGCCCGGCCACCTCATGACCGGTGGGACTGGGGGTGTTGACCAAGTTGCGCAAGAAATTTAAAGATGCTTCTCTCATGGGCAGGACTATAGCGCATCCGGTGCCGGTACGAAAGCCCCAAGCGGCAAACCGCCGCCATTCCGGGCCGCCATTAAGTGGTCACACGGCTGCCAGTTCCTTCAAGCGCTGGCGAAAGGCGGTGACAATCTCCCCCAGCCATAAGTTCTGGAAGCGCTTGCGCAGGGTCAATGCGTAATATTTCTCCACCAAATTGGGCACCCGCAACATGAATTTGATTTTGCGGGACTGTAATTCGCGCTCCACCACAA
>CAIZWI010000392.1 GCA_903936645.1 uncultured Verrucomicrobia subdivision 3 bacterium
GAATTGCAAATTAGTAATCTGGCTGTAGAAGTAGCCCTGATCATTGGTCAGCACCATGCGCAGGTTGTCTGACATGTAAATGGTGATGCCGTCATTGCCATAAACCCCGGTAAAATCTTTGTCATAGGAATTCCAGAGGGACACCCCCACATAATTAGTGATCCCCATAATGTAGAGCTGATTGGTTTTGTAACCGGCGGCATTGCTGGGGTTGGGGGAGGGCCGGGTAAACTGCAACTTGCGGGTGACCTGCGCCGTGTTCTGCATTTTTAGCTCGTTGAAATTCGGCAGTCCTTTCTTGGCCCCGACAATCCAAGGCACCCCGTAAATATTGATCTGGTAAAGATCCAAGCTGGGGTTGTTCGTTACTGCGGCAAAGTCATAGGGCTGGGCCAGGATGGGGTCATTTAAGCCAGTGACATACGCCACATTCGTGTAGCCCACAATATAGATATCGCCCCCATAGTTGGTGAACTGCGGCCGGAAGACCGAGGGATAGGGGTTGTTTGTGGTGGCGTCGTAAATATTCGCCGCCAGTTGCAGCAAGCGTTGCACCGACGGGGTGTAGACAAACTGCCCGCCGACCAGCACCGGAATGTTATGAATCCCGAAGGCGTTCGTCGTGATGGCGCCAAAGGTGTTGGTGTAGGCGAAATAATTGGCCAAAGCCCAGTTGGTGGAATAACTGCGCAGCATTATATCCGCTGCCGTGGTGAAAAAGGTCTGGGCATTGGTCCACAGATTCAGGCTGGCACCGGGCGCCCCGGCCTGGGCCGGCAGCACATCCCCCAGCACATCGACATTGTTGTAATTGATGTTGAGCTTGCCCACCTGCGGGGCGCTGTCGGAGCCCAGTTGCTCGAGCATCCGGTAAAAGGTGTAGCGATCATACGTCGGCGGTTCGGTCGCGCCGGCGGGAATATTCGTCCCGGCAAAGAGCAGGCGGTCGGTAAACACCGGAATATTCGGCGCCACATAGCCGGCAGGGCGGAAGATGTTCGGATTGAAAAAATCGGAGAGACCGAAAAAGTGATTGGTATTATCCGCCCCGGGCCAGGGTTGGTTGGGATGGTAATACGCGTTGGGGTTATTCGGCACGAGGGGCAAATAACTATTGGTCATGAGCGGACCATCGCCGTACTCGTCGATGGTATTGCCACTCGCCGTGGTCAGGTTCCCGGCATTGATCAAATTCGGGAAATTGTAATAGAGTGAATTCAGGGACGGCTGGTTAAAAATCCCGTCGGCATAACGGTAGCGCAACATGGACAAGGCATCATCGAAGGCCCCCCCGGTATTGGGCAGGGCGGTGCCGCCCAGGTTGTTGAGATTGTAAGCGGTCTGGTAATTATAAATGCCGTCCGAATTCACGGCGTCCCATTCATTGGTATTCAGGTCGGCCAGGAAAGCGGCCAGATTAATTTCCCACGACCCCACGCCCTCATTGCGAATGAAACCGTCCGCGCCCAGCCGCATGAATTGGTCGGGCCGCGTGGTGTCATTATAAATGGCATTGATATCCAGGGTGTTCCCCACCGGCACGGCGATGAAGGCGTAGCGGGCAATGAACGGATTCAAGGGACCGTGCGGCTGGTCGGGATGCTCGAGCACGCCGATCCACTGCGGATCGCCCACGGCCGAGATTAGACCATTGGTGGTAAACGTGCCGCCGATGAACATCATGTTGGTGATGTAGCCGGAGTCATCGAACCGGTGGTTGCGGTTCAAATCCAGGTAATAGCGGAAATCCGTGTTGCCCTGGGTGTTGGTGGGCACAAACACGGGCGCGCGCGGCAAATATTCCAGGTTGGCGATATTCTGCTGGAGATCCGCCGGGGAGAGCGAACCGCCGGCGGCCTCGTAGTCATAATTCACATTGGTGGGATTCGCGCCGGCGGCCGGGTCGAAGCCATAGTGATTGATAAAATTTGTGGAGACAAACATCCCGAAATTATAGGCGTTGGTGGTGGCGACAATGCTGGCAATGACCTGGGCCTCGGCGTGCGCCAGAGCGGCCTCGGTGGCCAGCCGGGCATGATTCGCATCGGTGCTGCTGGTCACCGAACCGCGTTCGCGCGTGCTGATGGCCAGAAACGCCACTGCCATCACCAGCGTGACCGCCAGCATGATCAACGTGATCACCAGGGCAATGCCCTCGGTGTTTTTATGTAATCTGATTTTCATTCTGCAAATTCAAACCCGCGGTCATTGATAGGCTGCCGGATCCACATTGGGAATCGTCACCCGCTGCCGGAACAAGTGCAACTTGCCCACCTGCTGCGCCAGATAATTACTCTGCACCACACTATTCATGGGCATGGAAGAGGCGCGCTGCAATGAACGATCCTCCATCACCGCCATTTGAATTTCCACGGAGGCGGGGAGGGTGTTGCTGCACATGTACATCGCGACTTCGCCGCTCGCCGGCGGGAAAAACCGGGCATTCCGCACCACCACCGACTGGCCACGACCATACCCATTGGTCAGCCAGACCCCGTTGGTGCCATACGCGCGCACGATCAAATGGAGCACGCCGTCCAGCAGGTGATTCACATTGGTGCTGAAGTCCAGGTTCGGCGGGGTGTTGAGCACGAAACTGAAATTGGTAAAAATCTGGAAAGGCGTCGGCCGCGCCGGCAGGGAAGGCGAGCCATAGGAATCATAACGGTACAGCGGATAAATATACTTGGTCGAATTGGTGTCGACCACATAGCCCACCCCGCGCCAGATGTCATTCTGACGGGTGAGGATGAAAACGCTCTGCACCTGGTTGGTCCGCAACTGGCCGTTGGAGACCCCAATCAAACTCTGGGCCACGGTCTGGCCGGGATCACTCACCCAAAAATTCAAGGGCGCGGAGGGATGGTTGAAGTACCCCGGCTCCAAGTCGGCATTGACGGAAAAACTATTGAGAAACGCATTGGACCCGCCGGACGGATACAGCTGCCGCAAATCCCCGCTGAGGAGATCCATCGTGGCGCGACTCCCCTCCAGCACATCGGTCTGGGTGATGCTGGCGCGAAAGGCATTCTGGGTTGTGTTGAACACCGACATCAGGGCCAGCATGATCAGCGACAACAAGACGGTGACCAGCAAGATTTCAATCAGCGAGAACCCCGCCCGCCCGCCCGGAGCGCGGTTAAGTTCCAATGAATTTGGCATGTTCAGGCGGGGTTTCACGGGAGGTTGGTGAACGTTTGCGATTGGTAATAAAACAAATTTTGCCCGTCGTCGTCGGCGGCGGCGATGTTTCCGGCAATCAGCGTGCGCTGGGTTTGGGGCCGGGGCCCATCCGAGCCGATGTTGCCATTCGGCCGCACGGGCCAGCGGAAGGTCAGGGACAACTCATGCAAGTTGGCGGCCAGTTGCCGGCTGTAGGCCTGCTGGGCCGGGGTCAGGGACACCAGGTTGGTATCAGTGGCCAGCGGCGCGTTCACGGCCAGCACGCGGTAGGTAAAAGAATCGCCGACCAAAATGGCGTTGTCCTGCGGCGGTTTTTCCACGGCCGGTCCGCTCATGGAATGAACGTAGGCAAAAACATGGTTGCTGGTGCCACCGCCCAAAAGGCTGGCCAGGGGCGTGTTCCCATTCAGGTATTCCGGCGTGCTCAACAGCCCGATAATGCGGGCATTGTTGGTCAGGGCAAAGGGAATGGGGGTGGAATCGACGGCGGAGCCTTGATACGTATAGCCGTAAACATGGAAGCCGGTTTGCAGGCCGGCCCCATTATAGGTCGTCGCATAATTGGTGATCGCATAGACGTAGTTCGTCAAATCGGTCCCGCCGCGCTCGCCGCTGCGAATGGACTCCAGCAAAATCGTGGCATCCTGGTTGATGACCGTCTCCTCGCGATTATCCCGCTGCACATTCATGCCAATCGGCAGGACGCCGATAATCGCCACCAACGCCAGCCCGATAATGGCCAGGCAAATGGCAATTTCCACCATGGTAAAGCCCGCCATGCCAAGGCGAGGGGCAATTTGATGGCGCAGCGCCGGGACTGAAGTTTGGCGTGGGGAGTTTGAAAGTTCCGCCCCAGTGCGCCCGGCCCGGGCGAAGGCTGCCAACTGAATCCGGCAATGTGTGGTGCGTATTTTCATCAGAAATTCTTTAGGCTTCGCTCATCCCTCAGCATCCGGTCCTCACTGCACCTGCTGGTGCTCCTGCCGGGCCCGGCCGGTGAGCCAGTCGATGTGAATGAGGCTGTAACTGGAACCCACACTATTGCCCGGGGGCACCTCCTTCACCGCCGGGTCCAGGCCGACGGTGTAAGCCCGCGTATTTGGGTCCAGCGCGGGAAACACACTGCCGGCCGCCAGGGGAATGTATTCATCCTGCTGCACTGGATTGGGGGCGAGTTCCTCGGTCGTCAACTGGCCCAGGTAATTGAAGGCGATGTAGGGCAGATTCGTGATGCCCGGGGAATTGACATTGGGAAAGGGAATGCGGTTGCGCACCGTGCGGTTGAAACCGGGCACGGTATAGACCTTGCCAGAGACGATATCGGTGATATTGGTCTGCTGCGTGTAGGGCAGGTCGTGCGAATAAAATTTCCATTGGGCAATAAAGTTGCCATCGGGAAGGGTCTGGAATGCGCCGAGATAATTGGTGGTCCCCTGCCCTGGCTGGTCGCCCACGGACCGCAATGTCACAAAGGTGTAACCCGTGAGCTGCTTGTCGCAGAGATTGGTGAAATCGGCCGTGGTGGGCGGGGTGGAATAGTAAGTGGTATTCCAAAAATTGGTCGGCACGAAAATCATGTAGACCGTGGTGCGCTCCACCATGGCGAGCTGCCGCGCCCGGCCCACGGCATCCAGCAACTGCCGGGCCGCGCTCAACCGCACATTGGATTTGCCCAGGTTTTTGACCGCCGGCACGGCCAGTCCGGCAATCAACCCGAGAATGGAAATCACCACGAGCAACTCAATGAGGGTAAAGCCCCTGCCCGGCCATGGGCCAAATGGGCGAAGCGTCCGGGGCGATGGGTGGTGGGAAATCTTCACAGCAATTACTGCCAGCTGATCACATTGTCCTTGTTGAAACCCAAGTTGGCTGAGGAATTGGGGTCAATCTTTCCATCGGGTCCCGCGGACCATACCATCACCTTGCCGTGAAACTGGAAGTGATCGGTCGTCCCGCCGGGTTCATTATTATACAAGCCATACCAGCCTTTTTGCCCACCGCCCTGAGGTGAGGCGACGGTGCTCTTGCCGTAAAACCAATCACAGGACTGCTCGTCATAATTCAAGTCCATGGTGATGATGTAGGGATTGCCCCAGGGATCGCGATAAACCAAATCAGGTCCCACGCCCGGCAGCGTGGCATCACTGACCATCGTGGCATTCAGCAACTGGTGTTGCAGGGGATTCTTGATGTGATTGGTGTTAATGGTGGCGTTGAGAGTGCCGGGGTAATTGGTGAGGTCCATGAGAATGGCTATGACCTCGGAGTTGGAAATCACGTTCCCATTCACCAGCGTGCCCACGGTGGTGGTACCGCCCGGGCTGCCAAAAGTGGCGCCATAGGTGAAATCACCCAATTGCTTGATGATCGGGGCATTCTGGGCGGCGGCGGAAACGGGAAACCGGCCGTAGGCCGAATCGTAGCTCTCAATCGCCTGCACCAGCGCGCTCATTTCGGTTTTGGCCTTGGCCTTTTGGGCCGCCCGCTTGGCGGCGGCCAGAGCCGGGAGCAACATCGCCGCCAAAATGGCGATAATGGCGATGACCGTCAGCAGTTCGATGAGGGTGAACGCTCCGCGCGACCGCCGACTGGCCAGACCGCCACCCAACAAGGAACGACCCGCCGGCAAACCGGCACTGGTATTATAATGCTTCATAGAGCGACATTTGAGTTTGGGCGAGGAACCGGCGGACACGGGCAAATTAAGCGATTGGAGTTTTAACTTTGGCGATTGGACCATGACCGGAATCATGCAGGCACAGTCATGCCAGTCCACCGTCACAGTTTGCTGGGTGCGGCACAGTTGGAAATTCAAGATGCGACACATATTATTATCAGGGTAGCGGACGGTTAATCTGTACTTGTTTGCTCCAGTTGCAGACCAGATTGGTTTTCCCATTGATCACCAACTGCACATACAGGTCATACGAGCCGGGATTGTTGGTGGGATTGATGCTGTTATAGCGCCAGGGGTTCAAGTCCACTGCTCCCAGCGGCTGATACTTCAAGTCCGGTCCGCCCACCGAGGTTTTCAGGATGGCCACTGCCGGATTTCCCGAGCCTGCCGGATTGGTGACCGTCCCGATTTGATTCGCCTTCAAGCCCGGCAGAAACACTTTGGCGGCCACGCCGTCCTCGGCCGAACCTTTGGAGCAATTGATGATGCCGGCCACCCCCAATGAGGCAAGGATCTTGTTTGTGCTGACCGAGTTGGCCCCGTCCATGGTGGTGTAAACTCCGTTGTTGAACGTCACGCCGGAAAGTTCAAACAAGAGCGGATTGACGATGGAGAAATTCGGATCGGTCCGGGGGAGGGAGAAGTTGGGATTGCTCGGCGGATAAACCCCATAGGCCGCCTTGTACCGTTCCAGCCCGGCTTGGATGAGTGCCATTTCAGCATTGGCCGTGCTGATATATTTATTCTTCACCACCCCGATCATGGCCGCAATGCCAAAGGCCGAAAGCACCCCGATGATGCTGATGACGATCAACAACTCAATCAGGGTAAACGCTTTGGCCGGCCCGGGGGAACTCGCGGCGGGACGTTGATCTGAAGTTTGAAAATGAGATTGGGAAGTCGCCCCGCCAGCGGCACTGTGCCGGGCGCGCGAGGCACCCACCTCGATGGGCCCGCGTGCGGCGGAATTGACTCTGGCAGCTGTCGTCATGGCATTCACGTTCATTTGTCCCTCAATTCTTGTTCCATCCGTTCACTCAACCACTGCTTGATCATGCTTTGGTAATTCAAATACCGCGACCGGGCCAGCCGTTTGATCCGGGCCAGCATGCGCGGGTCAATCCGCAGCGTGATGGTCACCGACTCCGAGCCCTCACTCGTGCCAGAAGTGGCCGCCGACATCAGGCGCAAGTCGGGACGGTTCTCCGCCCAAAACACCGCCTCCGCCACTTCGCTGTCGAAGATCGGCACTTCTTCCCAGTTGGCAAAAGTTTGCATGGTGCACCGCTTGTACTTTCCACTACTTCCGGCGCCTTATTGCGCCAGGGTTTGATCCACTTTGCGCTGGTAAAAAAACCGTTCTTCCGGCTCAAACACCCGCGCATGCAATACCCGGATCAACCGCCCGTTAGTCCGATACACACTAAAAATTCCGGTGCCACCCGCCGTCATGCCCAAATTAAAAAACCGTGCCTGCACCGCGAAGCGGGCCGAATCCGGCAGCAACCGGATGGCGAACGCATCTTCAAACGATTCCTCAATTTCCCGTTGAGACAAAGAACCATCCAATTCGAAGGGCGGATTATTCCAATCAAACTCCATATCAAAGGTTTAATTGTAAATAGAACGCCCATGCAATGTGTTTACTTTGTATTTACACAATCAGTGGGCCTTTGTCAACATTTTCTCCTAGTATTTACAATTGCCGGGGATTTAGCCACTAAAAAACGCGGATTTCAGCCCTTTCCATGGGTCAGGGCAACTTTACCACCGGATTTCGGCAGGCGCGCACGGACCCGCCCCTCGCCCGGCCCGGCAAGACACAAAAACGGGGAACGCCGGCAACCCAGGTGTGCCAGCGTTCCCCTGCTGAAAAACTACGGTTGGTTAGCCGCCGCCTTTGCTGGAATCGTCACCGCTCAGGCTGTTAATCATGGCAATCAGGGGCAGGAACATCGCGATGACGATGCTACCGACGACGACGGCCAGAAACACAATCATGATGGGCTCCAGCAGCGAGGTCATGGCCGCCACGGAGTTATCCACCTGTTCATCATAATCATCGGCAATACGCATGAGCATTTCGGGCATGGCGCCCGTTTGCTCACCGACGTCCACCATGGAGCACACCATGGGCGGAAACACCCCGGAACCTTCCAGCGGCGCGGTGATGGTCTCGCCTTCTTTCACGCTCTCATGAATTTTGGAAACGGCATTGGCAATAACCACATTACCAGCCGTTTCTTTTACGATGGTCAAAGCCTGCAAAATCGGCACACCGCTGCTGACCAGGGTGCCCAAGGTCCGCGTGAACCGGGAAATGGCCACCTTGCTGATGACCGGGCCGACGGCCGGCAATTTCAACTGGGTCTTATCCCAGAGCAAACGGCCGAATTTGGTTTTGATAAACAGCAGAAACGCCACCACGATAAAGACCACCACCCCGAGGGTTTCGAGAATGTTGTTCTTGATCATATCGCTCATCGCCATGACAAACAGGGTGAACCCGGGCATCTGGACACCCATCCCGGCGAACACTTCCTTGAACTTCGGAATGACGAACACCATCAACAGGAGCAAAATGCCGATGGCGACGAACATTACCGCGATGGGATAAAAGAGCGCGGCCTTGACCTTGCCCTTGATTTTCTGGGCTTTTTCGGAAAATTCGGCCAGACGTTTCAACACGACTTCCAATACACCGCCCAGTTCCCCGGCTTTCACCATGTTCACAAACAAACGGTTAAAAACCTTGGGATGCTGGGCGAGGCCTTCGGAGAAGGTGCTGCCGCCTTCGATGGAAACGGCGAGTTTGCCTAAAATTTCCTTGAGGGCGGCATTCTTCTCTTGTTTTTCCAACACCCGCAGGCCCCGCAGCAGGGGCAAACCGGCATCCACCAGCGTGGCGAGCTGGCGGGTAAAGGTGGTCAGCACTTTGGGCTTCACACCGCTCCCCATCCCGGGGATCTTAATATTGATATTGACGCCTTTTTTGCCGCCCTTGCCCGCCGCCTTGGGGGCCGGCGCGGCTTTCTTGCCGCCCTTACCCTTGGCCGTGTCCTTGTCGGCCTCCACGATTTTGACGGGAAACAACCCCATGTCCTTGACCCGGCCGATGGCATCATTCTGGCTGGCCACTTCAAAGGTGCCCTTCGTCTCATTCCCGCGTTGATCGAGGGCTACGTAATTAAATTTAGGCATGGTAGTAAGGGGTTTACGTGTATTTAACGACTTCTTCTATGGTTGTAGCACCATCGAAGATACCACGCAAGCCATCTTCGCGCAATGATGTCATTCCCAGCTCGATGGCTTTTTGGCGCACCACCACGGTCGGCGCGCGCTCATTGATCAGGGTGCGAATCTGGTCGGTGACTACGAGGAGTTCGAAAATCCCTTTCCGGCCCTTGTAGCCGCTGTCGTGGCAAACCTGGCAGCCGCGGCCATAATGGAACACCTTGTCGCCCAGATCATGGGGCGACAGGTTGAGCATGGCGAGCTGGTTCTCGGTCGGCTCGAAGGGCGTGCGACAGTTTTTGCACACCGTCCGCACCAAGCGTTGGGCCAGCACAGCCATCAGGGTGGAGGAGATCAGGAAGGGTTCCACGCCCATGTCCACCAGACGGGTGACCGCACCGGCGGAATCGTTGGTGTGCAGGGTGCTGAGCACCAAGTGACCGGTCAGCGAGGCTTGAATGGAGATTTGCGCGGTGGTCAAATCGCGCATTTCACCGACCATGATAATATCCGGATCCTGACGCAAAAATGATTTCAACGCCTTGGCGAAGGTCATGCCGGCGGCGTCATTGATGGCCACCTGCATGATGCCCTCAATGTCAAATTCCACGGGATCCTCGGCCGTGAGCAACTTCGAATCGATCGTGTTCACCCGGCGCAAGCACGAATACAGGGTGGTGGTCTTGCCGCAACCGGTCGGCCCGGTTACCACGAAAATCCCGTTGGGACGCAGAATCACCTCACCGACAAACTCATAAACGGATTTCGGCAGACCCAGCGCCTCAATTTCCAAATTCACGGAGGATCGGTCCAGCACGCGCAACACGACGGATTCACCGAAGGCCGTCGGCAGGGTGGACATACGCAAATCGATCTGCCGGCCGCCGATAAACACCGTGATGCGTCCGTCCTGCGGCATGCGGCGTTCGGAGATGTTCAGACCGGCCATGACTTTCAAACGGGAGATCACGGGCAGGGCCAGGTGTTTCGGGGGCGGGGCCATTTCGTAGAGAGCGCCGTCCACCCGGTAACGAATCCGAAATTCGGTTTCAAAGGGTTCAAAGTGAATATCGCTCGCCCGGTCCTGCACGGCTTGCTGGAGGATGACGTTCACGAATTTGACAATGGGCACTTCATTGGCCAGCTCGGTCACCTGCTGGTCGTTCGCGCCCTCGCCGACCTCGGAGACTTCCCGGGCAATTTCCTTGTCCGAACCCAGTTCCTTTAAAATTTCATTAAAACTCTCGGCCTCGCTCTGGCCGTACAACCGTTCCACGGCCTTGTCGATCTCGGAGGGATCGGCGACACAAATTTGCACATCGCACTTCGCGGAATACGCAATTTCATCAGCCCGGGCTGGATCGAGGGGCTCCGCGAGAGCCACATATAAGACTCCGTCCTTTTTGTCCACCGGAACGCACCGGTACATCCGCGCCACGTTGCTGGAGAGGGAGGCGACGACGGCCGGCTCAAATTCCCGGTCGCGCAGGGAAACGACCTCTGCCCCCACCGCACTGGCCATGACATGCAGGATGTCATCAATCTTCATGATCCCAAAGTCCTGCAGGACTTGGATCGCGGGCGTGCTGCTGCGCTCAAGTTCACTGACGACTTCCTCGTACTGCAAATCGTCAATCAGCCCGTGACTGCGGATCAGGGACAATAATGGATTGGAAATTTCTTCGGCCATGATGGGAAATTATTTCTTGCCTTGTTTAACCGCCGCTGCCAGATCCAATTCCTGCAATTTTGCCAGAATGGTGGTCGGATCCTGGGCCTTGGTGATCACTTCCTCACGGGCGATCATCCCCGCCTGATATTTTTCCATCAGAAAGGCATCCAGCGTGACCATCCCGTATTTGGACCCGGTCTGAATGTCGGACTGAATCCGGAAGGTTTTGTTATCGCGAATGAGGGCGGCAATGGAGGGCGTGTTGACCATGATCTCGAACGCGGCCACCCGGCCGGGCTTGTCCACGCGCGGAATGAGCAATTGGGAGATCACCCCCTGCAGCACCGTGGAGAGCTGAATGCGGATGGTTTCCTGCTGGTTGGTCGGAAACGCGTTGGTCAAACGGTCAATAGTCTTGGCCGCGCCGGTGGTGTGCAGGGTGCCGAACACCAAGTGCCCCGTTTCGGCGGCGGTGATCGCGGCCTCAATCGTTTCCAAGTCGCGCATTTCACCGACCAGAATCATGTCCGGGTCCTGACGCAAGGCGCGGCGCAGGGCCTCGGCAAAGCTCGGCACGTCCACGTGAATTTCCCGCTGCGTAATGAGCGCCCGTTTGTGGCGGTGATAATACTCGATGGGATCCTCAATGGTGATCAAATGCACCTCATCGCGGGTCTCGTTGACGATGTTGAGCAGCGATGCCAGGGTGGTGGATTTGCCCGAGCCAGTGGGCCCTGTGACCAGGATCAAACCGCGCGGTTTGAAGAGCAGTTCCTTCACCGTTTCCGGGAGTCCGATCTGCTCGAAGGTGAGCAACTTGCTGGGAATCTGGCGGAGCACCATGCCGAAATTTCCCTTTTCCTTGAAGACGCTCACCCGGAAACGGGCCGCCTCGCCGAAAGCAAAGGCAAAGTCCGCGCCGCCGTTTTCCCGCACATTCTGAATGTGCTCTTCCGAGGTGATGCTGCGCATCAGCTCTTCCGAGTCCTCAGGTTTGAGCGAGGGTCCTTCCACCCGGTGCAACGTGCCATGCACCCGGATGGTCGGAGCGCACCCCACCCGGGTGTGCAAATCCGAAGCCCCTTCGGAAATCATCAACTGCAACAGATCGGACATTGAATATGACATATAAAAAAATTATTCGGCGTCGCCGACGGTTGAACGGATGACTTCCTCCGCCGTGGTGAGGCCAGCAAGGACTTTCCGCACGCCGTCTTCGCGCAAGGTGCGCATCCCCATTTCCCGGGCGCGCACGCGCAATACGGAAGTGGGCACCTGTTCGTAAATCAGTTTGCGTGACTCGTCATCGATGACGAAAATCTCGAAGATCCCGAAACGGCCCCGGTTGCCGGTGTTATTGCAATTATTGCAACCCCGGCCTTTCTGTGGGGTGGCCGTTTTCAGATCGTTTTCGGTAATCCCCAGAGTCCGCATCTCGGCGTCGGTGAGTTGGGTGGGCCCCATGCACTTTTTGCAAATTTTACGCACGAGCCGCTGCGCCATGAGGCAACGGGTGGAAGAAGCCACCAAGAAGGGCTTCACCCCGATGTCCACGAGACGGGTTACCGCCCCCGGCGCGTCGTTGGTGTGCAGCGTGGAGAATACCAAATGCCCGGTGAGCGCCGCGTTGATCGCGATGCTCGCCGTTTCAATATCACGAATTTCCCCGATCATCACCACGTTGGGCGCCTGACGGAGAATCGAGCGCAAGGCCATGGCAAAGCTGAGGCCCACTGCGTCCGCCACCTGCACCTGGTTAATGCCGCCCAGGATGTATTCCACCGGGTCCTCCACGGTGATGATCTTGCGATCCGGCCGGTTAATGAAGTGCAGACAGGAATAAAGCGTGGTGGTTTTGCCGGAGCCCGTGGGTCCGGTCACCAGCAAAATACCGTCGGGCAAAGCGATCAACCGTTCAAACGTTTTCTGGTCATCCTGGAAGAAACCGAGCTCGGGCAAGCCCAGCTTCAAACCTTCCTTGTCCAAAATACGCATCACGATGCTTTCGCCGTGATTCGTGGGCAAACAGGAGACGCGCAAGTCAATCAGCTTGGCTCCCACCTTGGTTTGAATACGACCATCCTGCGGGATGCGATGTTCGGAGATGGAGAGGTTCGCCTGAAGTTTTAAACGGGCAATGATCGAGGCCTGCAACCGCTTGGGCGGCGATTTCATTTCCTGCATCACGCCGTCGATCCGGTAGCGCAGCCGGAATTTTTTGGCCAGCGGTTCCAAATGAATATCTGAAGCCCGCAATTTAAAAGCGTCGATGATGATCTGGTTGACCAGGCGGATCAGTGGACCATCCGCATCCACCGTCCCGCCGTCATCGGCCAGGGGACCCACGGTCGCCTGCACCTCGTTCATCGTCAGCTCTTGCACCGCCTTTTCCATCACCGACTCACTCGAACCGCCGTAGTAACGGGAAAGCGCCGCGTCGATATCCGTTTCCGAGGCCACGCGCGGTTCAATTTCCGCATTGAGCAAATGGGTCAGGGAATCGATGGCATTCAGATCCGAGGGATCCGCGATGGCCACGGCCACCTTGCCTTCAGTCCGAAAGACCGGAATCACCCGGTACTTTTTGGCAATGTTCCGGGGAATGGCCGAAAGCACATCATCGGGAATGGACATGGAGGCGAGCTGCACCACCTCGGCACCGAACTGCGCGGCCTTCGCCTGCGTGACGTCCCCGGGACGGATGACCTTGTTGGCCACCAGGTAATCCACGATGCCGTTGCCGCCGGATTCCACACGAGCTTTGGCGACCTGTCCGGCATTGGCAAAGCCGAGGTCCACCAGCAAGTCCAATAAATAATCGTCTTTTTCAGCCACAATGGTTGTATGTCTTCCTGCCATTTGATTCAGGAGACTGCGTAATAGTTTTCATGCGCCCGGGCAAATGTCAATGCGTAGTCACAAACTTTTACAGGAAAGGGTTTTCGCGGGCCGCGGAAGGCTGCCAAAACGGGCCGGACCGGCCATTACGCGCATCACCCCCCGGGGGCTTGCGGGCTGGTCCATCGTCAGTGGGTGGTGCCTGGTGCTGGTTAGTTTACCCAGCACGGAATTGCCTTGAGACGGTCACGGCCACCGTGGCATATAGGCGCATGCATCCTTTTCTGAAACGCCCGACCTGGTTACCCTTGGTGGCCGCCCTGGTACCTTTGGCCGGCCCCGTTCGGCTGGCGGCGACGGAAGCCCCCGGCCCGCTCACGCTCTGGTACAGCCATCCCGCCCAAGTATGGACCGAGGCGCTCCCCATTGGCAATGGCCGGCTGGGCGCCATGATTTTTGGCGGCCCGGCCCGCGAACACCTGCAACTCAACGAGGACACCCTCTGGGCCGGGGGCCCCTACACGCCCGACAACACCAACGCCTTCGCCGCCCTGCCCCAGGTTCGCCAGCTTATTTTCGCGGGCCAGTACGATGCCGCCGAAAAAATTATCAGCGACCAGATGATGGCCCACCCCGTGCGCCAAATGCCTTACGAATCCGTCGGGGACCTGTTCCTCGACTTTCCTACCAACGACGTCACCGAGTACCGCCGGGAATTGAACCTCGATACCGCCGTGGCCCGGGTCACTTACACCCGCAACGGGGTTCATTTCACCCGCGAAGCCTTTGCGAGTGCCGTCGACCAAGTCATTGTCCTCAAGCTCACGGCGGACCAGCCGGGGCAAATCTCTTTCACCGCCGGGATGCACACCCCGCAAAAGGCGGCCGTGAGTGTGGAGATCAATACGGACCACCCGCTGGCTGGCTGCACCAATGACGCCACTCTCCTGCTGACCGGGGTCAATGGCGAATCCGGCGGCATCGCTGGCGCGCTCACATTTCAGGCCCGGGTGTGCGTGCTGCCCACCCAAGGCAGCCTCCAGCCGGGCCCGGACAGCATCACGGTGACCAATGCGGATAGTGTCACCCTGTTGATTGCCGCGGCCACCAGTTATAAAAATTACCGTGAAGTCACCTTTGATCCCGTGGCCCTCACCCAGAAACAAATCAACGGTGCCCGGGCCAAATGGTTCACCGGTCGGGCCGCGGATGGGATCGACACCACCCTTCCGGATCATATCGCCGATTATCAAAAACTCTTCCACCGGGTCAGTCTGAATCTGGGGACCAATGGCCCCGCCGCCGCCCAGCCCACCGATGAGCGCATCGCGCATTTTGCCGAGGGCCATGATCCCGGGCTGGCCGCGTTATACTTCCAATTCGGCCGTTATTTGTTGATCAGCAGCTCCCGCCCGGGCGGCCAGCCGGCCAATTTACAAGGGCTGTGGAATGACTCCATGAACCCGCCCTGGGGGAGCAAGTATACCATCAATATTAACACCGAGATGAACTACTGGCCGGCCGAAACCGCCAACCTGTCCGAATGTGTGGAACCCCTCACCGCCATGGTCATGGATTTGACCACCTCCGGCGCGCGCACTGCGAAAGTGCAATACCACGCCCATGGCTGGGTGGCTCATCATAACACCGACCTCTGGCGGGCGGCCGCGCCCATCGATGGACCCAACTCCGGCATGTGGCCGATGGGCGGGGCCTGGCTTTGCCAGAATTTGTGGGAACACTATTTGTTTACCCAGGATAAAAATTATCTCCAGCGCATCTATCCCGCCATGAAAGGGGCCGCCCAATTCTTCCTCGACACCCTGGTGCCGGAACCCACGCATCAATGGCTGGTCACCAGTCCTTCACTCTCACCGGAAAACACCCATCCCGAGGGCAAAACGAGCATCTGCGCCGGACCCACCCTGGATTTGGAATTATTACGCGACCTGTTTGACCATTGCTTGCAGGCGGAAAGCATTCTGGGGAAGGACCAAGCCTTCGGCCAGCAGCTCGCCGCCACTCGCGCCCGCCTGGCCCCGCTCCAAATCGGCGCTTCCGGCCAGCTTCAGGAATGGCTCAAAGATTGGGATTTGCAAGCCAAGGACATCCACCATCGCCACGTCTCGCACCTCTATGGACTTTATCCCAGTGCCCAGATTGACCTGCGCGCCACGCCGGAGCTGGCCGCAGCCGTAAAAAAATCTCTGGAAATCCGGGGTGACCAGGCCACCGGCTGGGCCACCGCCTGGCGCATTAACTTATGGGCGCGCCTGCACGATGGCGACCACGCCTTTCGCATTCTGGAATTTCTCCTGAGCCCCAAGCGCACTTATCCCGACCTGTTCGATGCGCACCCACCGTTCCAAATTGACGGCAATTTCGGCGGCACTTCTGGGATCACGGAAATGCTCCTGCAAAGCCAGAACGGCACCCTCGAATTCCTGCCTGCCCTGCCCGCGGCCTGGCCTGATGGCTCCGTCAGCGGTTTGCGGGCCCGTGGTGGCTTTGAGGTGGATCTGACCTGGCAAAAGCATCGTTTAGTGTCTGCCACCGTGCGTTCGCTCAACGGCACCAAAGCGGTGCTGCGCTACGGTGAAATTACCCGGGAACTGAACCTGAAAAAAGGGGGCGAGCTCCAGTTGCGTGACGGCTTGCAATAAATCGGCGGCGGTTGCGGGCGGGCAGTGGAATTAAATTCCCGTAACGCTGAGGCATCGCCGATGCCCAGACGGACCGGCCCCAGGTGGGGGGTTCTGCCACCTTGGCGCGCCCACTTGGGCGAGCGGCCCGGGGTTGCCAGCCGGATCGCTGGCTTCGTTCGGTTGCCCCAGCACATTGGCATCCTATCCAGACTTCGCCCCTCCAGCCGTGCCGGCCTGATTTGAGCTGACCACTCAGGCCGCTTGCCAAAACAAAAAAAGGCGGCCGGGAGAATCCCGGCCGCCTCATGTTTAGACTTTAAATGCTTGCCAGCAAGCTGGCTGGCTTATTGACCGACACCGAAGAACACATTGGTGCCCGTCGGATTAACCGTATAGGTCGGGATCGTTGCGCCAGGCACGGGCGTCCAAGGACCTTGCGGAGAGGGCGATTGGTACAAGGTGCCAGACTGCCAGGCGATGATATACTTGCCATTGGGTCCGGGGTTGATCGACAGCGTCGAAGGACCAAAGGTGTTGAACGACTTGCCATAATTCTGGCCGACCACATAGATGCTGCGGGCTTCCACATCCGTCAGCGCGCGTTTCCAGATGCCCAGGTCATCAACCAGGAAACCACCGCTTTCGGAATAGGTGCCCGAGGCGCCCTGACCGACGTTGAACGTCAAACCAGAGTCGATGCTGCCGATGCCGCTGATCGGCACCGTGCTGACCAGCGCGCCGTCCAGATAAGTGGCACAGCTATTGGTACGCGTGAACACTTCGACGATGTGGTGCCATGCACCATCATTAATCTGATTGTCCGGTCCATACAGACCGGCACCGGTGCCGGTCGAGTCGTAGATGGACCAGGACCAGCCACCACGTTGATAGGAAGGGGCGAGGGTAATGCCCGTGCCGCCATAAGAAGTGCTGGAGCTCGAGAGGATCGGCAAGTCGCCTTGCGCATAACCCGAAGGCAGTTTCACCCAATAGGCCGCGGAGAAGTCCACGTCAGATCCGAAGAGCAGGTCGGAAGGCGTGCCCAAGGTGACGTAGTTGTAAATGGCATTGGTGGTGTCGGTGTTGACGCTCAGGGCGCCGCTGCCGATTTTGCCGGCCACAATTGAGGGCGAGCCGACCGCCGTGCCATCGTTGCCATGTCCGGAACTATCTTTGTAATCCCCATCAAACGACAGGTGCAGCACCAGACCGTTGGTCAGGTTGGCATAGGTCGCGGGATAGTAAACGGTGATTACCGCGTTACTGCTGATGGCCGAGCCAAACGCATTCGTCGCAATCACGCTATAAGCGTCACTGGCGGAGGCATAGGTCACATTGCTGACCGTCAAGGTGGCGTTGGTCTGACCCGCAAGGGCCACGCCGTTCTTACGCCATTGGAGGCCGATGGTCGGAGCGCCGGCAGCAGCGGTCGAGAACGTCACCGACTGGCCCAGAAACGCGTTCTGCGAGAGGGGCTGGGTGGTGATCGTCGGGGGCACGCCGAAATATCCGGCGGCATAATGCGCCTGAATTTGGGTGGCCGAGAGGAGTTTGGTATAGAAGGCCACTTCATCCACCGAGCCGTTAAAGGCGCGGGTCAGAATCGAGGACGGACCATTGCCCAAGCCGCCAATGATGAAGGGCTGGCTGTTATTCAAGGCCGCCCCGCCCCAAATGTAACCGTCCGTTTTACCATTGATGTACACTTGGTAAGGATAAGTGGCATTGCCGGAGGGATTGTACTCAATGACGATGTGCGTCCAAACCCCGGGATAGATGGTGGGGTCGTAACTCACATTGTTCGGGGAGGAGCCGCCGCCCGGAGCCTGGCCAAAGGTTTTGCCACCAGCATAGCCCACCCAGTAGGTGCCGGAGCCAATGCCGTAACCGTCGCCACTGCTATCTTCAGAGGAAGCCGCGACCAAGCCACTGAGGGCCGAGGGCAATTTGGCCCAGAGCTCCAAGGAGAACTTCTGGTTGCTCAGGTTGCCGAAGTAAGGGACATATCCGTAGCTGCCGTCGCCATTGAATTTAGCAGCGGTGCCGGCCAGCGGACCGCTGATCGCACCGGCGCTACCCAATGTCAAACCACCCAAGTTGGTGTAAACCCCGGAGTGACGGCCCGTGCCGTCCTGCATGATAGTACCATTGGTGACTGCGGATTCATCCAAACGCCACCACGCTTCCGGACCATCGGCATCGACGACTTGCGCGTAGCTGCCCGTCGTGAGCGTCGGAACGACAACCAAGGCCGGCCCGAGGTTCGTGGCTCCCAAAGTGTTGGTGACCGTGACGGAATAGGAACCCGCGTTAACATTGGTCACGTTGGCCACATAATACTGTGCGCTGGTGGCGCCAACGATGTTGGTGCCGCCTTTTTTCCATTGGAATTTGAGACCACCCCCGGTGGCGACGACATTGAGATTCAGCACGCCGCCCGGATAGATGGTGGCACCAACCGGACCAGCCAGGATCACCGGAGCGGTGGCGATCTGGCCCGTGACGGTGGCCACGCCGCTCGTGGCGGAACCGTAAAGGTTCGTCACTACCACATAATAAGCGCCCGAATCACCGGCGATGCTAAAGTTCGGCTTGGTGTAAACCGAATTGGTGGCCCCGGCCACCGGGTTGCCATTCAGGTACCATTGATAGCTCAAGCTCGGAGTTCCCCCGATGTTCGGGGTCAACACCAACGTATCGCCGGCCACAATGGGCTGGCTGGGGCTCGGGGGATCACCGAAAATTTTCGGCGCCACATTCCCGAGAGCGGCACCAAATTGGGTGTACAACTCGCCAGAGGACAACGAGCGATTCCAGATGCCAACTTCATCGATGGCACCATTGAAACTATAAGTTGCCTGGCCGGCGTCGGTACCAATGGTGGTGCTGCCGGAAAACGTTTGATTAATGTGGTTGAAGTAATTGGTCACACTGGAGAAGGTGCCATCCTGCGTGGCCAAATAGAGGTCCGCTTCGGTGGGTTGCACCACCAGCGCCACATAGGCCCATTGCGAATCGGGCAGGACCGGCAAACCAGCATCCGCGCTCGGACTCCAGTTATAAGTGAGCGGGTCGTTGTTCCAAACATAGCCGATGCCGTAACCGCCACTGACCCCGTCAATGGTGATACCGGCATAGGTCCCGCCGGCGTCACACACCACAATACCCGCCGCCAGCTTTTGGGCGTTGGTCGCGTTGACCCACCCGGAGATGGTCACCGTGTTGGTGTTGAAGTTAAAGCCGGGGAGCAAGACCGAGCCACCGCCTGCATCGAAGGTCGCCGCGGTATTGGTGACACTAAAGCCAGGTTCCGCCGGGGATTGCGGCCCCGGGGCGCCGACACCCGCATCTGCGAGGTACAAGCCCGTGTTGGCCGAACCCGTGGAGCCCAAGTTGAGGGCCGCGGGTTGGGGCGGGGCAATATACTTGTTATACTGCAAGGGCGCATCCGCCAGCACCGTGGCCGAATAGGTGGCCGGTGCCGTCGTGGCGGCAGCATAATGGGCGGCTACTTTGGCAGCCGAAAGGCTGGAGCCGTACATGGCGGTTTGCGCCACATTGCCCGCCCAGAAAAAGTTCAGGGAACTGCGACAACCCATGGTAAACGGCTGGTTATCGTCCGGCACATAGCGCAAGCCGGTGGTGGCATTGGCGGTGGGAGTGCCACTTTGGGCCAGCACACCGTTGGTGTACAGGCACGCCGTGGTGCCATCAAAGGTAAGGACAATATGGTCCCAGGTCCCCGACGGGGGCACTTTGGCGGAGAGCGTAATGCTGGGGGTGGTGCTGTTTTGATTAAACAGGCGCACCACATAAGCCGATCCCAAGCCAAAAGTGCTGCCGTTGTCTTGGGCCAGATACCAGCCTGAACGCGGGCTGTTCACATTCACCGCCGAGGCCAGATAGGCAAAATTCGGCACGATTGCCGCGTTGGCCCAGGTTTCAAAGGTGAAACTGGACGTGTTGAGGCCCGCCACCCAGGGGGTCGTGATATATTGCGAGGAACCATCCAGCGCCACCGACACACTGCCGGCAAAGGGACCAGGCTGGTTGA
>CAIZWI010000393.1 GCA_903936645.1 uncultured Verrucomicrobia subdivision 3 bacterium
AGACTTGTCCCAAGACCAGCAGGACACTGCATAGGATGGCAGTTACCAACTTCACACAGTCACTATAAACCCATGGGGAAACCGCGCCAAACAAATCTTGCTCATTGCCGGTCCGATTTTGGGCGTCAGGCCCGGTCCTTTATGGGGGAAAAACCCCACGTCATCAGTCTTGACGTGGCTGGCCGGAGTTGGCTTAAATAGGTTAAGCTATGAGTACTATCGAAAAACATCATTTTCAAGCGGAAATCCAGCAATTGCTGGATATCGTCATCCATTCCCTTTACACCGACCGGGAAGTCTTTGTGCGCGAGTTGGTCAGCAATGCCGCCGACGCCTGCGAAAAACTGCGTTTCCTGCAAAGCTCGGGCGGCGCGGTGTTCCAACCCGACATCAAGGAGGGTATTTCGGTGAAAACCGATGCCACCGCCGGCACCGTCACCATCACCGACACCGGGTTGGGCATGACCAAGACGGATCTGGTGGAAAACCTCGGCACCATTGCCCATTCCGGCACCAAAGCCTTCCTCAAGCAACTGGCTGAAAGCAAGAAACCCGATGCCCATTTGATCGGCCAGTTCGGCGTCGGCTTTTATTCCGCCTTCATGGTGGCTTCCAAGGTCACCGTCCTGAGCCGTTCGCACCTGCCCGAGGAAACCGGCTGGCGCTGGTCCAGTGAAAATGCCGGCGGTTATGAAATTGAACCCGCCGCCGACCTGCCGCGCGGCACTTCCATCACGCTCCAACTGAAGGACGATGCCAAGGACTTCACCGAGGAGGCCACGCTCAAGCGCATTCTCCAGCGGTATTCCAGCTTCGTGCAGTTCCCCATCGAACTGAACGGCACGCATCTCAACACCATCCAGGCCCTCTGGACCCGCACCAAAAGCGAAATCACCGACGCCGAATACAACGCCTTCTACCAATACGTCGGCCACGACCACGAAGATCCGCTCCTGCGCCTGCATTTCAATGCCGACGCGCCCCTGGCCATCCAGTCCATCCTCTTCGTGCCCCAGCGCAACGTGGAAAACATGGGCATGGGCCGCATGGAACCGGGCGTGAACCTGTACTGCAAAAAAGTCCTCATTCAGGACCGCGCCAAAAACCTGTTCCCCGAGTGGCTCCGCTTCCTGCGCGGCGTGGTGGATAGCGAGGATCTCCCGCTCAACATCTCCCGCGAAACCATGCAGGACTCCGCCTTGATGCAAAAGCTGAACAAGGTGCTCACCACCCGCTTCCTGAAGTTTCTGGAAGAAACCGCCGAGAAAGACCCGGCCCTCTACGAGAAATTTTACGCCGAATTCTCCCGCTGCCTCAAAGAAGGCGTGGCCAGCGATTACACCCATCGCGAAGCGCTCGGCCGCCTGCTGCGCTATGAATCCTCCATCACCGAGAAAGGCAAGTTCACCTCGCTGGCCGATTACGTGAAGCGCATGGGCTCCGAGCAGAAGGAGATTTTCTACCTGCTCGCCGCCAATCGCGAAACCGCTGAAAGCAGCCCGTACTACGAAGTCTTCAAATCCCGGGGCTACGAAGTGCTGTTCCTCTCCGATCCGTGGGACGAATTCGTCATGGAACACCTCCATGAATTCGACAAGAAACCGCTCAAGGCCGCCGAAAAAGCGGAGTTGGACATCCATGCGCCGCCCACTGCCGAAGGGTCGCTGTCCGAGGCCGACGCCACCGCCCTGGCCGCGTGGGTCAAGGAAAAGCTGGCCGACCGCGTGGGCACCGTGCGTGCCTCCAAGCGCTTGGTGGACAGCCCCGCCGTGGTCGTGGAATCCGACCGCCACATGACCTCCAGCATGAAGCGCATGCTCAAGGCCATTCAAAAGGACAAGGACGTGATTCCCGACACCCAGCCCGATTTGGAACTCAACCCGCGCAGCAGTGTCATTGTGCGGCTCAACGCCATGCGCCAGACCGACGAACCGCTGGCCGCCAAAGTGGCCGAGCAGGTCTACGACAACGCCCGCGTGGCCGCCGGACTGCTGGATGACCCCCGTGCCATGCTCAAGCGCCTGAATGAACTGCTGGAGACAGTGCTGACGGCGAAGGCGTAAATATCGCTAAACCGGCGGGTGGAGGACACCCGCCGGTTTCAATGCAAAACACCAATTTTCGTTGAATGTCGGCCGCCATGTTACTGGCTTACCGGCTTACATATGATCATAGCAACAATCTTCGCCTGGCATCGCTACCCTACCACAGCCATCGAAGCGACACATTCCTGCCGGTGTGTCGAATGGAGCAATTGGATTCGTGATCATAGGCGGATAAATATCATCAAATGTTCTCAATTCGTGAGGAAGATGAACTTCATCTAAACT
>CAIZWI010000394.1 GCA_903936645.1 uncultured Verrucomicrobia subdivision 3 bacterium
CAGCGAACAAATCACCGTACGATCACGATGGGGGGACGCACCACCAGCACGGGCGGGGCGACAATCACATCCGCATGCCGTTCATAGTGGTCATGATCACGCTCATGCTCATGGTCGCGCTCGCGCCCCCGCCGTCCGCCATCAGCTACCAAACACCCGGCGGTGGCCAGGAGCAGACCGGTACACGCAGTGCCCAAAAGAATTTTCGTGAGGAAGTGGGTTTTCAAGATGCCGGAATTTAAGCGACGGCCGGGGCTGGCAACATGGGGTTTAACCCGACCACACACCTCTAACTACCCGGGTGAAGGACGGCCGGCTCCATAATCCGCAGGTGGGTAAGCCTCGTGGCTTGCGGACAGGTGGTTTCGCTGAGCTCACCCAGCTTCAATCTGCTTGGTGGCATCTCCGGGCAACGGCTTGGTAGGGGATCAATGACCAGCTGCGCTGGCAGGGTCAAGCCAGCGGAAGGCGCCCGAAACGCCGCCGCTAAGCTGGCCAAGTTTGGGCGTGAATCCGGAGCGTGATTAATACCCGGGACCAAGCCGGGCCATTTCAATCCCGGCACCCGGGATTATTTCGCCGGCAAAGGAGCCGAGGCAGATGGGCCGGCGGGCAGCATGGCAAGTACGTCCAGTTGCTGTTGGTACCAGTCCCGCAGCGGGCGAGAGAGCAAGGCGACCTTGAAGTCTTTGAAATGATCTAAATTCAAGGCCTCTTCCACCGCCTTTTTCAAATCACCGTTCAAGTCGCCCTTGGCATCATCGGACCAGCCTTTGTACGAGCCGGTGCGTTCGTTCAACATTCTGACCGCCGCCAGCCGCGTCTCCTGGTCGTATTTGAAGGCCGTCACCGTCACATTCGCCTTGTCCACTTTCCCCTGGATCTGCCGGGTCTCATCCCGCGCCATCACCACCTGCTTGGCCACTTCGATCACGCGCTGTTCCAGTTTGGCCACAATGTCATCCTCCGCCACATTCCCATTCGCCGCCATGCCGAGATCCCGCGGCGCGTCCTCCAGGCGCTTGCACAGCTGTTTGACCAGCTCCTTTTCCAATTCGCCAAAGTACAATTTTGCGCGCTGTTGGATCAATTCCCGTTCCGCCTTCGTGAAGCTGTATTTCTGGTTGTCCAACCCCGTGAACACCACGTAGTTAGTGGAAATCAGCAGCTTGCCCAAGCGCTCGGCCAGGCTGGTGGCGTTCAGGCGCGGCACCACCGGCAAGCCCGCCGGATCATCTTTCAAATCCAGTTTAAACTCCGCCGGCAGGGCGGAAAATAACGCCCGATCCACCCCGCCCAATGCCTCAATCTGATGATTCAGCGATTTCCAGTGGGCCTGCTGCCGTTCCTTCAGGTTCAGCTCGCCAATGAAATCAAAATCATTTTCCACGCGCAGGGAGCGCGTGCGGGAGGAGAACCAGGCCAGTTCGCCGGCCACGTGCCCGGCAATTTCCGCCGCCGGGGCGGAGTAATTCAGCACCACATTCTCGAGTGGAATGCGATCATTGGGATTTTGCGGCGCCCGGGCGCGGATAAAGGTTTCAATCAAATTGTTGGGCAGCAGGTTGATGATCTGCGCCATCTCGGCATAGTCACCCACCACCGGTTCGGGACCGTAATCAAACGTGCGCACATCGCCGTAGCGCTGCGTATCCTCGTCCGTGGCAAAGAGCAGTTTATTCGTGCGGGCTTCGGGGCTGTCGAAGTACCCCCACCGAATGGCGGCGCGGTCGTGCGGCAGGATTTGCGCGGTGGTCCGCATTTGCCAGCCGATAAACACGGAGGCCTTGAAAACGGTGTATTCCATCAAGGAACTCGAAACCAGCTTGTTGGTGTAGGCATCAAGCGACTGCCCGAGGAGATAGGCCCGGAACCAGTCATCCAATTCCTTATGGGAGAGATTGGAGGCGAGGCTCCCGGCAAAATTATGCCGCAACCCGACAATGTGCCCGACCTCATGCGCCACCACCTGGCGCAAATAATCCTGCGAGACCCGCAGCGCCGCGGCGTCCGTTAATTGATCACTCGCCAGCATATCGCCCAGCCCATGCGCCATCTCCGCCGCATACGCGCGCACATCCGTTTGGCAGCCCGCCGCGGAATTCAGGAACGGCACGCCCCAGTGCGCCGCCCCCTTTTTATCATCCTTTTTGGCCTCCGCCATTTCCGTCATCGCCCGCAACAGGGCGCGCGCGCGGGCCTTGCCTAAAAAAGTGAACGCGCTGGTCAGGTAGGCCTGGCCGTGCAAGGACTGGCCATTCAAGGGATCCGCCAGCACATCCGCGTAGGCAAATCCGGCACGATCCCATGGGACCCATTGCACGAGATTGTATTTCGCATCCGGCGCGGTCACCCCGGCGGGCGCGGCCGCCACCCGCACCAGTTCCCGGCCAAAGGCGCGGTTCCAATACCGCACCCCGTCCTCGACGGCCTGCACATATTCCGCCGGCGTGTTCGCGGAATAATAAAAGAGCACCGGTTGATTCGTGTCGAACCGGTCAATTCGCGAGGAGATGCGCCCCGTGCCGGTTTCCAACTGGCCTTCGCTCTCAAAAAAGCGGGTGTACCGGCTGTCCACCGGGCTCGGTTCCTTGCCCGCAAAGTTGCCCGGCTGGTAGGGGGCGATAAAATAGCGCGCCTCCATCTGCGACTCCACATCCTGGTCAAACGCCCGGCTGCGCGCCTGCATGCTTTGGCGGATGATCAACTGGCCGTTGTCCGACCGTATTTCAAACACCCGGCTGTCCGGCACCTCCAGCACCGTGTCGTGCTGCGCCAGGTCGAGCGAACCGCCATCGGTCCACGACTGCGTAAATACCCGGCGCATGCCCTGGTTAAAGTCGATCACCACCCGGTTGGTCTCCTGCCGCACAATGGCAAATCGCGCCAGCAGCCGCCGCGCCGGCAAATCCTCTGTCACCACCAGGCCCTTGGTGGATTCGTACATGTCCACGCCATCCGGAAACAACTGGAACCGCACAATTTTCCCCGCGAGACCATGGCTCGTGGGCGAGGTCCCCTGCGGAATCATCGAGGCGCTGAACAAGTAATCCTTGTCAAAACCAGTTTTGGGAATGGCCAGCAGCAAGGCATCCGCCACTTGCAGCTCCGGTGCCACCGTTGGCTCCGCCGCCGCCGCGCGCCAGACCAGGGCCAGGGTGAGGAATAGTGCGACGGTCGACGACCGCCCCACACGCGAAACCATCGAGTATCTCATTTTGAGAAATTTCCAGAAGTGACCGCCGAAAGCAAGTGCAAAGCCATGACGCGCCGCGTTTGCCAGGGCTTGGGTAAAAACCAATATTATACCCGGCGGAGGAGGCCTGGCCGGCCCCGCGCAAAACGAACCGCCAACCGCTGCTCCTGCTGGGTTATGGCGAGGTGCGGCTTTTCGGGTGCTTTAACCACCACCCTTCTCTGTGCCGCGAGCCCTTGGTCACTCGACCAAGGGCTCTCCTTGAATGAGCCGGGTGGCCGTCCGCTGCAGCGGCCAATTTTCACCCGAGGTGCCGGGCGGTTTTGCGGGCTGGACGCTTGACCCGCCAGCCCGCCTGGCGCACCCACCCAGAACTTAAGATCCCGGATTGATGCTAAAGAACAACAACCCGCCCTGGTCGGCCGGCGTTTGCCCCCCCGGTGTAATGGTGACCAGCCAGTTGCCCTGGCCATCATCCTGGTAATTGACCGTATAACCCGCATTCGGGGTCAGGCCGGCGACGAAATGCGTGCCCGTCGTGCGCGGCACGGCATAGCTTGTGCCGCCAAACGTGGTTTTAATATTCCGTGCGAAGAGCACCACGGTGTCGCCCAGCAGGACACCATCGAACGCATTGCCCGCCGTGCTCTGCACCAATTGTGCCGGATCCCTGGGAGTGGTGCTGTCGGCCGCTTGCAGCACATTCAGGAAACGCGCATCGGCGGGGTTGGCCGGGTCTTGGATCACGATGTGTCCGGTGGTTGGCTCCGTTTCCGCGATGGTCGTCACACTGCTGTCCAGGGGCACCCAGCTGATGGCGGCGTTCGCGGGCAGTAAATTTTGGATAAATAACTTCTGCCCGCCCGGCGTGGTTTCGGTCACGATTTTGCGGCTGCCATCAATGACCGGCGGGGTGATCAGGTTCAAATTGAACCGCTTGAATAATCCGCTGTGCAGCGAGGTGGCGCGATCGTAAACCACCACATAGTCCTTGTTCACATGCAAAATCGACCGGCTGGCGTGCTGGATATCCACCAAGGCGTTGGGGGGCGTCCAGGGACTCGGCCGGTTGAAGAGCGGGGTCAGGTCTGATTGCAAATATTCGTAGCCGTTGGCCAGGCTGCTCAGGCTGGTGGGGTCGCCGGCATTCATGCCATTGTTCCACATGCTGCCGTTGGGAAAATAACTCTGCTCAAAGGGGTTCAAGGCCGGGGTGCCGGCCGGGCACCAGTTTTTGAGCGCGAGCGTATTATGCCAGATCGTGGATTGGCCATTGCCGTTATTATCGTAATTACCCAGTTCCTTGGTCAGCCATTCGCCTTTGCGCCACAGTTCAAATTCCCCGGCATCCCCGTTCTCATGATTGATGCTTTCCGGGGCGGCCCGATACGAAAACAAGGTGTCACTGCCAGTCCAACCGGAGCGCGCCAAAACCCGGGCTTGCGGCGCATCAAAGAAGGTGGTGGCATACGCGGGCCGGGGATCGGTGGGCGCGGCCTGGGCGGGATCAAACAGCAGGAAATACAGGATGGATTCGGCGGTGGACCACGGGGCGGCCACCCGGTTGTAGAAGGTGCCGGCACCGCCCGGGGCGGCATTCAGCGCGAACCAGCGGGCGGCATTTTGATGCACCGACGTCCCGCCTTGCGCCTGTTCCAGCAAAGTCAGCAAGGCAAACCCTTCGGAGAAATCCGGCGTCGCATATTCCCGCAACATGTCTCCGTAACCGGCAAACTGATAAATCGGGCCGAGGTAAGCCAGGCCCGGTGCCACTTTGGGGGTGTTCACCAAATCAGAAATCATGCCCTGCACAAAACGGTCCCAGACCGGGGCATTCAACAGGGCAATTTGCGGACCGCACAGATTGGGATCATTGAAACCGGCGGTTTGCAGGGCCAGGAGTTCGCCCAGCACATAGGCCAGGGAATGGCCGTACAGCGTGCCTTCCACCGGCAAGCCACCGCTGGACAGCCCCACACTGCTGTTGGCCGCCAGGCCCAGGGCACTGCGCACGGTTGCGGCATCACCGTAAATCGCAAATTGCTGGTACAGCCACGCGCCGGTGGCATCCAAAAAATAACTCCGCAGGGTGTTGCCCAACACGCCGGCCGGGGCGTTGGCATTCACGGCCGGATCGTCCGCCGCGTCCAGCGCCAGCGGCATCATGGTGATCAAACGGGCGTGGCTGCTGTAGTAATTATTCGCCGCCACCCGCATGGCATCGCCCCCCGGCAGGAGTGCCGTGTTATTGACCACGCCAATGGGGGCGGGATGATCCCCGCCGCACACATAAGCGTTGAGGCAGTCGTTCGCCCACATCATGAAAACATTGCGGATGGTCAGTTTATCCTGGGCCGAGAGGATGTTTACCGGCTGGTCGTTGGCATCCGTCACACCTTGCAGCCAGTCGGTGATCAGCGGCCACATTTCACCCACATTATGCGTGCGGTTAAAGAGGGCGAAGTAAGGATCGCGGAAAGGTGCGCCGTTGGTGTGGCCTTTGGCCGCCTCGTTCATTTCATACATCAACATTTGCCGGGCCATCTGGGCATATTGCAGGCGGTTGGCGGCATTGGTATCCACCAGGGCGAAAAATGCCAGCGTGAGTGCATGCTCCTCACTCACCAGATCCGCGGTGATCATCGCGGCGCTATAACCATAGTCATCCCCCAAATCAGGGTAAGGCGAGGCGGGATTCAGGCCATTGGGAAAGCATTTGTGATAAGCCACGATGGCGGTGGCAAGCACGGATTTCAAACCGTGCTGGAAAACCGGATTATTGGCATTGGCCCAGCGGCGCAAACGGGGCAAATCATTGGTGGTGACCCAAAGACGCGGATGGGAGGTGACTGGTTGAGCGAGGGTCGGAGGGGTGTAAAACTGGGCCGATTCCGTAACGTTATTGGCGGGCATCGTGAAGCTCGTGGCATTGGAAAAACTATTTCCCACGGCCCCGTTGCCGCTCCATTGCAGAAACCACTGGCCCGCCGGCGGGGCGCCCGCCGTAATCGCCACCGTGCTGCCGGGCGCAAACTGGCCGGTCGCGGCCCCGCCGTTCAACGTGCCATGGTTGATCGTCACCGAATAAAGCACTGGCGGGTTGTAGGTATTGGTGGTGCCGGAACCACCACTGGCGCCCGGATTTACGTGCACATTCCAACCCCGCTGGAGATTGGTGCCCAAGGCGTCAGTGGCCCGGACGAAGAGCACGAAATTGCCCGCCGCGGGCGGGGTGCCGGAAATATAACCGGAATTGGTTTTTAATTGGAAGCCGGGGGGCAGGCTGAGGGCACTCCAAACATAAGGCGCTGCCCCCCCCGTGGCGGCCAGATAAAACGAGCTGGCCTGGCCGGCGGTGAAGGTGGGTAATATGTCCGGTCCGATGGTTGGTTTCGCAGTGTCAGCTTGGAGCCGGCCGGCCAGCGAGAGTTGTAATGAGAGGATTAGTAGGGTGAGGTGTTTTTTCATAATAATTAGTGGTGAACTCAGCACGGTGAATCTACCCCGGATCCTCCCGCCCTCCAATACGCCGGTCGGCGGAGACTGCCGGAAAAAAAGCAAACCGGCGCCGCCCGCCCGGGCTGCGCCGGTTATTCGTATTCTATTGCGATCTTCTCAAGGCGATAGCTGCGCCCTAAAAAAACGTTGGGCATAATTCGGCGCCAGCGTGTCGGTGTAATTCAAAAAACCATGGGGCACGGCATTGGTTGCCACGGGGCTCCAGTGTTGCAAATCCGTGCTGGCCTCGATCACCACGTTCGTGCCGGCCGGGGCGGTCAACGTAAAGTACCCGGCGTGATTCCGACAACCGGCACTGGCGAATTGCACCGGCGTGAGCCCGCTGGCATTGGTGATTACCACACTGACCGTGGCGGAAGCGGTGGCTCCCTGGCTGTCCCGGATGACATACGTAAAGGTATCGACCCCGAAAAAATTCGTCGGCGGCGTATAGACCAGGTCGGCCCCGGACACATACTTGACGGTGGCAAAATCATTGGCGCTGCCGCCTTCATCGGCCGTGCCGGTCACATACACATTCCCGCCGGTGTCATCCACTGCCAGGGCTCTGGCCTGGGCGCTGCCATTGCCCGCCCCGCTTAAATAATTGGTCCACTGGGGCACGCCTGTCGTGGTATACATCAACGTGGCGAATACTTTCGGGCTGCTGCCTCCGTCCGCCGCTCCCGTGACGTAAACATTTCCGAACCCGTCGAGCGATAACGCCGCTGGCTGGGCACTGTGATGCCCCGGACCATCAAACGTATTGGTCCACAGCGGCAGGCCGGCACTGGAATATTTGAAAGTAATATAATTTGTATAACCATTGGCAGTCGTGGTCAGGCCGGCCACATAAACATTGCCACCCGCATCCACCGCCAAAGCGATCGCCTGGTCATTCGCATTGCCCGTGCCGTTAAAAACATTCGTCCAGAGGGGTGATCCCGCCGGGGAATATTTGATGGTGACGCAATCATTCCCGCTCGCCCCATTATCGGCGTAGCCGGCCACGTACGCGTTGCCGGCTTTATCCACCGCCAGGGCGGTGGCTTGGTCATTGCGATTGCCAGTGCCATTATAAATATTCGTCCATAAAGGCACGCCACTGTTGGAGAATTTCAAAGTTGCCCAATCGGTGCTGCCCGCCGCGGTGCTGGTATAACCCGTCACGTAAATGTTGCCAGCCCCGTCGCAGGCCAGGGCGGCCGGCAGGTCATCCCGGTTGCCGGCCCCATTGTAGCGGCTGACCCATAGCGGGGCGGCGGTTAGCGGGTCATATTTGATCAGGACCATGTCATAACCGATCCCAAACCCATAGGAATAGCCCGTCACATAGACATCCCCAGCGGGATCCGTGGCCACGGCCGTCCCATAATCAAAGTCATTGGCCGCACCATTATAGGACTGGACCCAGGCCGGACTCCCGCCACTGGAATTGGTGTATTTCAAAGTCACAAAGTCAGCAAAAATATTCGCCCCGGGATAGTAGCCCGCCACGTAAACGGCGTTACTCGCGTCCGTCACGATGGCTTGACTACCGGACACCCCTCCGCTCCCCAGCCGGCTGGTCCACAACGGGGAACCGTTGCCGGAATATTTAATGGTGGTGATGCCGCTGCCTGCGGAAGTTCCCGCCACGGAAACGTTGCCGCTACTGTCCAGTGCCAGGGCTTTGGCCTGGTCATCGCCATTGGCGGGGCCGTTGTAAAGGTTCGTCCAAATGGGACTGGCATGGTAGTGGACCCGCACCGAACCACCATTCGCGCTGGTACCGCTGGCCGCCGTTAAAAGCAGATTGCTATTGCCGTTGTTATTCGTTCCCGCCTGATCGTTTATCAGCAGGCTGGCGGCGGGAATGGTCAAAGCCGTGTTCACGGCCGTGGCCAGATAGTCCGGCCCGGCGGTCGTCGTGGGGAAGATCACGCTCAAGGCGGCGACGGCGCTGGTGGTGCTCCCATAAAGGTTGGTGATCGTCACCTGGTAATTTCCCGCATTGCCCATCAGCACATTGGCAATGATCAGGCTGGCGTTCGTGGCATCGCTTAATGGGGCGCCGTTAAAATACCATTGATAGGCATACGGGCCAACCCCATAAACCACGGTGGTGAAGGTGGCATCATTCGTCCATGGCACCACCTGGCTGGCGGGTTGGGCAAGGATGCTGGGCGGAGAATGGGGCCCATAGATTTCGCGGGTTACGAAGTCACTAAAATGATTCGTCGCCCCGGAATTCCCGGCAAGAAAAATATTGCCGCTGCCGTCCACCGCCAGGCCGGCCGGATAATCATTCCGGTTGCCCGGACCATTAAAGTAATTGGTCCAGGTGGCGGTGCCATCGTTTTGGTATTTAATCGTCGCCACGTCGGTAAAGCCATTGGTGGTGGTGGAAAATCCCGTTACATACACGCTGCCCGCGCCATCTACAGCCAGTGCCGCGGCTTCATCGTCCCCGTTGGCGCCGCCGCTAAACCGGTTGGTCCACACGGGTCCGCCGGTGCTGGAATATTTCACCGTGGCATAATCATATTGGCCGGTCCCGGTACTGGAATAACCCGTGACCAAAACCTCACCACTGGCTCCCACGGCAATTGCCGTGGCTAAATCCGAGCCATTTTGGCCGTCATAAGTGTTCACCCACTGCAACGCGCCATTACTGGAATATTTGATCGTGGCAAAATCATACAAGCCATTCGCCGCGGTGACGTAGCCGGTCACATAAACGCTGCCGGCGGCATCCACCGTTACGGCCCGGGCCGATTCGTTCCCCTGCCCCTGCCCGCGGAATAAATTGGTCCATAACGGCACGCCGGCACTGGAATATTTGATGAGGGCCATCGCCGAGAAGTCATTGGTTTTCACGGGCGTGGTGATGGCTGGGGTGGCATAGCCCGCCACCAGGACGTTGCCGGCGCTATCCACCGCCAGACTGAATGGCTGGTTATCATAGCCCGCCAAATCAAATAAATTGGTCCACAACGCCGTGCCGTTCGCGGCATATTTGACCGTGGCAAAAATGAATTTACCGCTCGCTGCGGTCGCATAACCGGTCACCAGCACGTTGCCGCCCGCATCCACCGCCACGGCATCCGCATGATCCGAATTGTTGCCGGGACTATTATATAAATTGGTCCAGACCGGCACCCCGGTGGCTAAGTATTTTATGGTGGCATAGTCATAGGAGCCATTGGTGCTCGCAGTGACCCCCGTGACCAGTACGCTGCCGGCCGCATCCACTGCCACCGCCCGGGCCTGGTCAATACTATTACCCGCCCCGTTAAACCAATTGGTCCACAACGGCAGGCCACTGGCGGTGTACTTAATGGTCAAATAATCATAGCCGTTGGCACCTTGGGAAGCGCCGGTTACCAGGAGGTTGCCACTTGGGTCCATGGCCATGGCGGTGGCCTGGTCATCACCATTCAGTGGCCCGTTATAAATTTGTGTCCAAGCCGTGGCCCCATCCGCCGCCATGGCCTGGGGCAGCCCTCCTGCCAGCCCTCCTGCCAGTCCTAACCAGCCGAATAACAGCCAGACCAGCCATCGTCCAGGCCAGCCGGTTGCGTTGGCGGCAGTGTTTCTTAAGCCGGGGGCCGGAGGAAAATTCGTCCGGATTGGCGTGTTGTTGGTAACCATTGACTTCATAATTTTAGTGGCGGTAAACTTCCCTCATCCGGTGGATTTTGCCATCCGCCGATCGGCGGATAACACTCTGAACCGTTTTTGATTAATGTGATTGCCAGCCGCGCGGGGGGCGCGTGGCAGTAACGCCATGCCCGTCAATCCGACATCGCACCAAATCGGCCATTCGGCACAGATCGTACTGATCCTGGCCCTCCTCGCGACCGGCTTTGGCGTCTGGCGGGAACGGGAGCTTGCCCGCCGGGAACAGATCATTCGCTGGCAAGCGGGTTATGCCCAGCTGTTTCCCGTGGTGCAACCCTACGTGTTCCTCCATTTAATGGAATTATACAGCGCGGCGAGAAGTGATTTGCAGCGGCCCCATGACTTTTCGGAAAAAGCCTGGGTTAGGTTTTTGGCCGACGCCGAATGGCGGCAGAAATACCCGGGCATGCTCGCCGTGGGTTATGCGGACTTCAACGGGGAAAAAGCCGTGGTGCAATACCTCGACGGGGAGCCAGTCTCATCGCTGGTGGTACCCGGTGCGGATTTGGCCGGGACGACCAATTGGCGTGAGTTTGTCGTTCAATCAGCGGAGCTGAATCCGGCCCTCCATAATCCTGTTATAATCGCTGGCCACCCGCCCGCCAAGGTGGTTTTGGCGCTGTTGCCATTGCATAAAAACGAAATCTCCCCCGGAACTCCGGCCGCCAACCGAACCAATACCCAGGGATTTGTTTTCTTTCTCCTGGACCAGCAGCACTATTTTGAATGGATAAAGACCCAAATGCGGCCGCTGAGCTTTGACTTGCAACTCCTGGATCCGGACCTGCCCGCACCGGTCCAAACCATGACCCGGCGCGTGCTGACCACGTCCGGACCTTTTGGCAACTGGCAGTTTGTCGCCACCCTTCGGCCCGTGCCTTTGAATGCCGCCTGGTCACAATGGCTGGTGCTGGCCGGCGGCCTGGCTTTGAGCGGGTTGCTATATTTTCTGGTGGCCTCCCAAAACCGCCTGCGGACCGACGCCGAAATGGCCCGGGCCGAGACCTCCACTCTCAATCACGATCTGGAGCAGCGGATTGCCGCCCGGACGGAGGAATTGCGCCTCGCCTTTAACCGGGAACAGGAACTGGGCCGCCTCAAGGGCAATTTTGTTTCCATGGTCTCGCATGAACTCCGCACCCCGCTGGCCTTGATCCTGGGTTCTGCCGAAATATTGTCGGCCTATGGGGATCGTCTCCCGTTGGATAAACGCAGCCGGCATTTGCAAATGATTGAGGACACCGTAAAAAGCATGGCACTGCTGGTCGATGATGTGTTGCTCTTCAGCCGGGCCGAAGCGGGCCGGCTCGAATTCAAACCCTCGGCCGTGGCCCTGCCCGCCCTGTGCCAGCAGTTGGTGGAGGATGTCAATTCGGCCCTCCATGGCCGCTGTCCCATTCAAATCCACCTGCCCAGCCCGGGAGAAAAGTTAAATGTGGATGAAAATCTCATCCGGCATATTTTAATGAATTTGCTCACCAATGCGGTCAAGTACTCCCCGCCGGGGTGCCTGGTGGAGTTGCGGGTGGAACACGTGGCGGGACAAGTCATCTTAACTGTGCGGGACCATGGCATCGGGATACCGGCCGGTGATTTGGCAAAGATTTTCAAACCCTTCTTTCGGAGTGAAAACGCTCAGAGCGTAAGTGGTACCGGCCTGGGCCTGGTCATTACCCGTCTCTGTGTTGACCGGCATGGCGGAAAAATTCACGTCCAAAGCCGCGAAAATGACGGCACCACGGTTACCGTCTGGTTGCCGGTCTACGTGCCGGGTGAAACCGAGTTCTATCCCAAACCGCTGACCAACTGCGAACCAAAATGAAAAAGTTGCTGGTTATTGAAGATGAGCCGGCCATGCGCCAAAACCTGGCGGACATGCTGGAAATGGAAAATTACCAGGTGTTTCCCGCCGCCAATGGCGTCGATGGGGTCACCCTCGCGCGTGCCGAAATTCCCGATTTGATTCTCTGCGACATCATGCTCCCCAAACTCGATGGCCACGGCGTCCTAAACGCCCTGCGCGAACATCCCCGCACCAAACGGATCCCCTTCATCTTCCTTACCGCCAAAGGGGAGCGTTCCGATGTGCGCTCCGGCATGGATTTGGGCGCGGATGATTACTTGGTGAAACCGGTGCCTCGCAAAGAACTATTAAGCGCCATCCAGGCACGCTTGGAACGGGCGGAACGGCACCGGGCGGAATTCCGCTTTGATTATCAATCCGCCAAACCGCTGGAATCCTTGGGGCTGACCTCGCGGGAAGCCGAGGTTTTATTTTGGACCGCCCAAGGCAAAACGAACGCCGAGATTTCCGTCATCATCGGCGTGCTGCCTTCCACCACCAAAACGCATCTGGAAAACATCTACGCCAAATTGCAGGTGGATGGCCGCCATAATGCCACCTTGCGTGCGCTGGAAGTCCTCTCGGCCGCCGGTTGATTGCCGCTTGCCGGCCACTTCCGCAGGACCTTTGGGTGACTGCTTTCCGGCCGCCAAAATCCATGCCCATCCCTGGCCCAACCAAAACGCGCCGCCCCCCGGTGGGAATACCAGGCCGCTTTCCCGCTGTTCGCTTTCCGGGGTTCATGACCACTCCCCGCTTGACTTGCCGCTCTGGCCCTGCTCCCGCGTCCCCACCCAACTGCGTCCGAGCACCGCACTTAAAACGGCGGCGATGATTTAACTCATTGCAGCAGAGATTTTTATAAAATATTTCCAGCATCCCCACAGCCGCTTCGTGAGATGTTTCCCCAGCGTTTAGGCCCCGGCGATGGCGCCCGACCGGCCCTTGTAAAGGCGGAGTTCGGACCGCGCCGAAACCCGGTCCCGTGTGGCCCCAAACCTTTCAATTCCGGCCAATTTAATGATTTTTCCGGCTATTTAATGATATTGCCCAAAGCGGAAGCGGATTACCTTATTTTAGGTCCTGCTTGCCAGTCCTGCTGGACCGGTCAAAACCCCACCTAAAGCCTTGAATTTTTCCGGCCACAACTTACTTTAAGAGTCATAATGATTGCCCGGCTCCATGTTCGCCGTGCCACCGTGGACGACCTGAACGCGCTCAAGGCGCTCTGGGAGTCCATGCGCCTGTCGCCGGAACTCTTGGAGCCCAAGCTGACCGAGTTTCAAGTGGTGGAAAATGCCGGTCATGAGATCCTTGGGGCCATTGGCGTGGAAATTACCAAACCCTATGCCCTGTTGCATAGTGAAGGCTACACCGATTTCAGCATCGCCGATGAAGCCCGGCAACTGTTTTGGGAACGCCTCCAAACGCTCGCCGCCAACCACGGCATCTTCCGCCTGTGGACGCAGGAACGTTCCCCTTTTTGGAAAAGTTATGGCTTCCAGCCGCCCAACGGCGACACCCTCGCCCGTCTCCCGACCGTCTGGCAGAATGAATACACCGGGGCCTGGCTCACTTACGCGCTCAAGGACGAGGACGCCATCAGCGCCGCCCTCGAATGCCATGAGCAGGAATTTGCCAGCCTGCGCCAAGCCGAACAGGCCGAAACCGAACGCGCCCAAGCCCGGGCCCGCAACGTCGGCACCATAATCACCGTGCTCTTCTTCGGGATCGCCATTATTTTGCTGGCCTGCGCCGGTTACCTCTTCTTTCACCGCCTGCCGCATTAATCCCCCGCCGGCGATTAATTGGGCTTGTGCTCTTTGCCCTGGCCATTACTGCCAGGTTGACCGCCTTGCGGTGCCACTTTTTGCGGGCTCACCGGTGCGGTATGCCCAGGATTCACCGCCCCATGTACCGGATCCACCGGACCGTGCGCCGGTTCCCCCCCGCCACGCGCGGGCTCGACCGTTCCCCGGCTTACCGGAACCGCCTCCCGATGCCCGGCCGGCTCCGCCGTCCGCCGCGCTTCCGGCCGCACACCCGCATGAAAATCCCGGACATCCTCCCGGCGAACTTCCAGATTGCGGCGTTCCTCCTCATGCCGGATTTCCGACACTGCCCGGGGCCGGATTTCCATGACATCCCGGTGGGTCAACCGCGCCATCCGCTCCCGGTCCACCCCATCGTTAAAATACCGCCCATGATCAAACCGGTAATGATTCTCAAACACACTCCGCCCATAAACGAACTCCAACCGGTCCCGCGGCACCACGTAACGCCGGAAGTCATGATCCCAGAAATGGCCGCCATCTACGAACGTGAAGAAACCGATGCCGATACCAAAATCGAAGTCCGCCGCCACTTGCACCCCGTGGTAACGCCAGCCGCCATCCACATAAACCGCCCCGGGAACCAGCGGCGCCCAGCCGACATAACCATCGTCATCGGCGTGCCGCCAGACCACCCACGCGGGCGCATAATCATACCCCGGCACCCACACCCAGCCAGTCACCGTGTAAGCCCAGCGGCCATAATGAAAGGCTATGTCACCCCAGGGATAATCCGACTGCCAGTACCAGCCCGCGTCCGTGTACGCCCAGGAACCGCCATCAAAATAGGGGCGCCAGCCCGGCCCCACCACGGGCTGCCAGCAGAGCCCATATTGGGGGAGGTTCACCCAGTTTCCATAAGGTGAGAGTTGGGATTGAAAATAATCCAAGGTTGGGACGGCCGGCACCACTGGTGCTGCCGCTATGGCGGGGGCCACCGCCACTACGGGTGAGGTGCCCACCAATTGCACCGATTGCCAGTTCGCATAGGCCGTCCCATCCCGCCCCGCCAGCACCACATAAAACGGCCCAATCCCCACCGGCACATGTTGCGCCGCCAGCACCCCCCGGCCCGCATCCAGCAAGGTCACCGCCCCCAAACCATCTGCCCCCAGGGAGACCTGGACGGTGTAGGGCAATCCCGCGATCGGATCCTCGAATATCTTGTAGCCCAAACCCGCAATGGGCTGGCCACTGCCGGTATGGTTGACCCAAACCCCATATTCTGGCGAGCGGTACTCCCCACCCAAGGGAATCCGCACCGCACCAAACTCATGGTGATACCCCCCGCCCAGCAACAAACCGCCGCGAGGCCGCTCGCCCCGTCCGCCCAGATGACCCGCAATGCTCACCCATTGCTGAAGGTCCGCGCTGACCAAATAAATCTCAAACGGAACAGCATTTTGGCTCAAACCGGTGACTGTCACATTAAAATTAAACGGTGCGGCATAACTCGCCGTGGACTGGATCCCCATAAACTGCCCTTCCCGCCGAATGCCCGACATTTGCATCCCCGCAGGCGTAAATGCCAGTTGCGGCAAAACTTGGGGTCCGCTGAGGGAAGCCAATGAAGCCAGCAACCCGGACTGAGTTTGCCATAAACCAGCATTCAACCCGCCATCCGCATAAAAATTATCTTGAAATCCCGGTGGCATGGGCAAGGGGGCGGGCTGCAGCATCACCGGGGCCGGGGCATAGGTCGTCGTGGTTGCCGGCAGCGGAACAGTGAGTGAAGCCGGTTCGGGGGCAGGCACCGCATCCACCGGGGGTGGTTGGAGTGGGGTGCTCCCGGCATCTGCCGCAGCCGCCGCGGCTGGTGGTGCCGTCGGTGCTGGACTGGCCGTTGATGCCGAATTCTGTAATAAAGTCGCAATGACCGCCTGCGACACCCCCTTCCCATTCAAATAAATGATGTCATCGGCCCCTAATTTGTAAGCTTTTCCCGAATTTTTGATATAACTCGTGATAATATCATCGCTCATCTTCTGTTGCGATAACTTGATCACCTCCTGCAAATCCGGAGAAAGATTGGCCGGCGGCGTTTGCGCTAACACTGGATTGCCTAAACTGCAACAAAACCACCCAAGAACGGCACCGGCCAGAAGGCTTTTCATCTGCTTTTTCATAGTCTTCATAAAATCGCTCGGCTGTCAGTGAGACGTTATCACGCCCTGATTATTCAAATTCTAAAGGTTGCCCCGGGCGGCGGCCTCACTGATCATTACGTTTTCTTAGGGGAAATCTTGCAGGACTTCAGTCCCTGTCCCCCGCCGGCACCTGGTGATAAGCCAGAGAAACAGCGCCGTGTCTGGACAGTATCCCTCAGGCACGCCCAACCAAACTGCCTCGTACAACCCATACGACAGAAAGATAATACCCTGTAGCGAAGTTAGGAACAAATCTGTTTTCCATACCCAGCAACGGTTGAGGCCACCTTCAAAACAGCGGCGTGTGAAAATTTTGCCGCTTGAAACTTCCCGCCGGGAACCCGAAACTAGCGCCACATGAATCGTATTGAGGAACGCTTTGCGCAGCTGCACCGCGCCGGCCAAAAAGGTCTGGTCGTTTATATTGGTGCGGGGGACCCGCATTTGGATGCCACCCGTCAACTGGCTCTGGCCTTTGACCAGGCTGGAGTGGACATTCTCGAGCTGGGCGTCCCGTTTAGCGACCCTCTGGCCGACGGTCTGGTCAACCAACTCGCCGCCCAGCGCGGCTTGGAATCCGGCACCACCCCGCCGAAATTGCTGGCGACTATTGCCGCCATCCGAAAAGAATCGTCCATTCCCATCGTTCTCTACATTTATTTCAATCTCATTCATCGTGCCGGCATGGCGCAATTTATCGAAGATGCCCGCCAGGCCGGAGTGGATGGCCTCCTCGTCCTCGACCTGCCGCCGGAAGAATGCGACAATTACGAAGCGCTCATGCGGGCGGCCGGACTATGCCACATTTACCTCGTGGCCCCCACCACCCCTCCCGACCGTATGGAATTGATCGTGCAACGCGGGTCCGGTTTCATCTATTATATTTCCCGGGAAGGTGTGACCGGCATGCAGTCCCAAGTGGCCGCCAATCTTGATTCTCAAGTGGCCAAAATCCGTTCCTTTACGAAACTGCCCATTGCCGTGGGCTTTGGGGTGTCCAATCCCGAACAAGCCGCCGTGGTGGCACGCAGTGCGGAAGCCGTGGTGGTGGGGAGTGCCATCGTCAACCAGATTGCTGCGCGCGGGCAAGCGCCGGACTTGGTGCCGCACGTGGCGGGCTTTGTGAAATCTTTGGCCGAGGCGGTGAAAGCGCTGGCCTGATTATCCCCCTATTTATCCCACAACCAAAACATTTTAATAATTGATCTCAAAGGCTTCTACCTGCCGCTCACCCGCCGATACAATGCCTCATACTGTGGCACAATCACTGCGGCCGTGAAACATTCCTGCGCCCGCAGTTGCGCGGCCGCCCCCAGTTGTCGGCGGCGAGCGGGTTGGTCCAGCATATCTTGCACCGCTGCCGCCAGCGCAACGGCATCCCCCGCCGGGGCCAGCCGGCCGCTCAGCCCATCCTCAACCACCTCCGGGATGCCTCCCACGCGGGTGGCCACGCTGGGACAGCCAAAAAACATCGCCTCCAGAATGCTCAGGCAAAAACTTTCGGAATCGGAAGTAAACAAACCCAGATCGGCCACTTGCAAGTAATCCTCAACGTCCGCCACACTTTCCCGCAGGATGATGGTATCCTCCAGACCCAGCCGCAGCACCTCGGCAGCGTATTCCGCGAAATTACCCCCGGCGAGCAAAAGCAATTTGACGGCGCTTCGTGGTTGCAATCGCGCTAACGTGCCCAGCAATAAATCGATGCGCTTGAGCGGGCGCAGATTCGAAGAATGAAAAATGACAAATTCGTCCCGCAAGCCTAGCTCCTGCCGCACTTCCAAACAGGAACGACGTGGCCGACGCGGGGTGAAAAAATTATGGATGACCTCCATCGGCCCGGCAAAGCCGAGCACCCGCTCCGTTTCGCGCTTTAGAAAATGGGACACCGTGGTAACCGCATCGGAAGCGGTTAATGCATGGTGGATGGCTGGACCGTAGCCAGGGTCGCAACCCAGCAGCGTGGTATCCGTGCCATGCAGGGTCGTGACCACGCGTGGCTGGAGTTGCGCCGGCAGCATGTCGCGCGCCAAAATTGCCGCCGTGGCATGCGGCACGGCATAATGCACGTGCAGCACATCCAGCTTGAACTCCCGGCTGACCTCGGCCATCCGCACCGACAACGGCAGGGTATAATCTGGATACTTAAACAGGCCATAATGGTTGATGGTCACCGGATGAAAATGCAGGCGGGGCTGGCCGGAGGGCAGGCGAAAAGGTCGTTCGTAACTGATGAAATGCACCTCATGTCCACGCGCCGCCAGCTCCTCGCCCAGGGCCGTTGCCAAAATGCCGCTGCCCCCCACCGTGGGATAACAGGTGATGCCAATTTTTAGCGGGGCCAGGTTGGACATGGGATTAAAACCGCCGCGCGCTGCCGCTCAGTTGGCCCAGCGTATCGACCACCACCGGATCATTCGGATACAGCGGCAGGGCATATTCCAAGCCCGCGCGCAAACCGTGCAAACGCGCCCGGGCCAATTGCAATTCCACATAGTGCCGGGCGCCGGTTTGCGTGGCATGCGCCTTCATCGCAGCCGTCCAGGTGCCGACAATATCCGGTTCCGAAATATTCACCAGCACCGGCGAAATGTCGCGCGGCTCCGCCTCCGGGGTCACCGCATAATAAAACAAGCCGCCAATGGCATGTGGCGGCCAGTCATGCAATTCCGTTACGCCACCATAACGGGCCAGCCGGGCGGCATCTCGCACCAAGGCACCCAACCGGGCATGGTCCGGATGCTGATTGGCGACCAGACTGGGCGCCAGCACCACTGCCGGCCGCACCCGACGGATAACGGCCGCAAGCTTGAGGGTATGGGTCACCCGTAGTTCGAGATGCGCATCCCCATCAAGTTCCAGCCATTCCAAGGAGGCACCGAGGTGAGCGGCGGCATTTTCGGCTTCCCGGGTACGCTGCTCCGGCGTACCGTGCGACGCCGCTTCCCCGCGCGAGCAAACCACTAAATGGGCAGCTCGGCCTGCCCGGGTTTCCACCGCCACCACGCCACCACAGCCGAATTCAATATCATCCGGATGCGCACCAAAGGCCAGCAATGGCGCGGGGCTAGACGGGGAATTGGGTCCAGGCTTCATGGGCATCATTTATGGCATCCCGGGTGACAAAGGTAATCTCCGGGGCTTCTTCCGGATGAAGATAGGCCCTTTCCCCGGCCCCGGCAATGTAATGTGTGCAGTGCAGCACCGATTGCATCCAGCGCAGCCGGCTATCGCGGGTGGGGCTGATTTGGTCTTTGGTAAAGGGGGTTGCCGGCAGTGTCAAATATTGGTCGCCACCTTCATGCAGGCGCAACTGACCATCACTAAAGCGGGCGCGCACCAACTCGCCTTGAAATGGCACATCCACAAAAAAGTCGGCGATCGCATCCGCCGCCTGGCGGAACGCCACATCGCCCGACCGAGCCACGCGCACACCTTCTAGCAAGCCCATGGCGCGATACATCTCCAGACAGAAATCCGCCACGGTGGTGGCGTTGATTTGGCGGAAGACATCAATAGCCGCCCGCTCCACATAATTGGGCAGTTGCAACGCCGTCTTTTCCGGCCAATCCACCGGCACCCGCTTACAATAGAGCGGTGAAAACTTTCGCTGTACTTTGTTGGCAAACGCAAAGTTCAAGGTTGCCGGTTCGCACGTTGTCCGGTGCCTGAGTATGGTTTGGGTCTCGCGCGGATCGTGATCGCTGTCGTGATAAAAGAAAACGATTTGCCCGCCCAGTTCGGCCTGCAACCGCCGCGCTGTCTGAATTTTGGCCACCAGAAACCGCCGCGGAAAAAATCCGCAGGGTTGCTGGCCAAAGCAAATAACGGGTTCAGTGGTCATGTCAGGGAATTCATCAACTTCATCCCACCCGCCGCGCCTCACCCTGCTTCCCCAACCCCAATTGGATAATCAGGCTGAACCCAATGCAGGCCGCGCAACCGATGAAATTATACCACAAATAGCTGATGCTCAGCAAAAAGTAGAGCACGAACACCAGTATTTGCGCCGCCAGCGCCGCCCAGAAAATGGCCGTCCCACCGACCCACCGGATGAAAAACGCCACCAAAAACAATGCAAGCACCACCCCGTAAAAAATGGACCCCACAATATTCACTGCCTGAATCAAGTTCTCCGCCAAATGACAAAACAGCGCAAAGCCCAGCGCCACCAAACCCCAAAATAAGGTGAACCATTTTGTCATCCGCACATAATGAGCGTCGGTGGCTTCCCGCTTCACGAGGTGCCGGTAAAAATCGACCATGGTGGTGGATCCCAGCGCATTTAGCTCGGCCGCTTTCGACGAGAGCGCGGCTGCAAAAAACGCCGCCACCAGCAGACCGATCAGTCCGTGTGGCAGAAAATTCAGGATAAACGTGATAAAGACATAATCAGCATCATTACCTTTCAAACCAGGGTTGGCGGCGAGCATGATCGTCCGCGCCTGCACCCGCAAGGCATCACTGCGCACCCCATCCGCCAGCGCCTGGGCACGCGCCTGGGTTTCGGCCGATTGGTCACCCGCATGCTTGGCCGCCAGCCAGGCTTGAATGTGCCGTTGCTTCTCCCCTTGCAGTTCGGCGAATTGCTGTTCAAGTGCGGGTGCCACATGGGTGGCATCGGTGGCCACCACATGCCGCCACGCCGCCTGATTAAAAAACAACGGCGCCGGTTCAAATTGGTAAAATACAAAAAGCAGCACCCCCAGCATCAAGATCGCAAACTGCATGGGAATTTTCAGTACTGCGTTAAACATTAGCCCCAGCCGGCTTTCCCGCAAGGACGCTCCGGAAATGTACCGCTGCACTTGCGACTGGTCGGTGCCGAAATAAGACAGTGACAGAAACAGCCCGCCCAGCAGGCCGGACCAAAAGGTGTAACGTTGTTTGACATCCAGCGAAAAATCCACCGCGTGCAATTTTTGGAAACCACCCGCGACCGTCAGCGCATCGGTCAGGCTGGCTGGCAGGCGCGTCAGTAAGATGACCAGGGCCGTAACCATGCCGCCAAAGATCACAGCCATTTGGTATTTCTGCGTTAGATTCACCGCCTCGCACCCGCCCACCACCGTGTAAACAATAACGAGCACCCCGGTCAGGACAATTGTCACGTCCAACCGCCAGCCCAGCATGCTGGATAAAATAATGGCGGGGGCATAAATGGTGATCCCCGCCGCCAGTCCCCGCTGGAGTAGAAAGAGCCCGGCACCGAGCAGCCGGGTTTTGGCATCAAACCGGCGGCCCAGAAACTCATAAGCGGTGTAAACATTCAACCGCCGGTACATGGGCAGGAACACGGCCGCCACCAGGATTAAGGCCAGCGGCAGTCCAAAATAATTTTGCACAAACCCCAACCCATCCTGAAAACCCTGGCCCGGGGTGGATATAAAGGTAATGGCGCTGGCCTGCGTAGCCATTACCGAAATGCCAATGGTCACCCAGCCCACCGTCTGGTCGCCTTTGAGGTAAGCGCTCAGGTCACGCCGCCCCTGCGTGCGCCAGATACCGTAAACGGCAATGCCCACCATGGACCCGATCAGGACCAGAAAATCCAAAAGGTTCATGGGAAAAGGGTGCTAAGCGCGAATAGTAAAATCACCCATAGTGCGAAGGAGCCCGCTACCAGCCAATAGACCTTGGGCCAAGTTCGCAAACCGGGCATGCCGGTCTGCTGGTCATTTGTTGTGGCTGACACGGATTTATCAAGCAGCCTGTCGGTTGTCGGGTTCGGGCGATTCACTGGTTGCTTGGTCTATTTTCCCAGCGAAACCAAATTGGCAAACAACCGGTATGCCCCCGGCACACCGGCCGGCAGTTGCCGGAAGAATACCAGACCGGTGTAGACAAAATAACCCTGGCCATACTTGGCCACCAGCAACGAACTCTTTAATGGCTCCTCGCCCGCGTCATGGCACGCCAGAATCGGGGTGAAATTAGTGGCCCATTCGCTGGGGAAATAGATGCCGCGCTCTTGGATCCAGCCTGCGAAATCATCCTGGGTGATCTTATTGGGTGTGTTCAACACCGGATGCTCCGGGACCAGGAAGGTGACTGCCGCCGTCTCATCCGTCACGCGCAGATTGGCAATTTTCAAGTTAAAAGGCGCCAACCGGTCGGTCTTGAGGCCATCCGGGCGGTTGTATTGGGCTACCACCGTGCCACCGGCTTGCACATAGTCGAACAGTGCCGGCAATTGCGCGTTCAAATTCGTGCGCACATTAAAGGCGCGAACCCCAATCACCACGGCATCCAAATTATGCAAGGTTTGCGGATTAAGATCCGCATCCGTCAGCAGCGTCACCGCATACCCCATTTGTGCGAGCCCTTCGGCCACACTGTCGCCCGCGCCCTGCAGATAGCCGATATTATGGCCCCGGGTTTGGAGATCCAGGCACACCGCCTGCAAACTCGCCACTGGCTGCAACAATTGAAACGGGATGTGCCGGTAATTAATTTCCACCCGGTCATTCTGGTAAATCGCCCCGCCAATGGTGGCGCTGGCTCGAATTTTCCCCACCGTTTCAATGGCCGGCGCGGCGACCATGAACTGAAGTTTTTTTTGTTCGCCCAAGGTCGCGAGTGAAAAGGCCTGCAGTTTGGGTTGGACTTTCCATCCCGCCGGGACCGCCAGTTGGAGCGTCCCGGTGGTATCCTTGCGATGCGCGGTGATTTCCACTGCTACCGGCCGGTTTTGACCAGGCTTAAAGACGCCTACCATCGTAGTGAAGTGGATCGAAACAGGCGGAATGGCCTGCAAACGACGCACATGCTCTGGTCGCAGATCGGCAGTGACTTGGATGGGTTCGTCAGGAATGACCAAGGTCTGGCCGCCCACCTCAAAAATATGTTCGATCGGAAATACCGGCGGATTTTCCGGCTGGCCAATCAAATCCGCATCGGCCACCGCAAACATGCCCGCGGTGCCTTCCGTCCGCAGCCAGTAAGGCTGGCTTAGCGGCGTACCGGAAGGGAGCGTGGCCGGTTGGTTGTCATCCGCCGTTTCGTTGGGCACCAAATTTCCCGACCGTCCCGGGCCAAATTCGGAGTGCAGTAGTGGGAGACGAACCGATTGCCAGCGCACCGGCACACTGGATTTTTCTGTGACTTTATAGTGCAGGCTCATGGCCTCCCCGGGAACCACCTCGGCTTGGTCAACTGTTGTCGATACCGACAATCCCAGGCAGGACGCCACAATCACATCCAACTGCCCGCGCTTTTCCGCCACCAAGGGATCACTGGCATGCAGTGCGGCCAACTGGCTGTGCAATTTCAACAACCCCGGCAGGCTGGCGGCGGGGTCCTGTGGGTTAAAATTTTTGATAATGTTGCTAACCGCGGTGCCAATGTCCGCCCCACCGGCAATGCGGTTCCACGAAGTGTCAACCCCGTCCATGATATCATTGGTGGCGGGCTCGCCATCGAGCAGTTGGAAATTTTCCGCGCGATTGCGCCCACCTCCGCCCCCGCTAAAATTTCCGAAGCCTTGGGTTTTATGCATGGACCGGCTGCGTCCGGCCAGTTCGCCAAAGGACATTCCCGTTACCGGGTCACTGCCCGCAATCTCCATCGACACAGAGTTCGCGCCCCCCGCCTCTCCCCGCCCATTGACGAAAATGCGTTTGGGCTGCCAGGGGCTCAAAGTGGTGAGTTGTTCAGGAAAAGCGGTCACCTGACCAGCCAGCCGAAACGCTTCCAGCGCCAGTACCGCGGAAGCTGTGTGATGTCCATGCGTGCCACCCGGTTGGACCGAAAAACGGGTAATCACCACATCGGGCCGGAACATGCGCATCACCCGGACCATATCCGCCACCACTTGGTGATGATCCCAAATGCTCAACGTTTCCTGATAGTCCTTGGAGAAGCCAAAATCGATGGCCCTCGTGAAAAACTGGCGGCCACCATCCAGCCGCCGGGCGGCCAGCAGTTCCTGGGTACGCGCCACACCGAGCTCCTGGCCAAATTCCGGACCCAACACGTTTTGACCTCCATCCCCGCGCGTGGCCGAGAGGTAGGCGGTACGGTAATTTCGCCCCCGGGCCAGATAAGCGATTAGGAGGGTATTTTCGTCATCCGGATGTGCCGCCACATAAAGCACACTCCCCATTTCCCGAAAACTCTCCAATTGCTGCAAAATCGCCGGGCCGGACATCGGCTCCCCCGCTTGCGCCGCCAGGGTGGCCCAAACTAGTCCCCAACCGAGGATCAACTGGAATAGAAATGCCGGCGTCCTCCCCGGTTTATGAGCCGAGAAGGTGCGCATGTTTGGAGTTTGAAGTTTGATGCTGTTGGAAATGTTGGCGTTGGGAATTTGAAATTTTCGCACTTATTTCTGCACCGAAAACGCCACCGAATATTCCGTGTTTTCCCAAGACATTTTGATCACCCCGCCACCCCCGGTCGTTTTGGTAATTGCCATGGTAAATTGTTCCACTGGCTTATCCAGCGCGGTTTTCTTCAAGTCCACCCGGGCGAGGTCATCGGCTTCCTTGTATTGCAAACCCCATTCACCCAAATCTTTGCTAATGATCAATTTGGCCGAACCATCTGCCTGCGGAAGGGTGAAGAGTGTGTAGGCCCCCGCTGGAATGGTCGTTTCACCGATCGCCAGCGGCTTCTGGGTCACCAGCAAGGTCGCTTCATCCGCTCCCGTGCGCCAAACCTTGCCGAAGGGCACCAGTTCACCCCAGATTTTACGATCTTCACCGGTTTTGGGATTCTTGGTGTGCGGCCGGCCATAAACCAGCGTCACTCGGCTGCCATCCACCACCGTGCTGATGGTATCATGGGGGCTCATTCGTTTTTGCTGGGCGATCAGCGGCAGGGTACTGAGTGTAAGGGTAGTTAGGATGGCCAGGAGGAACAGGGCTTTTTTCATGGGTGGTTGCAGGGTGGTTGGTTGTAAATTTATACCGCTTTGGATTTGGATGAGATTGGACTGCGGGAAAGACGCTGTCAAGCGGACCGGGGTTACACAGCCAAAAGCAAAAAAAAGGCCGAACGGGGAAGTCCGGCCCAATTCGAATTCGCGCAAGCTCAGTTGAGATCGCGGCCGCGCCCAAGCAGGTGTTAGTTAACGATGGCCGCGCCAACCGCCGCGATAACAAGCCCCTCCACGCCAACCGCCCCCCCAGCCCAACCCGATGGAAAATGACACGGGTGGATAATAAGCATAAGACGGATAATAATAAGGGTTGCTGTAGTAATATGTCACCGGCGGCGCGGTTTGAACATACGTCACTGTGGGTTGAGTCTGAACATAGGTCACCGTGGGGGCGGGGACAGGCGCCGGCGCTGGAGCAGGTGCGGCTGGTTGAGCGGCAAAAGTGGCCGGAGCCGGGGCTACCCCCCCCGCTTTGGGCTGGTTCAGCATCGCTGTCACCACCACATCCGAAACGCCTTGTTGCCGCAGATAAATGATCTGGTTCGCATCCAGCGCATAGTTGATCCGGCTGTTGTTAATGTAGGCAATAATCGTGTCATCGCCAATTTTCGCCTGCGCCAATTGCAGTACCTGGGGCACGCCATACGCCAATTGGGGGGCGGGAGCACTCACGGGCGGAGGGGTCGGGGCCGCCATATTCTGCGCCGAGATCGCACCCGCAGAGACCAGCAGTCCGGCGACCACCGCCGCCGTTCCCAACTTTGACAAACAATTCGTTTTCATAAATTTATCATTGCGTCGGACCCGGAGTCCGAACTTGCTTCCGTTAGTTAAGTTAACCCTAATACCCTAAACCTGCAAGTCAGGGCCCCTGGCCCGGCAACCACCATTACGAATCCCGGACCGAAATCTTGCAGGTTTTGCCAACCGGACCGCCAATTCAGGAAAAGCCGGGAATAATTATTGACCAATCGGCCGCTTTGACTGTCAATATTACCTTAAGAAGTCATGACAAACCTTTATAAGTTGCTGTTGGGACTGGCGTTGGCCTTGGTATTACTCGCCACGCCCGCCCGGGCGGTGAATGGCTTGATTTGGAATACCAACACCGACCAGGTGGATGCCGATGTGCGCGGCATGCACTTGTGGCCCTTTTTGGAAGATTTGGCCCATAAAACCGGCTGGCATGTCTATGTGGAGCCCGGCACCGACAAACTGGTTTCCACCAAATTCAAAGGTTTGCCCGCCGGGGAAGCGTTGAAAATGGTATTTGGTGATTTGAACTTTGCCTTGGTGCCCCAAACCAACGGCCCCACCTCCCTGTATGTGTTTCTCACCTCCATGCAAAATGCCACCAAACCGGTGGTCACCCGCAAAGCCGCCACGCATGTCCCCAACCAGTTGATGGTAAAATTAAAGCCCGGTACGGATGCCGATGCCCTGGCCAAGGCCGTGGGTGCCAAAATCGTGGATCGCAACGACAAACTGGGCATTTACCTGCTGCAATTCCCCGATGCCGCCGCCACCGACGCCGCACTTGGCCAATTGAAGGCAAATCCCGATGTGCAGGCCGTGGACTATAATTACAACTTCGAACCGCCCCCCCCAGTACAGACCGTCCCCAGTGGAACCTCAGTTCCACCCCAAACTTCACTCAAATTGGATCCGCCGTCGGACAATAATCCTTGTAATGTAGTGGTTGGTTTGGTGGATACCCCAATCCAAACGCTTAATCCCGACTTGGCACCTTTTATACTTAAACCCATCTCGACGGCGGGTGATCCAGGTCCCCTTGGCTCCACCCCTACTCACGCCACTGCCATGGCCCAGCCGATTTTAAACGCCATCGCCCAAGCCTCGGGCGGCCATTCTTCGGCCAAGATTTTACCCGTGGATGTTTATGGTGCCAGCGAAACCACCACCAGTTGGAATGTTGCCGTGGGGATCCAGGCGGCGGTTGACAATGGGGCTAATATTTTGAACCTCAGTCTGGGCAGTCCAGCGGACAGCGCCGTTTTGGATAGTGTCATCAAACAGGCCCAAGCCTCGGGAATTCTCATTTTTGCCGCCGCTGGAAATCAGCCTGTCAGCACTCCCACCTATCCGGCGGCCATTCCTGGAGTGAATGCGATCACCGCTACGCAACAAGGCCAGCTGGCCCCTTATGCCAATTATGGGAGTTTTATTGACATGGCCCTGCCGGGAACGAGCGTTATCTATTTGGGATCGCAGGCCTACGTGGTGGAGGGAACTTCAGTATCGACGGCCTATGCCACCGGGGTGGCAACCGGAACAAAAACCTCTAATTGTGATGGCTGGACCCAAATTCAGAGGGCCATGCAACAAAAATTCGTGGTCCCCGCCAAATAAGCCCCGTTTGCCGCCTGCACAGCGGAGACTACTGCGATAAACAACCGTATTTAGTGAAGGCACCCAGAAACACCAGCAGTGACACCACCAGCAACCATGGTGAACCGGTCATGAGCAACACAATGCCCCAGCCCATAAAAAAGGCAAACACCACAAAACTTAAGAAAGCCAGTGCAAAATTCATCGCGGCCATATCATAATGGCTTTGTTCCCGTGCGCAAACATAAAACATTGCTACCAAAGCCTGCTCCATGCTCATGAAGTTAATCGCTGCCACGTTAATGCTCTCCGGCCTGGCCACAATGGCGGCACCGGTGCGTTTTTATCTCGGTACTTACACCGTGAAGTCCCCCAGCCAGGGCATTTACACCGGCACCTTGGAAACCCGCACCGGAGTGCTCGGACCAGTCACCCTGGCCACCAAGGCCCAAAGTCCCAGTTTCCTCGCCTTTTCACCCGATCGGAAAGTGCTCTATGCCTGTGCCGAGGGGAATCAAGGTATCGTTTACGCTTTTAACAAGGAAGCGGACGGGCGTTTGTCGCTCTTGAATCAACTGCCCTCCGGCAGCGTGGATTGCCATGTGTCAGTGGATGCCACTGGCCAAACGCTATTTCTAGCCAGCTATGGCGAAGGAAATGTGTCTGCGTTTGCCCTCAAACCCGATGGTTCCCTGGACCACCGCAGCGCCTTTATCCAGGAAACTGGCACCGGACCAAATCCACTCCGCCAGACCGGACCGCATTTGCATTCCATGTACCACGATCCCGAAAACCGCCGGGTGTATGCCTGCGATTTGGGCACGGATCATGTTTACATTTTTAATTACAACCCAGTCAGTGGTGGCCTGACCCCCTCCCAACCACCGTTTGCCCAAATGCCACCCGGCAGCGGTCCCCGTCATTTGGCCTGGTCGCCCGATGGCCGGTTTGCCTATGTCAATGGCGAGATGGATTGTAATGTCACGGTTTTTAAGCGTGACCCAGCCAGCGGCGCGCTGGAGCTTATTCAAACCTTGCCAACCCTGCCACCAGGCACGGACACCAATGGCGTGACTACCGCTGAAATCTTCTGCCATCCCAACGGTCGCTGGCTCTATGTGTCCAATCGCGGCTGCGGAACCATTACCGTTTATGCCCGGGGAGACGATGGCAGGCTGACCTGGATCCAAAGTGCCCCGGCGCAGGTAAAAGTGCCACGCGGTTTTGCGCTGGATCCCTCCGGCCAATGGCTGCTGGTCGGCGGCCAGTCGGAGAATAAGATTGCCGTGTTGAAGATTGACCAGGCCAGCGGCGAACTCTCCCCCACCGATCAAACCACCGGGGTCGGCGCCCCCGTATGCGTGGTGTTTGACGCGGCAGGGCGATGAGTCTTTGAGTATTTTGCGGATTTTAACTCGTTGACTTTTTAATTTAAAAAGCTATTTTTGACATTCGCTCTGCGAGCCCCGTTTGTGAGGGGAACACCTCGCCCAAGAAAGGAAGTGAGTTGCGATGACTGAAATTAGACTGAAAAAAGGTGAACCTGTGGATCGTGCGTTGCGCCGGCTTAAGAAAAAAGTCGACCGTGAAGGCACGCTGAAGATTGTTCGCAATCACCGGCATTTTGAAAAGCCGAGTGAGAAGCGTCGGCGCAAGGAAAAAGTCGCCCGCTTTTCCGCGATGTTGACCGCCCGTTACGCCGATTTGTAATTTGCAAATTTGCCACGCCGGGCGTATGCATCGTCATGCGCCCGGCTTTCTTTTGCCTCTATGTATTCGTTTTCGACCTGCTGGAATTCCCACCGGCATACTGATGGTCGCGCGATGCTGCGCGAAATCCGGGATTTGGGATTTGAATACGCCGAGCTAAGCCACGGCATCCGGGTAAGCCTTTTGCCCGGCATTTTGGAGGCGGTTGAGGCCGGGGAGATCAAGATCTCCACGCTGCATAATTTCTGTCCCCTGCCCATGGGCATCACCCATGCGGCCCCCAATCTTTACGAATTCAGCTCGGACAAACCCCGCGATCAGGATTTGGCCGTGCGGCATACCCTCAAGACGCTGGAGTTTGCCACCCGGGTTAAGGCCCAACTCGTGGTCCTGCATTTTGGCAGCATGGATCTGAAGGACTACACGGGAAAACTCTCGGAGATGCTGGAACGTGGCGAGAAAAATTCGCCCAAATACATCAAGCTGTGCGCCGAAGCCGCAAAAAAACGCGACGAACAAAAGGTTAAAGCGTTTGCCCGGGCGATCGCCACGCTGAAGCGTTTTTTGCCGGAAGCAGAAAAACGCGATCTGCAGCTGGGTATTGAAGTGCGCGAGGCCTTGCAGGAGTTGCCGGTGGAAGGTGATTTTACTGAGTTGTTTTATGAGGCCGGCAGCCCAGCTGTGGTTTACTGGCATGACACCGGCCATGCCCAAATCAAGGAAAACCTCGGATTCATCGACCACGCCGCCCATCTGGCGTCACTCGCCGAGCATTTGGCCGGTTTTCATATTCACGACGTACAATTCCCCACCAGGGACCATTGCTCCCCGGGCACCGGGATGATCAATTTTGCGGGGCTGGCCCCGCTGGTTAAACCGCACCATATTAAAGTGTTTGAATTCAGCCCTTCCCTTTCCGAAGCCAGTGCTCGCAACGGTGTGGCGCACATCAAAAAGCTCTGGGGCGAGGTCTGATCGACAACCAAGTTATAAACCCGGAGACATAATTAATTCTCAGGAAAAAACTTGCGGTAACTGCCGTGCCCGGCTAATCTGGTCGTCCCTTTGGTCGCACCCATAGCTCAATTGGATAGAGCGGCTGACTACGGATCAGCAGGTTAGAGGTTCAACTCCTCTTGGGTGCACCACTTGTTTCGCTCAATGAATATTCCCGGCGAACAAATTGGTTGGCTTCCGGTTGTCGGAATTTTAACTGCTGACTGTCCCAATCCAGAGTTGTTTGGGGGAAGCGCGAAGCAATGCCCCCCAATAATATGGTTTCAGTCAGCGGACCAGCGTAGGCAAAATCCGCCATGGTCCGGCCATTGCCCCGGCAGGCCTCCACAAACTGCTCCCAGTGTTTGAAGCCGCCAACATGGGGAAATTTGAAATCCGCGAATTTCACCTTCGGAAACAATGACGGACGATCACTCATGTGCGGCACCAGCAAGACACCCTCGGTGCCAATCAACAATGAACCCGCACCAGCGGGAAAATCCGCCCCCTCAATCAATGCCAGGATATCTGCCCCCGGCTTGGCCGTGCCGTCATACCAGGTAACCGGCAGGGTTTTGCCGGCCGTGCGCTCGTTGCCCGCGAAAATGAACCGGACACAGCCATTGAGCGACCAGTTCCAGCGGTTCGGAGCCGGCCCCTCGGACCGAATTGCCACGGGAGCCTTGAGACCGATGCTCTCAAAAACAGGATCAAAAATGTGACAACCCATGTCACCAAAGGTGCCGGTGCCAAAGTCGAGCCGTTTACGCCAGTTGCCGGGATGGTAATAGTTGTTGCCAAGAAACGGACGTGCGGCACAAACACCCAGCCAGAGATTCCAATCAAATCCATCCGGAACCGGGTCAGTACGCTCCGGCCGGTTCGCCATATCGCCCCAAGATTTATCGCACCAGGAATGTACTTCCTTGACCTTGCCAATCACACCGTCCTGCACCAACCGCACCGCCAGGCGGTAATAAACGTCCGCATGGATTTGAATGCCCATTTGGGTAACCACCCCACTGCTACGAGCCCGCTCAGTCATCCGGCGAACCTCATAAATATCATGGGCGAGCGGCTTCTGGCCATAGACGTGTTTGCCCAACTGCATGGCGCTCAAACCAATGGGCGCATGCATGTGGTCGGGGGTGGAGACGTTGACGGAATCAATATTCTTCGCCTCTTTGTCCAATAACTCGCGCCAGTCCTGATAAAAATGCGCGTCCGGAAAATGCTTTTTGGCCTCGCCCATGCGATTGCGATCCACATCGCAGACGGCCACGATCTCGACATTCGCGCAATTGGCAATCTGTGTGAGGTCGGACCACGCCATGCCCGCTGCCCCAAAGCTCGCATGCCGCAGGCGCAGACTCGGGGGCTCGGCCCGAAGATTGGAGGTGACAAACGGTGCCGCCAGCGCCGCCGCGCCAAGGGTGCCAAGGAACGACCGGCGGGAGTGAGGATGTTTTTTCATGGTGATCCGCCCGCTTTAATTCAGCGCCTTGAGAGAAATATTGCGAAACATCAC
>CAIZWI010000395.1 GCA_903936645.1 uncultured Verrucomicrobia subdivision 3 bacterium
AGGGTGGGCTCTCCAAAGGTGGTCACCGGCACCGGAACGGGCGGGGGGGTGGTTTGAACCACCGGAGGCGCGTCCGGAGTGGGCGCAGCGGGCGTGGCCGGAGCCGGCGTGGCCAGCGGAGCGGGAGCCGGAACCGCCGCCGGAGGCGCCGAGGGATCCAGTTCGGGCGTCGAGGTCCGGGGCACCAGTTGCGTCGGCGCGGCGGAGGCCAGCAACTGCGTTTCGGCCTTGATAAACTTGGCGGCCTGCTTCACCTCAGCGGACGTGGGCTGCCGTTGGTAGACGGCCAGATAAGCCTGCCGGATGCGGGCTTTTTCCGACAGATGTGGATTCGACAATAAATTCCGCGCCAAGTGGATGGCCTCGTCCTGCACCAGCGCATTATTCATCAAGAACAAGGCCTGGCTGGGCGAGGTGGTCTCCTCGCGGTGCGCCCCCACCAAGTTGGGGTTGGGCAGGTCAAACAGGGACAGGCTCTCCGGCACCAAGTCCCGGGGAATGGGGAGATAAACGCTGCGTTTATAGTAGTGCTGCGGCAAATCCGTTTCCCAAATGTTGACCCCGTAATAACCGTCGCCAAACTCGCCGGTCACCCCAAAATGGGGCGGCTCCAAATCCAGGCGGCCGCTGGTGGCCAGAATGGAATCCCGCAGTTGCTCGGCCAGCAGGCGGCGCGGGGTGGCGCGCCAGAGGAGGGTATTCGCAGGATCCACTTCCTCGGCTTTGGCGTAAACGTCACTGCTCAACTGGTAGGTGTGCGTGAGCACCAGGGCGCGAACCAGTTTTTTCACCGACCACTGGTCTTCCGTGACAAACTTCACGGCGAGATAATCCAGCAACTCCTGATTGACGGGTTGCGAGCCCAGATGGCCCAGGTTATCGGGAGTGGCGACAATGCCCTCGCCAAAGAGATGCTGCCAGACGCGGTTGGCGACCACGCGCGCCGTCAGGGGGTTTTCCGGGTCGGTGATCCACTGCGCCAGTTGCAGGCGGCCGCTGGCATTGGTGGGGATGGAGGGCGTGTCCGAAAGCGCCACAATGCGGAGGAAGCCGCGCGGGACCGGCTCGGTGGGCTTGGTCAAATCACCCCGGTAATACACCGGCACTTCTTGCGGCTCATCGTAATCGCGGACGCCCATCGCGTATGTTTTATGCGCCGGGATGCGTTCAATGACATTCGTGGTGAAATTACGGGGGCCGCGACGGCCGCCGCCAAATCCCCCGAACCCGCCAGCCCGGGCGAGGTTATTAGTGCGCGGGGCCGCGGTGAAATTGCGGTTGGTGTTCACGAACATGTTCGGAGTGGGCTCACCCGTGGAGAGCACGGCCAGTTCCGGCGCGCCGTCCAGTGAAAGCAGCGAGGTCGGACGCCGGTTGCCGCGGCCACCCACGGTGCCGTAGAGCGTTTCCGTGCTGGCAAAGATACCGGCCAGGGCGTGATAATCCTTTTGCGGAATGGGGTCGAACTTGTGGTCGTGGCATTGGGCACAGCCCACGGTCAGGCCCAGGAAACCCCGTGCGGTCACATCCACCTGGTCATTCACCACCTGCCATTTGGAATATTTAATACGGGATTCATTCAGGCCCTTTGGGCCGATGGCGAGAAAGCCGGTGGCGGTGAGATTCTCATCGCGCTCCTTTTGGCCCGCATAGGGCAGTTGATCGCCCGCGAGTTGTTCCGTGATGAAGCGGTTATAAGGTTTATCGTTATTGAAAGCTTGAATTACATAATCCCGGTAGCGCCAGGCATAGGGATAATTTAAATTCCGATCCAGGCCGGTAGATTCACCATATCGGGCGACATCCAGCCAGTAACGGCCCCATTGCTCACCGAAGCGGGGCGAGGCCAGCAATTGATCGACAATGGCGACGTAGGCATTGGGGTCTTTGTCTTTCACAAAAGCCTCCACCTCAGCGGGAGTGGGGGGCAGGCCAGTGAGGTCATAATAAACCCGGCGAATCAGGGTGCGCTTGTCGGCGTCCTTGACCGGTTCCAAGCCCTTCTGCTCCAGTTTGGCGAGGACATAATGATCCACGTCGGTACGGGCCCATTTGGCATCCGCCACCGGAGGAGTGGGAACAACCTTGGGCTTTTGAAAGGCCCAGTACTGGCGTTCCTTGTCCCAGTCATACTTCCTTTCCGGCTTGGCGGCCTGCACGCTGATGATCTTGGCGGAGTCGCGGGGATCAGGCGCCCCGTCGGCCACCCATTTCTCAAAATTGGCAATGACATCGTCCGGCAGCATCCCGCCGCGGGAGTCGGGCGGCATCCGCAACTGGCCAGTTTGCCGGATGGCATTGATCAAGATACTGTCGTCCGGTTTGCCGGGCACCACGGCGGGGCCCCGATCGCCGCCGGCCCGGATGCCATCGCGGGTATCGAGGGTCAATTCGCCTTTGTTTTTGCCCTTTTCCTCGGAGTGACAATCATAGCAATGCTCGACGAGCACCGGCCGGATGTTCTTCTCGAAGAATTCGAGTTGTTCCGGGGTGATGTTGCGGTGCTGCACCTGGGCCGGGGCCGCGCAAGCCAGGGAGAGGAGTCCAAGCGTTAGCCAGCGGATAACGCGTTGTTGGTCACTACTTTTTTTCATAATCGTTGATTATATTAAGTCTGGATCTGCCCGGTCAGGGATGGTGCAGGCGGAAGAACTTATTGCCGGTGTTACTCACGGTTTGGGTTATGAGGTTGGTGCCATTCAGCGTCGCCGGCGTGGCTGGATTGGAGATCCAGATGCCGGAGGCCAGATTGGTGGTGAATTCCAGATAGTATCCAGTGGCACTCGCCGGCCAGGACAATTGGAAGGCACCGCTGGACCCGGTCGTGAAGTGAATCGCGGGCGCGGCTGCCACCACATTATTGGTGACCAGCACGAAACTCGAGTTTGGCGGATTGGTTTGGCTGAAGGCATACAACTGCGCAATGCGACTATCGGTCAGGGTACTGGTCAGCACCGCGAACTCGTCAATGGCTCCGTGGAACGGATCCGCCCAGGTGCCGGAAACTTGGGGCTCAATCGTGTAATTGGTGCCATAAACCGTGGTGAGAAAGGCATGGCCGAAGGCCGGGGGATTGTTGGGGTGCTTGTAGATTTCGCCGATGCCCGTGGCGGTGCCCACCCGGACCCCATTCACGTACAGGCGCAACTGGCCGGTGAAGCTGGCATTGCCATCAACCACGCCGACCACATTATATACCTGGCCGGCCACGATGGGATAGCTGATGTATTTGGCCGTGGCCGGGGTGTTGCCACCCCAAGGGGCGCCCGGACCGTCGCTGCTGGTGTTGTTGGCTTTGAACACCAGCAAGGCCTGGGAGGGGGTGTTGGTGTCCTGCGTGCCGTAGAGGTAGAAGGCCACGGCGGTGTGTCCGTAAATACCCGGCGCCTCGGTGTAGCTGCCATTAATGCGCGGCAACCGGTCGGCGCGGAATGAAAAGATGTGGGTGATTTTGCTCCAGGGACCCAGGATGGCGGTCAGGTCCTTGCCGTTGGGCAGGTCCACACTGCCATTGGTGGTGGCACCGGAGTTGAAATCAAAGGCCCGGTCATTCGGAATATTGGGAATCAAGCCCGGCACGCCGAGGGTGACGGCATTCGCTCCCTCGGCCAGGTTAATGGTCCCCTGCAGACTGAGCGGGTCCGTATCGTACTTGCTGACCAGGGTATTGAGGGTGCTGGTGTTGGTTTCATCGAAAGTCCAGTAGCGCACCGGGCTTTCGGCGAGCACCTCATCCCGGTAACTGATGCCCGAGACGAACTGGGCAGTCACCGACAGCAGATTCGGGACATGGGCGGTATCCTTCAAGTTGAAAATGGCAATTTGATTGGTTTGCCCGGCAATCTGCGCGGAAGTGGCCAGGGTGATTCCCTGTCCATTCGCGGCCAGGGTGGCTCCCAGCAACGACAACCCCGTGGTCCCGGCGGTGGGAATGGCATAGGTTGCCAGGTTTGTGGCGGTGGCGTGATCAACGGGCTTGTTGAAATTGAGCACAATTTGATTCAGGCTGCCCGCCAAGCCGCGCACGCTGGCGAGCTGCAATGGCTGGGTGTCGGGCAATATCGTCAGGGTGGCCGCCGGACTGCTGGTGATGGCACTGAATTCATTGCTGACCACCACCGAGTAATTTCCGCCGGAGTTCCACGCCGCCGTAAAGGACAGGGTGCTGTTGGTTTGACCTCCCCATGCCACCCCGTTGGTGCGCCACTGGTAGGTATAAGGTGTCTGCCCAGAGGCGGTGACACTAAAGGCGGCGGTTTGATTTTCCGTGAGGACTTGACTGGTCGGAGCGCTGGCAATGCCCACCGCACCGGCGGAGGCAAAGGTGAAGGCCAGCGTGGTGGGCGCCACCACATTCGTGGCGGCCAGAATATCGGCGACGCCGCTGACACTCACTCGATAGGAGTTCCCCACCACGAAGTTGAAATTTCCATTGAGGCTGACGGTTTTCAAATCGCTACCGAGTTGGGCCGAGAGGATGGGCAATGGGCTGTTGCCACTGGTCAGCAGCGAGTAATTGGCCAGGTTGGTGGCGGAGGCGGGGGACACCGGCTGATTGAAGATGACGTTCAGCCGGTTGAGATTGCCGCGGGGATCCACCGCGGTGACCACCGTGGGCGGAACAGATTGAACGGTCGTGAGGCCCAATCCGGCATTATAGTGTGCCAGAATACGATTGCTGGAGAGCACAGTGTTGTAAGTGGAGACCTCGTCAATGGTGCCGTCAAAGGCGCCAAACACGCCGCTGGCGTTCAAATGGGAGCGGGCGTTCCCCTGCCCGATCTCGACGTCGCCATTATGATTGTAAAGCTGCCCGACGCCATGATCCAAATGGGCCACCAACTGGCCATTAACGTAGAGTTTCAATCCGCCATTGGTGCCATTGGCATCTCCATCCAGCACGCCGACCACATGGTACGTCACGTTGGTGGTTACCTGATACGTCACATAGGTGGCCGGGAAGTTCAACAAGCCAAACGGCGCCCCCGGCCCATCCGGCGTGGAATTGTAGGCATGCAAGGTCAGCCAGGCCGTGGGCGGATTGGGAATATTGTTGCTGTTCCAAAGGTAAATGGTGGCGTCGCGCTGATTGCCGCCTTCCTCCCACAAACCGGCCACACTGTGGGTTTGGGCCTGCACCGCCGTGTCGCCTGGCTGCACGCCGTTGGGAAAGCTGGCGGCATTAAACCATAATTCCCACGATTTCTTGGCCCAAGGACCGCGATAATCATTGATGTCACCGCCATTGGGAACCAGAATCCAGTTGGTGTTGGCCGCGACAAAACGCACGGCAAACTCGTTGCTCCCGGCCGAGGGCACCAGGGGTGGCACTCCGAGAATGGGCAGGTTGTTGTAAGTGCCATTGGTATTCAAGGAGTCGGCAATGGCCGTTTGGGTAAAGGCCACGGTGCCATTGGTCTCGTCGAGTTTGAAGTAGCGCGCCGGATTATCCGCCAGAATTTCATCCGGATAACTCAGCGTGGAGACAAAGGACAGGTTGGTATTGAGGAGGTTGGCGGCGGCGGTGGTGTCCTTCAAGCCGGTGATCGCCAGCGGGTAATTCGCCCCCACGCGCTGCTGGGTGGTGTTCAGTGTCACGCTCAGGCCGTCGGCGCTCAACTTGGCGGCGTTGACCACAAAGTAGGCCGAGGAATAGGTGGACAAGGCGGTGGCCGTGGCCGGATCCAGCGGTTTGCTAAAGGTAAGTTGCACCTGGTTGACGCCGCCCGCCACGCCACGCACGGCGGTCACCACCACGGGCTTGAGGTCCGGCTGGATGACCACCAGGTTGGTGGAGCTGATTACGCCACTAAAGGCATTGCTCACCGCCAGGTAGAAACTGCCCCCCGAGCCCAGGGTGCCCGTGAAGGTCAAAATGCGTCCGTTAGCCCCGGTGATGGGCACGCCATTTTTATACCATTGATAGGTAAAGGGTCCGGCCCCGGTGGGCACGGCGATGAGATTGACGGTGGCATTTTCGAAGAAGGTTCCACCCAGGACGCTATTGGCAGACAGCCCGACATTACCCACATCGCCCTCGCCAAAGTTAATGTACAAATCATCAATCCAATGCGTCTCATACCAACTGCGAGTGGCGGCGCCAAAATTGACTTCCGCGCTGCTGATGCCGACCCAAGGGGTCGGGTAATTGGTGAGGAGAACCACTCCGTCAAACGCCAGGTACAGGGTGCCATCCCGGTGAATATTGATATCCACGGGCGCCCAATGGCCATCGGTGCTGACAATGGAGGGAATGCCGTTGGTGGGCAAGCCGCCAACGCCGGCCAAGATGTTGGTGAGGGGGTTATTGTTAAGGGACACGCCAATTTCCGCCGGCTGGGTGGTGCTGTTCGCGTGGGCGTTAAAATAAATGGAAAGCTGGCTGCCCGGGGTGACCGGCGAATAGCCAAACTGCGGGCTGCTAAAGGTATTCAGAGGCAGCACCGGCGCGATATTGACACTGAAGCCATCACCCCAAGGCTGGTCGGTAATCACCGAGGCTCCGGAGTCGCTGATCCGGGTCTTGAACGTAATATGCACCTGGTCCACATCGTGCCGGGTCGTGAGCAAAACGGCACCATTTTGGCTGCGGGTGGCATCGGTGAGCGCCAGATAACTGCCTCCCGAGGGCGGGTAAACCGAACTGTTCGTCTCCAGCCGGGCATTGCCAAACAAGCGAATGTCCGATGGCAGGCCGTTGTCAAAATGGTAGGTGGTGCCCAGAGGCGCAGTCAGGGTAAAAGCCACGGTGGAGGGATTGGGGGACAGCAGATTGCCGACCACGGTTTGGTCTTTGACATTGCGAACCGTGAGCAAGTAATTGCTCGCAGTGGAAAAATTGAAGTTGCCTGCGAGATAAACGGTCAACTGGTCGGCGGAAAGAGTGGCATTGGTGATCACCAGCGTTCCGCCCGCAAGATTGGTAATGGCATAATTGGCGAGGTTCGTGGCGGTGACCGGGCTCACCACTTTGCTGTAAATCACCTCCACCAAGTTGGGGTTGCCAGCGGTGTCCACCGTTGAAATGGCCGGCGGGGTTGTATCCGGAATGATGGTCACAGTGGCCACAGCGCTGGTAAGGCTGCCAAAGGAATTGGTGACAATGGCCTGAATTTTGAGGCCGTTATAGGTAGCCGGGACATGTTGAATATCAAAGTAGGAAAGATTTTGTCCCGGAACCACGACGCCATTGGTGGTCCATGTGAACGCTGTGGGTTGCTGGGCCAGCACATCCAATGGCAGCAATAATTCGCTGCCCTCATTCAACACCACTTTGTTGGTGAGGTTCCCGCCGAGATACCCGCCGGGCAGCCCTCCGCCGGGAGCATTAAATGAAGGCGGTTGTCCCCAAAGACTGACATAAGTATAGAAATTGTCCTCGTATTGCGCCAAATGCAGCGCCGGAATAATTTCTTGCACACCATCGGGACGCTGCCAGCCGACTTGAATGTAGCCGTTGCCCGCGCCATGCTGATGCAACACTTGGAAGTAATACTTTTGCCCTTGAATCAGCCAGATGGGAGCGGAATCGCGGGTGTCCAGCCGGTTGCCCGAAAATATCACTTCGCCGCTGCCGGGCTCATAGGCAATGAGCACGGCATTGGAGGAGGCAAAAGGGCTGGCATTATTGGTGGTGAGCCACAAGGCGGAGTTGTCGGCGCTGGCGATGGAAAATACATAATTTCCCGTGGCGGGTGCCTCCAGGTAGCCTTGGATTTGCGAACCGTAATCCTGCCCGGAATTATCCTTGCCCTGCAGGCCCGGCACTACCGGCGTGGTCGAGGAGGCGGAGCGGAAATCGTCCAGTTGCTCGCCATAGTCCGGGCCGAAGGGAAAATACGCGGAGTTGGTAAGGGTATCGACCGCATCGCGATACGCGGCGGGGAGGGAGGAGGGGGAAGACCCATCATCTTGATCGAAAATCACGCGCCAGACGGAACCGGCCTGGGCGTTGATATTGACCAGCAAAAAGGCGACGACGGCACTGGTGAAAATTTTTAAATAGTTTTGCTTCATAGTTGGGATAATTCAAATGGTCATTAGGTTTATTCTGATTCCACCCAGGCGGGCAGCCGGTAGCCGCCGGAACTTTGCCAGGTTTGATCCCATTCCCGGTTCCATTTGAGCCCCCACAAATCCTTCACTTTTATGGAACTGGCCGAGCCATCAAAATAAACGACCTGGGTTTTTTTACCGCTGCCATGCCGCGGGACCGTGAAATGCTCCATTTCATGATTGGCAGTCTGGGAGGACACGCCGGGGGCAAGGGAGGCCTGATAAGCCTGCCGGCCCGGATCCGGTTCATTGGGTTCCGCATACCACGGACCACCGCCGCGCCACATGCTATCCAATATCAGCGGCGTGGCGGTGGGCAACAGGGCACTGCTCAATTTTCCCCAATGCAATTCCCGCGGGCGGCCCTGCACGTCCACCTGGGCATGATAAATCCACAAATTGGCGCCATAACTTCCCGGCTCGCCATTTTCATACTGGTCCTGCACCCCGCCGGCGAAAATGGGCATTTGATAGGCGGTCGTCAAACCGCCAAAAGTGTTGTTTAAATTCGCATTGGTCTGCGTGGCCACCGGGCAGGTCAAAATATTTTTGCACTGCTTTTGCACCGCGTTATACCAGGCGGACCGGGCATTTTCATCCACCGACCCGTCCGGATTCTGGCCGGTGGGAAAGGTGTCCGCGTTATCCCCGGTGTAAATATTCCATTGGATGCCCCACTGCCGCAGGTTGGAAATGCAACTGATCGCCCGGGACTTGTCCTTGGCCTTGGCCAGCGCCGGCAGCAGCATCGCCGCCAGGATGGCTATGATGGCAATCACCACCAGCAGCTCGATCAGGGTAAAAGCTTGGGTGCATGACTTGGTGATATAGTTGCGGGCACGTAATGTCTTTAATTTCATTTTTAAAAATGCCTTGGAATGTGTGATGCAACTTCCGGTCCGAATCCTCATTGGAAGGCACGGCAGGCTGCCTTGGCCTGAAGATCAAATCTTCATGCGGCCATGCTTCCGCCAGGCCCGGCCATAAGCCAGCGCTGAGCTCAAAACAAGTTGTTGCGTATTTTCACAGTCACTCTGGTTAAATGTTTCCGTTCACAGTTGATGAACCTCCAGTAGGACTGGTCAGCTCTGGTAAGTCTCCCGTGGTCGGGTCGAGCTGGATTCTCCATTAATCAATTCGGGACCAAAGATCCCGGCGACCAGAAATTTCCGCGAGCTGAGAATCAAATCTCGCGTTTACCATGTCGCTCTCACCACCAACGCTCCAGTATTTTTTACCGAACGATTAACGACAATTCATATCGTTATTTGCAAAGACTCTACGCTTATTTTGTTGCCCGTCAACAAAAATTGTTTATCAACTGAAAATAATTTTTGCATCAGGTTGGATTCAAATGGAGAACCTTTTTAAAATTTTCCAATGTTTTAAGCAGATAATTGATTGCCATAACCTACAATTGCGTTGCCAAACTTAAAATAAGTTGAATGACACCAAGTGATGGACACTGCAATTCATGGCAATTTTATCCGATATTCAACGACTTTTATGGTCGTTTTTACACGATTCGTACGGTAATTATTTTTGTGATTTCACCTTGACCTTACGAATCGTGGATTCGCTTACTTTTTCCGAAACTTGCTTAAAACAGTTTGAGGTTGGGGTGAATTTATGGACGGAGCATTGGGCGAAAAGCGTTGGGCGAAAATTGCATGATCACGAAATTGAAACAATCCCCGGTGCCAACCCATCGTAAGTTTGACGAAATGTTCAAACGTGAAGCGGTTAACAACTGGATGACGGGTGGCAAATCGGCATAGGTGGTCACCAACGATTTGGGGCACATGCGTCCGTCGATTGTAAGAAATTTGCGTATCTTTTTCTTACAATGGGAAACGCAATCAGATTAATTTTTGATAAATAGATAAAGCATGGCTCAAACTATTCGACAAAAACCAGACAGAAAAAGGCGGTTTAAGGCATGGTGGGGTGGATGCCTCGAATTAAGCCAATAAAATCCAAGTGCTCTTGAATTGACCCTCATTAAATACCTGTATTTATTGGCGAATTTCCATTGTATCCCGCATTATATCCCGCGTCGAAGAAAAGCAGGCCAAAACGGTCCAAACAGGTCATTTTCAACGGGTGGCAATTTTTCGTAAGACCTTGTCATTCCAATTAGTTACACGAGAGTCCAAGACGGTTTTGGAAATTATGAGTCGCCTGCTCTAACCGCTGAGCTACGAGCCCATCCTGTTTACCCCAATATTTGCAACTTCTTCAAGCCGCCATTTTCAACGTTTCCATCCATTGCGTCCAACCAGTGAATGAATTGAATTAAACCAGCTGCCACAGGCGATTATTCTGGGACAGTAAACGTTAAGGGCAAGATATTTCGAGCCAATTCCGTCATTGGATGTGAGACAAAATTCTTCACATTGAGTTTTCGGGCCTTTTTTGTTGCCTAAGTATATGTGTAAGGCATATACTCAGTTTCATGAACCGCAACCTCACCCCCCAGTCGATCCTCCATGACATTGCCCAAATCCAGCAGTTGGAGCGCGGCACTGTCAGCATTATCCGCCAAGGCCCGCAGGGTCCCTACCACAACCATCAATGTTACGAGCACGGGCGCAATGTTTCCCGCTATGTGCCCCCGGAGCAGGTGGCCGAGGTGAAAGCGGCCATTGACGGCTACCATCAGGTCCAGGAAATGATGGCGCAATATGTCCAGCTCATGGTGGATAAAACCCGTGCCGAGCGGGCGGCGGCCATAAAAAAAAAGCCGCTGCCCCCGAAATCCTCCTTGCCCAAGATCAGGAAATCCAGCGCTTGATGGCCCAGTTTCAGGACCAGTCACCCTGTGGGCAACGGGTGCAGGAACTGGAACTGCTGGTTCGGACGGCCGTTTTCAAGTCCGCCAGCGCCTTGGTGGGCGTGCTGTTGCAACAAGCCGCCGACCACAGCGATGCCGCTTACCAGCCCAAACCCGGGGAACGACGCAAAGGGCGGGAAACCCTGCAGGTGCAATGCCTTTTTGGCACCTTCCCCATCCAGCGCGATTACTACCACCATGCCGCCAAACAGCGGGGGCATTATCCGGCCGATGCGGCCCTGGGTTTGGAGGTCGGCTACACGCCGGCTTTGGCGCGGTTAATCTGTCTGGAAGGGGCGGATGAAGCCGGCTTTGAAAAGGCCGAACGGCATCTGGCGGAGACGGGGGGCATTGGGGTGTCCGCCCGCCAAATCCAGCGGGTGGTGCAACGGGTGGGGGCCGCGGCGCAAGCCTGGCAGGAGCGCCCGGGCCAACCGGGGGCTTGTGACGCGCGGGTCTTGTATGTCAGCGCCGATGGCACAGGGGTGCCCATGCGCCGGGCGGAACTGGCCGGGCGCAAGGGCAAACAACCCGACGGCACCGCCAAAACCCGGCAGGTTTATCTGGGCTGCGTCTTCACCCAGCACCAGACG
>CAIZWI010000396.1 GCA_903936645.1 uncultured Verrucomicrobia subdivision 3 bacterium
ATTGACCGGCTGCCAGATTCTCGGCAAAGCCGAATTCATGAACCCCGGCGGCTCGGTCAAAGACCGCGTGGCCCTGGGTATTATCACCGATGCCGAGGAACGTGGCTGGCTCAAACCCGGCGATACGATTGTCGAAGGCACGGCCGGCAATACGGGTATTGGCCTGACCATTCTGGGCCACGCCCGCGGCTATCGTACGGTCATCGTCATTCCGGAGACCCAATCGGCGGAAAAAATCAACCTGCTCCGCAACTTGGGGGCCGAAGTCATCACCGTCCCCGAGCATCCGTACACGCATCCTGGCAATTTCAACCGCGTGGCTCAGCGCCTGGCCGCGGAAAATCATTGGTTTTGGGCAAACCAGTTCGACAACACGGCAGCCCGGCAGGCGCATTACCGTACCACCGGGCCCGAAATCTGGGAGCAGACACGGGGGGAGGTGACAGCCTTTGTCTCGGCCGTGGGCACCGGCGGCACGCTGGCCGGCACCACCCAATTTCTCAAAGAACGCCAGCCCCGCCTCGCGGCCATTTGTGCCGACCCTTACGGCGCGGCCATGTGGTCGTGGTTTACCCATGGGCACACGGACATCCGGGATGGCGACTCGGTGGCGGAGGGCATTGGCCAGACACGCATCACCAAAAACCTGGAAAACCTCGTCATCGACCGGGCCTATCGCATCCCCGACCAGCCCGCCGTGACGATCCTGTATCATTTGCTCCGGGAGGAGGGCCTGTTCCTGGGGCTTTCCTCGGGCATCAATATCGCGGGGGCCGTTCGCTGGGCGCGCGAACGTGGCCCCGGCCAGACCATCGTCACCATCCTGTGTGACTCTGGGCTCAAATATCAATCCAAGCTCTACAACCCTGCCTGGCTCCAGGAACACCACCTGGATGCCGGCCTCCCCTTGGAATCCATCCTTACTTAACGCACCGGGGGGGGCTTGACTGGCCTTGACGGGCGGTTCCTGATATTGTGTGCTGTAGGCTTATTTACAAGGGGTTGCGTCGCTTTATGGGGGCTTGATGGGGGTTGACAAGGGTCGACGGGGCGGGACGAAGATGGCCGACGTCCACCGTCTAAGCTCCAATGTGGATACCTAGCAAAGGTGCGATTAGGTACGATTGGGTACGATTGGGTACGATTCACCTTTTTTCTTTGGCCGGATGTACCCGGATGTACCCGGGTTTAATCCGCGAATGTCGCGGATGCACGCGAATTGGCAGGGGATTCGTATTGAGATGTCAAAGAACCGGGCAAAGCCGGGTGAAAACCTCCGATGAAGGCCGGCTGGCCTGCGCGCGCAAAATTTATGCGGCGCAAGGCGGTTACCTGTCGCCTGGCACCACGAACCTGGTTTCCGGCTGAGTATTTAAATGCCTAAACCACTCTGATGATGAGTATAGGCTAGTTGTGGGCTGCTGTCAAGCAGGGGGGGATGGAGGGGGAAACCTGATCTTGGGTGCTTTTGTCCAACATTTGCGGTTATTAATCGCTTCATGCCCGGCGGTTCAAGCCCATTCCAAGCCAAAAAATGTAAAATAATTCCAATTGTCTTCCCCTCCGGATTTCGCATCATCGGTTAGAGGGAAATTCCCCCACGTCGGTTTATGAGCTGGTCTTTTACATTTCGTCCCAAGCTATTGGATACCATGAAAGGGTATTCCTCCGCCACGTTGACGGCCGATTTAATCGCCGGGTTGACGGTTGGGGTGGTGGCTTTGCCGCTCGCCATGGCCCTGGCGATTGCCTCGGGTTTAAAGCCTGAAGTCGGCATTTTCACTTCGATTATTGGCGGCTTTATCGTTAGCGCTTTGGGTGGTTCCCGGGTCCAGATCGGCGGCCCGGCCGGGGCTTTTGTCCCTTTGCTGGCCCCGATTGTCGTGTTGCATGGGCCGGATGGACTGGTGATTTGTGCGCTCATGGCCGGGGTGATTCTGTTTATTTTGGGGGCCTGCAAGTTGGGGACTTTGATCAAGTATATTCCCTATCCCGTGGTGACGGGTTTCACGAGCGGCATTGCGATTATCATTCTGAGCACGCAAATCCGGGATTTTTTTGGACTACACAACAAATTGCCGTCCGATTTCATTGGCAAATTACGGGCCCTCTCCGGGGACTTTGCCCCCAACTGGCCCACTGCTGCGCTGGCTCTCATAGCCACCCTAATCATCCTGTATTGGCCCAAAAAACTCGGTTTGCGCCTGCCGGGATCCATGGTGGTGATTGTGGCCAGTGCGGCGGCGGCGGCGTTTTTTCATTGGGAGGACCAGCCTTGGAACATTCAAACCCTTGGCTCCGCCTTCGGCACCATGCCGAGCCACCTGCCGGGTCCGCATTGGCCGGCCCTGCCGTTTGATGAATGGCGGCTGCTCCTGCCCGCGGCGATGACCGTGGCGGTGCTGGGGGCCATCGAATCATTGCTCTGTGCCGTAGTGGCGGACGGCATGATTGACGATCGTCATGATTCCAATCAGGAACTCATGGCCCAAGGGGTTGCGAACGTGGTGATGGGTTGCTTTGGGGGCATGCCCACCACCGGGGTGATCGCCCGCACGGCCACCAATGTCCGCAGTGGGGCTAAAACCCCGGTGGCTGGCATGGTGCACGCCGTGACGTTGCTGGTGATTTTGCTGGTGGCGGCACCGCTGGCCCGCCACATCCCCCTGGCTGCCCTGAGTGGCGTGCTGGTGGTGGTTTCGTTGCGCATGGGCGAATGGCACCAATTTGCCCGGCTGGGGCGCTGGCCGCGCAGTGATGCGATGGTGTTTTTGTGCGCTTTTGGGCTCACGGTCACGGTGGACTTGCCCACAGCCGTGGGAGCCTCTTTGATCCTGGCCTCGGCGCTGCTGGTCAAGCGTCTGACCGATGCCACGCATGTGACTCCTGAAGAAGAGGTTACGCAAGGAGGTTCCGCCAGCCAATCCACCTATGGCCGGGCTGTCCCGCCCGGGGTGATCATTTTTCGGGTTTTCGGGGCATTTTTCTTTGGAGCGGCGGATAAATTGGATAACGCCTTGCGCGAAGCCGGGCAACTGCCCGAGGTGCTGATTTTGCGCATGCGAGATGTGCTGGCGATGGATGCGACCGGGCTGGACGCCCTGGAAGATTTGTTTGAAAAGCTTAAAAAACAGCGCAAAAGCCTGATATTGTGTGGTCCCCATTCCCAACCACTTTTTGCCTTGACCCGGGCGGGGATTATTGATCGAATGGGAGAGCAAAATATTTGTGGCGATATGGCAGCCGCTCTGGACCGGGCACGCTGGATTATTGAGTCAAAGAAAAATAAAAAAGCTGTTGACTAATGAATTCAAGCCGCCTACATTTAGTTTGTCAGAGCCGTAGAAAGTCAATAGCCGAAGGCCTCTCTGAAATTCGCAAGAAAATAGAGGGGAACGGTTTTTTGTCGTTTTGCGATTCGGGCTTGAACTAAAGCACTTTAGTGGTGCCCATGTAGCTCAGTTGGTAGAGCACGTCCTTGGTAAGGACGAGGTCATCAGTTCAATCCTGATCATGGGCTCCATATTAAAAACATTAACGCAGTCGTAAAAAACTAGACAAGCAACACCAGGAGATAGCAATGGCAAAAGAGCAATTTCAACGCACCAAACCGCACGTCAACGTCGGCACCATCGGCCACGTCGATCACGGCAAGTCCACCCTGACCGCCGCAATTGTGTCCGTTCAGAATCGCAAGGGCATGGCGCCCCCGATCTCCTATGCGGATATCACCAAAGGCGGCACGGTTCGTGATGAAACCAAGACGGTCACCATCGCCGTTTCCCACGTGGAATACGAGAGCCCGAAGCGCCATTATGCGCACGTTGACTGTCCCGGCCACGCTGATTATGTCAAAAACATGATCACGGGTGCCGCCCAGATGGACGGTGCCATTCTCGTGGTGAGCGCGGCGGACGGCCCGATGCCCCAAACCCGTGAGCACATCCTGCTTGCCCGCCAGGTCGGCGTGCCCAGCATTGTGGTGTTCCTCAACAAGGTTGACCTTGCGGATGCCGACTTGCTCGAGCTCATCGAAATGGAAATCCGCGACTTGCTGACCAAGTACGGTTTCCCGGGCGATACGACGCCCATCGTTCGTGGTTCCGCCACGGCGGCTTTGTCAGCCACGCCCGAAGGCGAAAAAGCCATCGCGGATTTGCTGGAAGCTTTGGACTCCTTCGTTCCGGACCCCGTCCGCGAAGTCGACAAGCCCTTCCTGATGTGCATCGAAGACGTGTTCAACATCGAAGGTCGCGGTACGGTGGTGACCGGTCGTGTGGAACGCGGTGTCATCAAGAAGATGGAAGAAGTCGAAATCGTCGGTCTCGGCGAAACCCGCAAGACCACGGCCACGGATATCGAAATGTTCCGCAAGTTGCTGGACTTCGCGAATGCCGGTGACAACGTCGGCGTGCTGCTGCGCGGCACCAAGAAAGACGAAGTTGAACGCGGGATGGTTTTGGCCAAGCCCGGTTCCATCAAGCCGCACACCAAGTTCAAAGCGGAAGTGTACGTGCTCTCCAAGGATGAGGGTGGCCGTCATACCCCGTTCTTCACGAATTATCGTCCGCAGTTCTATTTCCGCACGTCTGACGTGACCGGAACGCTCACCCTGCCCACTGGTGTGGAAATGGTGATGCCCGGGGACAACGTCTCCGTGGAAATCGAAATGCAGAAGCCCGTGGCCATGGAAAAAGGCCAGCGCTTCGCGATCCGCGAAGGCGGCCGCACCATTGGTGCCGGTCGTGTGGCGGAAGTCGTCGCCTAAGGCGAATCTGTGTCAGGGGACGGGGTGGGTAACCCCGTCCCCTGATGTTCTGTCGAAAGAAATAGTTTTGGTGCAATAGGGCGTTAGCTCAATTGGTAGAGTAGCGGTCTCCAAAACCGTTGGTTGAAGGTTCAAGTCCTTCACGCCCTGCCAGCCGCGGAGAGGTGGCAGAGTGGTCTATTGCGGCGGTCTTGAAAACCGCTGTGGGTTAACACCCACCGGGGGTTCGAATCCCTCCCTCTCCGCCAGGATATAATTGTTGTGAGTACTTTGAGTATTTTAATCTGGGTGGTCCTCGTGGGCGTGGTCTTCGGGGTGCTGTGGTCACAGGGCAAAATTGCCCAGTTCGCCGGTTATGTGCGCGAAACGCGCACCGAGCTCGAAAAATGCTCCTGGCCGACCTGGGACGAGTTGAAGGGTTCCACCCTCCTGATTTTCGTGTCCATCGTCATTCTCGGGGCCTTCACCGTGGTGGTTGATTTCGTTTTGTTGCAGGTGTTCATTAAATTGTAATCATGCAGAACCAATGGTTCATTGTGCAGACACTGTCTGGCCAGGAAAACAAGGTCAAAGACAGTATTGAGAAGCGGCTGAAGTCCGACGAAATGGAGGAGTACATTAAAGAGGTGCTCGTTCCGATGGAGAAAATCGTCGAGGTACGCAATCAAAAGAAGACGGTTTCCAACCGGAAGCTTTGGCCGGGATATGTTTTCGTGGACATGGTTTTGCTCGATGAAAATGGGCGGATCATTGAGGCTCCGTGGTATTTCATCAAAGAAACCCAGGGCGTGATTGGTTTCGTGGGCGGGGAACCGCCGCTGCCCACACCGGCGGCGGAAGTCGAGGCCATTAAGGCCCAGATTTACGCGTCGGAGGAAACGGAGAAGCCGAAGGTTAACTTTGACGTGGGTGAGACTATCAAGATTAACAACGGACCGTTCTTGAATTTCAGCGGGGTGATTGAGGAAATCGACCCTGAACGTGGCAAGTTGAAAGTGACCGTCAACATTTTCGGTCGCAATACGCCGGTGGAACTTGAATACTGGCAGGTGGAAAAAGCTTAATATTGTTTTATGGCAAAGAAAGTTACAGGACAGATTAAATTGCAGATTGCCGCTGGTCAGGCAAATCCCGCGCCCCCCGTGGGTCCGGCGCTCGGTCAGCACGGCGTCAACATCATGGCGTTTTGCAAAGAGTTCAACGCCGTCACTAAAAATGATGCCGGTCTGGTCATTCCCGTGGTTATCACGGTGTACCAGGACAAATCTTTCACTTTTATCACCAAGTCGCCCCCGGCGTCCGTGCTGCTCAAGAAAGCGGCTGGCATTACGGCGGGTTCCAAGACCCCGAACAAGGAAAAAGTCGGGAAGGTGACCCGCAAGCAGGTCATGGAAATCATCAAGATGAAATCCAAGGACATGAGCGCCACCAATGATGAAGCCCTGTTTCGGGTCATCTCGGGTACCGCTCGCAGCATGGGAATTGAAGTTGTCGGTTAATTAACAAACATCCAATCGCGGGAGAACCTCCGGGTTCGCATGCACCGCACCTAAATAAATGCCCAGTAAACGTTTCAAAAAAGCGCTGGAACTTGTCGACGCCACGAAAAACTACTCGTTGAAAGACGCCGTAGTGGTTCTGGCCAAGTTCCCCAAGGCCAAATTCAACGAAACCATTGACCTGGCGTTCCGCCTCGGCGTGGATCCCAAGCAATCGGACCAGATGGTCCGCGGAACGGTGCCCTTGCCTCACGGCAGCGGCAAACTCGTCCGCGTGCTTGTGTTCACCCGCGACGGTAATGCTGCCGACGCCGCCAAGGCGGCTGGTGCTGAATACGTCGGTTTCGAAGAAATGATCGCCAAATGCCAGGCTGGCTGGGCCGACTTTGATGTCGCCATCGCCACGCCGGAAGCGATGATTGAAGTCCGTAAATTGGGCAAGGTTCTCGGGCCGCGCGGTTTGATGCCGAACCCGAAGACCGGCACGGTGACCGACGATACCGCCAAAGCGGTGCGCGAAGTGAAAGCCGGTCGTGTGGAGTACAAGGTTGACAAGGCAGGGAATGTTCACGTCGTGGTGGGCAAGCTCTCCTTCAAGCCTGAGCACATCGAAGAAAACGCCCGCGCCGTGATCGAAGCCGTTGCCAAGGCCCGCCCGAACAGCATCAAGGGCACCTACATCAATTCCTGCACCATCTCGGCCACCATGAGCCCCCCGGTGCGCGTGGACATCCGCGAGTTCTCGAGCAACTAATCATCAAACCTTGATTCAAAGCCTCGAGTTTTAACCAATTTAATCCAATTTTATAAAAAGCCATGCGTGCTGAAAAACAACTGTTAACCCAAGAATACGCGACGCGTTTGAACGCCTCGCCATTCTTTATCGTGGTCGGCTATCAAGGCCTCAAAGTGGCCCACCTGACCGAGCTGCGTTTGCGCCTTGCCAAGGCTGGCGGTGAAGTTCACGTCGTCAAAAACACCATTTTCGCCATCGCTGCCAAGGAAACTGGCTCCGTTGAATTGAATGGTTCGATTTCCGGCCAGACCGCGGTGGTCACTGGCGCGAAGGATGTCTCCGCGGCGGCCAAAGTCCTGAAGAATTTTGCCGCGGAATTCGACAAGCTGAAGATTAAGTTCGGTTACTTGAACAATGCCCGTCTCGAAGAAGACGGTATCCTGGCGCTGGCGGAATTGCCGAGCCTGGACGTGCTGCGCGGCAAGTTGCTGGGTCTGTTTAACGCGCCGGCGACCAAACTTGCCGTGTTGCTCAACACCCCGGCGTCCATGCTGGCCCAAGTCATCAAGGCCAAGTCCGAACAAGGCGAGCAAGGCGAAAAAGCCGAATAACCATTTCCGGATTAAAACCCGGTTTTAACTGGAAAAACCAAACAACAAGAACAACCGTAAATCGTCGGTTTGCAGGCCGTAAACTGAAATTCGCCGTGGCCGCGGTGGACGACGAGACGACAACAAGAAAGAAACATGGCTGATATTGCAAACTTAGTGGAAGAATTGAGCAAGCTTACCGTTTTGGAAGCTGCTGACCTGGTCAAACAACTGGAAACCAAGTGGGGCGTTTCCGCGGCTGCTCCTGTGGCGGTTGCTGCTGCTGGCGGCGCTGCTGCCGGTGGTGCTGCTGCGGCGGCTCCGGCGGCTGCCAAGGATACGTTTGACGTGATCCTCGTTTCGCTGCCCGCGGACAAGAAGATCGCGGTCATCAAAGCGGTGCGCGAAGTCAAAGCCGGTCTGGGTCTGGCGGAAGCCAAAGCCCTGGTCGAAGGCGCTCCGAAGCCCTTGCTCGAAGGTGCCAACAAAGCGGATTCCGATGCTGCCAAGAAGAAGCTCGAAGACGCCGGCGCCAAAGTCGAAATCAAGTAATCGTTGTCATACGGGGTGGCGATGTGTCATCGCCGCCCCGTTTTTGCCCCTTGGGGGGTGGAGTACAGAATTTATTAGTTACGAACAGTTAGCATAGTTTGGTTTGGTTTTGGCAGGTTAGCCGCGGATTGCGGCTGGCTTGCCTTGTGTCGTTGAGTGAAAAATGCCGGTGCGCCTGAAAACGCACCCAACCAGAAAGTTTAAAATGCCATCGCGTGCCACAGAACGTATCAATTTCGGCAAGATTAAAGAAATCGTCAGTCCGCCGAACATGATCGAATTGCAGACCAACTCCTATGCGGAGTTCCTGCAGGCGGATGCTTCGCCTAAAAAACGCTTGAAACACACCGGCTTGGAATCCGTGTTCCGGGAAGTGTTTCCGATCGAGAGTTACGACGGCAAGTGCGTGCTCGATTACGAATCTTATGAGATTGGTGAACCCAAGCTCGACTGGCTGGAATGCCTGCGCGAAGGCCTGACTTATGGCGCGCCACTTTACGTTACTTTTCTGCTCCGCGAAGAGGGCAAGAGTGGTAAAGAGGAAAAAGTGTTTATGGGCGAATTGCCGCTCATGACGCCGCAGGGTACTTTTGTCATCAATGGCGCCGAACGCGTCGTAGTTTCCCAATTGCATCGTTCCCCGGGCATCGCTTTCGAGGCCGCCCAACATCCGAACGGCAAAATGCTGCATAGTTTTCGCGTGATTCCGGATCGCGGTTCCTGGTACGAAGCCCAATTCGACACCAGCGATTTGCTCTATGTTTATCTGGACCGCAAAAAACGCCGGCGGAAATTTTTGACCACGACTTTTTTCCGGGCGCTGAGCTTTTTGGATGTCGAAGGCGGCATCAATACCAAGAGCAAGGACAATGGGGAGAAGACCCGCGGTGGGGACGAAGAAATCCTCAAATTATTTTATGATATCGAGGAAATTTCGGTCAAAGATGCCGAAAAACTCGAAGATTTGACCAGCCGGGTGTTGATTCACGACGCCACGGACGAGGAAAAAGGCCTGGTGGTTGCGCGGGCCTTTGAACCGCTTTCCAAAGCGGTGGTCAAGCAGATTGCTGATTTGGGTATCTCCAAGATCAAGGTTGTCGACACCTCCGTGGATGACGGCATCATGATCAAGTGCCTGAAGAAGGATCCGGCGAAAAATGAGGAAGAAGCCCTCAAGGACATTTATCGCCGCCTCCGGCCTGGGGATCCCCCGACGGCGGCCAATGCGCGGGCCTTGCTCAAGCGCTTGTTCTTCGATCCCAAACGTTATGATTTGGGACGCGTGGGCCGGTACAAGATCAATCAGAAGTTGGGCATGAAAGACGGGGACTCCCGGATTTTGACCAAGTCTGATCTGGTTTCCGCCACCAAATATTTGCTCCGCCTGAAAAAGGGTGAAGGCAGCGTGGACGATATCGATCACTTGGGCAGCCGCCGTATTCGTACGGTGGGTGAATTGCTGGCCAACCAGTGCCGCGTGGGCCTGGCCCGCACGGAACGTCTGGTCAAGGAGCGCATGACATTGTTTGACCAGAGCGTTGAACAAATGATGCCCCAGAAACTCATCAATCCGAAGGCTTTGTCCGCCGTGATTCGTGATTTCTTCGGCCGTTCGCAATTGAGCCAGTTCATGGATCAAATTAATCCGCTCGCAGAATTGACCCACAAACGCCGCTTGTCGGCGCTCGGGCCAGGCGGGTTGAGCCGTGATCGTGCTGGGTTTGAAGTCCGCGAAGTTCATCCGTCGCACTACGGCCGGATATGTCCCATTGAAACGCCCGAAGGACCGAATATCGGTTTGATCGCCTCCCTGGCGACCTTCGCCCGTATTAATGAGTTCGGCTTCCTGGAAACGCCCTATCGGCGCGTGAAGGAAGGCAAGGTTACCGGAGATATTGATTTCCTGACGGCGGATCGTGAGGAACAATATATTGTCGCCCAGGCTAACTCGGTCCTGGATGACAAAGGTCATTTCATCACTGAACGCGTGGTTTGCCGCTGTCGGGGTGACTTTATCGACGTCGAACCGGCCAAGGTTGACTACATGGATGTGTCGCCGAAGCAGTTGGTCTCCATCGCGGCGAGCTTGATTCCGTTCTTGGAACACGATGACGCGAACCGCGCATTGATGGGTTCCAACATGCAACGCCAAGCTGTGCCGCTGTTGATCACGGACGCGCCGCTCGTGGCGACAGGTCTTGAAGACCGCGTGGCCCGGGATTCCCGTGCCGTGGTCGTGACGGAATCGGCCGGTAAAGTGGCGTCTGTCACCGGCAATCAAGTCATCATTACGCCGGACGGCAAACTGCCGGAAGGCAAAAAGAAGCTCAAACACGATCCGGCCAACGGTACGTGTGTGTACCCCATCCGCAAATTCATGCGGTCCAATGCCGCCACTTGCATCAATCAGAAAATTCTGATCCGCAAGGGTGACACCGTGAAAAAGGACCAGGTCATTGCTGACGGTCCGTGCACGGAAAACGGCGAACTGGCCCTCGGTCGTAACGTGCTGGTGGCGTTCATGCCGTGGAATGGCTACAACTTCGAGGACGCGATCTTGATTAGTGAGCGCATCGTGAAGCAGGATATCTTCACCAGCATTCACATCGACGAGTTTGAGGTTGCCGCGCGCGACACCAAGCTGGGACCCGAAGAAATCACCCGGGATATTCCGAACCTCGGCGACGAGGCTTTGAAGAATCTGGGACCCGATGGTGTCATTCGCGTGGGTGCCGAAGTCAAGCCCGGCGATATTCTCGTGGGCAAGATTACTCCGAAGTCCGAGACCGAACTGGCCCCGGAAGAACGTTTGCTGCGCGCCATTTTCGGCGAAAAAGCCGCGGATGTGAAGGACACCTCGCTGAAAGTGCCCTCCGGCACCTACGGCATTGTCATGGACGTGAAAGTTTCCTCCAAAAAGGACGGGGAACGCGTTGTGAAGTCCGCGAGCACCGAGGAAAAGCGGCAAGCCAAGCAGATTGAGGATGAGCATAAAAAGAAATCCGACGAGCTGAGCGACCAGTTGACGGAAGCCTTGAGCAATATTTTGCTCGGGGAAAAGATTCCGCTCGACGTGGTGAACAGCGAGACCGGTGAGATCATCATCCCCGCTAACCGCAAGATCACCAAGACCCTGCTGCGGAAACTCGCACTGGTCTATGATCGCATTGAAATTGACCCCTCGCCGATCCGTAACAAGATCACCGAGATCATCGGCAGCTTCAAAAAGAAGTTTGACGATTTGCAGATGCAGTACGACGAGGAAATGGACCGGGCGGAAACGGGTGACGGCATTGAGGCCGGCATCGTTAAATCCGTGAAGGTTTACATCGCGTCCAAGCGCAAACTGTCGGTCGGTGACAAGATGGCCGGGCGCCACGGTAACAAGGGTGTCGTGGCCCGCATTGTCAAAGAAGAGGACATGCCGTTCCTGGCGGATGGTACGCCGGTGGAAATCGTGCTGAACCCCCTGGGCGTGCCTTCGCGCATGAACGTGGGACAGGTGCTCGAAACCCATTTGGGTTGGGCTGCCAAATTCCTCGGTCTTAAGTTTGCGACGCCGGTGTTTGACGGCATGAAGGAAAAGGACATTCGCGGCTACCTGAAGCAGGCCGGTCTGCCCGAACATGCCAAGACGCATCTCTATGACGGCCGCACGGGCGACCAGTTTGATCAAGAAATTGTGGTGGGTTACATCTATATGATGAAACTGGGCCATTTGGTCGCTGACAAGATTCACGCCCGCGCTGTGGGTCCGTATTCCCTCGTCACCCAGCAACCGCTGGGCGGCAAGGCACAGTACGGTGGCCAGCGCTTCGGGGAAATGGAAGTGTGGGCCATGGAAGCCTACGGGGCTGCCTACACACTGCAGGAATTGTTGACCGTTAAATCGGATGATGTGCAGGGACGCACGCGGATTTACGAGAGCATTGTCAAAGGTGACAACTCCCTCGAAGCCGGCATTCCCGAGTCATTCAACGTATTGGTCAAGGAAATGCAGTCGCTCGGGCTCGACGTCAAAGTCGGCTACACCAATCCGGTGGAAAACACCGAGGCGCCGGTCCAGGTTCTGGCCGCGCTCTAATTAGCAAACCATTTAACAACGCGGAATATTTTGAGTATGACAGGCACCAAAGAAAACGCACGCGAACTGCTGGGTCTCGAAAAGGTCAACCAGGTTGATTATATCGGGATCACGCTGGCGTCGCCGGACGCCATCCGGTCGTGGAGCAAGGGCGAGGTAAAGAATCCGGAAACCATCAATTACCGGACTTTCAAGCCCGAAAAGGGCGGTTTGTTTTGTGAGCGCATTTTCGGTCCCGTGAAGGATTGGGAATGCTCTTGCGGAAAGTACAAGCGCATCAAGCATCGCGGGATCGTTTGCGATCGTTGCGGTGTGGAAGTGACATTGTCCCGCGTGCGCCGCGAGCGCATGGGCCATATCGAACTGGCCGTGCCGACCTGCCATATCTGGTTCTTCAAATGCATGCCCTCGCGCATCGGCTTGGTGCTGGATGTGACGGCACGCAATTTGGAACGCGTCATTTATTACGAGGATTACCTCGTCATTGATCCGGGCAACACCCCGTTGAAGCCGCACGCTCTGCTCAACGAGCATGAATATCGCGAAGCCAAGGAAACCTACGGAGCCGAATCTTTCGTGGCCAAGATGGGCGCTGAAGCGGTCCGCGAAGCACTGGCCCGCGTTGACTTGGTGAAGGGGGTGGAGCAATTGGAAATCGGGATGACCGAAACCAAGAGCAAACAGATCCGCAAGAAACTGGCCAAGCGCATTAAACTGTTGCAGGGCTTGGGGGTCTCCAAGAGTCGTCCGGAATGGATGATTCTCACGGTGCTGCCGGTGATTCCGCCGGACCTGCGTCCGTTGGTGCCGCTGGAAGGCGGCCGCTTTGCCACCTCGGATCTCAACGATCTGTACCGCCGGGTCATTAACCGGAACAACCGTCTCAAAACGTTGCTGCAACTCAAGACGCCGGAAGTCATTATCCGCAACGAGAAGCGCATGCTGCAAGAAGCCGTGGACGCTTTGTTTGACAACGGTCGCCATGGCCGCCCGGTCACGGGTGCCGGCAATCGTTCCTTGAAGTCGTTGAGCGACATGCTCAAGGGCAAAGGCGGGCGTTTCCGTCAAAACTTGCTGGGCAAGCGGGTGGATTATTCAGGTCGTTCCGTGATCGTCATTGGTCCGGAATTGAAGCTGAACCAGTGCGGTCTGCCCAAAAAGATGGCCTTGGTTTTGTTCGAACCGTTCATCATTCGCCGTTTGAAAGAACTCGGCTATGTGCACACCGTGCGCAGCGCGAAGAAGATGATCGAACGCCAGACCAGGGAAGTTTGGGATGTTCTGGAAGAAGTGACCAAGGGTCATCCGGTGCTGCTCAACCGCGCCCCGACGCTGCATCGCTTGTCGGTCCAGGCCTTTGAACCGCAATTGATTGAAGGCGAGGCCATCCGCATCCATCCGTTGGTTTGCACCGCTTACAACGCGGACTTCGACGGTGATCAAATGGCCGTGCACGTGCCGTTGTCCATTGAAGCGCAGATGGAAGCCCGTCTGCTCATGATGGCGACGAACAACATCTTCAGCCCGTCATCCGGCAAGCCGATCATCACGCCGACGCAGGATATTACGCTGGGTTGCTATTACGTCACGGCCGAGCCCCGCAAAGCGATGCCGGCGGATCCCCGGGAATTGCCCTTGTTTGGCACCCAGGAGGAAGTCATTTTTGCTTATGACGACGGTGCCGTGAAAACGCACGACCGCATTCGCTATTCCAATCCGGATTTCGGTCGCAAGACCGTTTACGGTGATGCGAATAAAAAAATCATCGAAACCACTGTTGGGCGGGTTTTGTTCAGCGAAATCTGGCCCGCGGAACTCGGTTTCTACAATCGCGCGGCCGGCAAAAGCCAGCTCGGCGATTTGATTTGGAAATGCTACAAGTTTGCCGGTCACGAAAAGACCGTCATCATGCTGGACAAACTCAAACAACTGGGTTTCCGTGAGGCCACCAAGTCTGGGGTGTCCATCGGCATTGACGACATGATCGTGCCCAAGGAACGCGACCAGGAAATTGAAGAGGCGCACCGCCAGATTCGTGAAGTTGAGAAGCAGTACCGCAAGGGTGTCATCACCCCCGGCGAGCGCTACAACAAAATCGTCGACATCTGGACGCATTGCACGGACCAAATCGCCAGCGTTATGTTCCGCACACTGGAGCAAAATCAAGGCAAGCGGGAATATAACCCCGTTTACTTGATGGTGGACTCCGGGGCGCGCGGTAACAAGCAGCAGGTCCGTCAGTTGGCTGGTCTGCGCGGTTTGATGGCCAAACCCAGCGGCGACATTATCGAAAAACCGATTTTGGCGAACTTCCGGGAAGGTCTCTCGGTCTTGGAATACTTCATCTCCACGCACGGTGCCCGTAAAGGTCTGGCCGACACGGCGCTCAAGACGGCCGATTCCGGTTACATGACCCGCAAACTGGTCGATGTGTCGCAAGACGTCATCATTCAGCAGCCGGATTGTGGCACCACCAACGGCATTTGGGTTTCCGCCGTGTTCGAAGGTGAAGACGAAGTGGTGAAGCTGGCCGACCGTCTGGTGGGTCGCTTCGCGTGCGACGATATCGTGAATCCGACGAATCCGAAGGAATTCCTGATTCGTGCCAACGAGGAAATCGACGAGGAAAAAGGCAAGCGCATTGACAGCGCCGGCATTGACCGCGTGCGGATTCGCTCCGTGCTGACTTGCGAAAGCAAGCAGGGGATTTGCATTCATTGCTATGGCCGCAACCTGGCCACGGGTGGTTTGGTCAAACTCGGTGAGGCGGTCGGCATCATTGCCGCCCAATCCATCGGTGAACCGGGCACCCAGCTGACCATGCGTACGTTCCACATTGGTGGTACCGCCGCGCAGGTCTTCAAAATGCCCCAGGTCAAATCCAAGCATGACGGCAAGATCGTTTATAACGAATTGCGCGTGGTGCAATTGGAAGACGGCAACAACATCGTGCTGAACAAAAACGGCACCATCACGATCGTCGGGGACGACGGTCGCGAATTGGAAACCCACACCATTGTCATTGGGGCGGTCATCTCCTTCAAGGATGGCTCCAAGGTCAAGAAGGGTGACACCTTCGTGCAATGGGATCCGTACAACATTCCGATTCTCTCCGAGAAGGCGGGCAAAATTAAATTCCATGACATCATTGAAGGTGTCACGATGAAGCAGGAAATGGATGAAACCACCGGCCAGGAGGCCATGGTGATCATTGACCACAAGGAGGACTTGCATCCCCAGATCATCATCAGTGATGACCGCGGCGAAGTTGTGGCGAATTATCCCATTCCCTCGGGCGCGCACATTGTCGTTAATGAAGAGGACAAAATTGTGGCCGGTACGCTGATGGCCAAAACGCCGCGGCGCATGTCCAAGACCAAGGACATCACCGGCGGTCTGCCCCGCGTGGCGGAACTGTTCGAGGCGCGCCGTCCGAAAGACGCGTCGGAAATCTCCAAAATTGATGGCTTGGTGGATTTTGGTGCCAGCGTGCGCGGCAAGCGTTGCGTCGTCATCAAGGACCCCGTGTCCGGTTTGGAAGAGGAGCACCTCATCCCCATCGGCAAGCACGTCATTGTGTTCAAGGGCGACATGGTCAAGAAAGGCCAGCAGCTCACCGAAGGTCCGATGGATCCGCATGAAATTCTGGAAGTTTGCGGTGCCCAGGAATTGCAGGAGCACTTGGTGGGCGAAGTTCAGGAAGTCTATCGTTTGCAGGGCGTGACGATCAATGACAAACACATTGAAATTATCGTGCGTCAGATGTTGCGCAAAATCCGCATCACGGAAGCCGGGGACACCCAGTTCCTGTGGGGCGAACAAATTGACCGTCTGGAGTTCGAGGAAGAAAATGATCGTGTGGAGAAGATGGGTGGCAAGCCGGCCGAGGCCTCGCCCGTGCTGCTCGGCATCACCAAGGCATCTTTGGAGACCGACAGCTTCCTGAGCGCCGCGTCCTTCCAAGACACCACCCGGGTGCTCACCGAAGCGGCCACGCGCTCCAAGATCGATTACCTGCGCGGTTTCAAGGAAAACGTGATCATGGGTCACATTATTCCTGCGGGCACCGGTTTCGACCGTCATCGCAAGACGACGATCAAACCGTTGGTGGAAATTATCGAAGAACCGGAACCTGAAGAGGCTCCGGAACCGGCCCCGACGGAGAATCCGTTGTTGGGATAAACAAAATAAATCAAATACTTGTTGCGCCGTAACACATATTTGTTAACATCAGCATTCCATTTTTAAGAGCAAATGCCGACAATTAATCAACTGGTCCGCAAGGGCCGAACCAAAGTAAAGTACAAATCCAAGTCACCTGCCTTGGAAAACTCCCCCTTTCGCCGTGGGGTGTGCATCCAAGTGATGACCCGCACGCCGAAGAAGCCCAACTCCGCGATGCGGAAAGTAGCCAAGGTTCGTTTGACGAATGGTTACGAAATCATCGCGTACATTCCTGACGAGGGGCACAACCTGCAAGAACATTCCATCGTGCTCGTGCGCGGTGGCCGTGTGAAAGATTTGCCGGGTGTGCGCTATCACATTGTCCGCGGCACGCTGGATGCCGCCGGTGTTGAAAAACGCCGGGTGAGCCGTTCGAAATACGGGGTCAAACGTCCGAAGGCTGCCAAAGCGGGCGCGGCCCCGGCCAAATAACCAATTAACGATTTAACCAATTAACGTTTCCACGTTTTAACCCCCTAACGATTTCATGTCCCGTAGACGACAAGCAACCCGACGCCCGATGAGCAAGGATGGCAAGTTTCAAAGCGCCTTGGTCTCCCGGCTGGTTAACACCGTGATGCACTCCGGCAAAAAAAGCACTGCACAACGCATTGTTTATGGTGCCTTTGAGAGCATTTCGGAAAAGAATCCCGCCAGCAATCCGATTGAGATCCTGCAACGTGCCGTGGACAATGCCAAGCCGCGCATTGAAACCAAGGCCCGCCGTGTGGGTGGTGCCACTTATCAGGTGCCGCTGGAAATTCCGAGCGACCGTCAGGCCGCCCTGGCCTTGCGCTGGATCGTGGATTTCGCTGACGCCCGCAAAGGCCAGCCGATGCGCGACGCGCTCGCCACGGAAATTTTGGAAGCCTATCAAGGGCAGGGCAATGCCATCCGCAAACGTGACGAAGTTCACAAGATGGCCCAGGCGAACAAGGCGTTCGCTCATTTCCGCTGGTAAACAACCGTCAGGATTTGCGCCCCGACAAGTTGTCGGGGCGTTTTTATTCTTACAAAACAACATTTTAACCTAATATGAGCGCAGATACGTCCACACCGCACCCGCTAAACGCCCCGGGCCGTCAATACACCCTGGAGCGCACCCGTAACATCGGCATCGCCGCGCATATTGATGCCGGCAAGACCACCACCACCGAACGGATTCTGTTTTACACCGGTTTGATTCACAAGATCGGTGACGTGGATGATGGCAACACCGTGACCGACTGGATGGAACAGGAAAAGGAACGCGGCATCACGATTACTTCGGCTGCGGTGACCTGCTTCTGGACCCAGAAGACCATCAAACCGGGTGAAGACGCGATTTACAAGGCCTTCAACAACGTCCCCCACCGCATCAACATTATCGACACTCCCGGGCACGTGGATTTCACCGCCGAGGTGGAGCGCTCCATGCGCGTGCTGGATGGTGCCGTGGCCGTGTTCTGCGGTGTGGCCGGGGTGCAACCCCAGTCTGAGACGGTGTGGCGCCAGGCCACCAAGTACAAAGTTCCGCGCATTGCCTTCGTCAACAAGATGGATCGTATCGGCGCTAACTTTGATAACGCGCTCAATGACATGCGCACCAAGCTGCGCGCTTACGCCTTCCCCATTTTTCTGCCCATCGGGGCGGAAGACAAATTTGCCGGCGTCATCGACGTGGTGAACCAAAAAGCGTTTGTCTGGGGCGAGGGCGATCTCACCAGCGAAGGCCTGGCTTACGAGGTTACCGCGATTCCGGCCCAGTACGAGGAGCGTGCCAAGGCCGCCCTGGCGGAGTTGATTGATGCGGTTTCTAACAAAGACGACACCATTGCGGAAATGGTCCTTGAAGAGAAGCCCATTGAGCCGGCGGTTTTGAAGGCCGCCATTCGCCGGCTGACTTGCAAAATCGAAATGATCCCGGTGCTGTGTGGTTCAGCTTTCAAAAAGAAAGCCGTCCAGGTGCTCGTGGATGCCGTGGTTGATTATCTGCCCAGTCCCTTGGATGTCCCCGGGGCCGAAGGGGTGGAAGTTGGCACGGAAAATCCGGTGCATGTGGAAACCAGCGACTTCAACAAGTTCTGCTCCCTCGCATTCAAACTCTGGACCGATCCCTATGCGGGCAAACTGGTGTTCTTCCGGGTTTACTCCGGCCAGCTTAAGAAAGGTGACACCATTTACAATCCCCGCACGCGGAAACGCGAGCGCGTCAGCCGTTTGATGGTTATTCAAGGCAGCGAACGCAAAGATATCAGCGAAGTGTACGCTGGTGACATTGCGGCCCTCGTCGGCCTGCGTAACATCACCACGGGCGACACCCTGTGCGACGAAACCTACGACGTCACGCTGGAACCGCCGACGTTCCCGGAACCCGTTATCTCCATGTCGGTGGAACCGATGACCAAGCAGGATCGTGATAAGATGTCCGAAGGACTCCAGCGCCTGGCGGAAGAAGATCCGACCTTCCGTTGCTTCACCAATGAAGAAACCGGCCAGTTGATCATCGCCGGGATGGGTGAGTTGCATTTGGAAATCATTTGCGATCGCCTCAAGCGCGAATTTAACGTGTCGGCGAACACGGGGGCGCCGCAAATTGCCTTCCGCGAAACCATCACCAAGGCGGCCGAAGGCGAAGGCAAGTTCATCCGCCAGTCTGGTGGTCGCGGTCAGTACGGCCATGCCTGCATCACGGTTGAACCGAATGAAAAGGGCAAAGGCGTGGAAGTGTTGAACGAAATCGTGGGCGGTACGATTCCCAAGGAATATGTACCCGCGGTGATCAACGGCATTGAGGAAGCCATCAAGGGTGGCGTTTATGCCGGTTTCCAAGTCATTGACATCAAGGTCAAGGTGGTGGATGGGTCCTTCCACGAAGTTGACTCCAACGAACTCGCATTCAAGATGGCAGGCATATTTGCCTTGAAAGACGCCTTCAAAAAGGCCGGCCCGATTCTGCTTGAACCGATCATGAAAGTAGAGTGCACGACCCCCGATGAATATCAGGGCGATCTCCTGGGCGACATCAACCGCCGCCGCGGGGTGATTAACGGTATTGAGGGCAAGAACGGCCAAACGGTGCTTAATGCCCAAGTGCCCTTGAAGGAAATGTTCGGTTACTCAACGGCGATCCGGTCTTTGAGCAAAGGCCGTGCCTCTTACTCCATGGAGCCACTGAACTTCGAGCAAGTGCCCAATAGCGTGTTGACGGCCATTCTGGATGCCGCGGCCAAGCGCCCGGCGGCCCGCACCTAGGATTGCAGGCACGGTTAACTTCTCGAGGGAATCTTCCGCAAGGAAGATTCCCTTTTTTAGTATCAGGACCCAATGATTTTCCGGTTCTGGCTTTGGCCTCGACCGGGAACTCAATTTTTTATTAATTTTCTCGCCCGGTTCGCCTCCTGCCTCAAAGCCGGTTATAATTTATTGTTTTAATGCCATCAACCATGGTTTAATTGCCACTAGATTATCAAAGAATGCTTTCCTACTGATTAATGGTGCCGACATGAGCGATGACGCGCAAACTTTAGAACAATCACCACCGGTGGCAGGCGTGGCTGATCCGGTTCTAGAAGTCACCCGGAACAACCGGCCAACGGCACCCACCCGCATGCGCGTGGCCTTGGTGGATGATGAAGACAGCATGCACCAGCTTCTGCAGAAAATACTCAACAAGCACGCCAAATCGTGGGTGATGGATAGTTATCGAGATGGGCGTAAAGCGCTGAAATTAATTCCGCAATCGCCGCCCAACGCGGTTTTAATGGACATTGCCATGCCCGGAATCACCGGCATTGAGTGCGTACGCAACTTGAAAGCCCGCTTGCCAGGATTGCCAATTATCATGCTCTCCGCCTATGTGGACAATGAAGCATTACTAGATGCGATGATGGCCGGAGCTTGTGGGTGTTTGTTCAAGCCGGCTTCGACCACAGAAATTTTGCAGGCGCTGGAAAAGATGTTGAGCGGGTCCATGACTTTTTGCCCCCGGGCGGAAAAAACCATGATGGAATGTTTTTCCATCATGGGTAAAAATATGGTCCCCAGTCATTTGACCGCCCGGGAAACCGAAATCATGAGGTGTGTCTGTCAAGAAAAAACCGACAAGCAGATTGGGGAAGCACTGGGGATTGGCACCGGCACGGTCCATGTCCATATGTCCAGCATTTTTAAAAAATTAAACGTTCATACCCGAACCGAAGCGATGCGGAAGTTTGCCCGCATGAATTGGGCCCCGTAATCCGCGCCGGACGCCACTTTGCGCTGGGTGTGCCGATCCCTGCGCGTCACGCCGCGGTGGGGCAGGAAAATTTGGTGGCCGGCATGGTTCCACCCCGGCCACCTTGGGTTGTGTCCTTTTAATAAACCAGCTTTTCCAACTCCTCCAGCCCATGTTTGCCCAGGACCCAGTGACCGCCACGCTGGACTACGAGGCGGCGGCAGGCGTTGGCATTGGCTTCAGCTTCATTGACAGCAAGTAATTGAAAACGCGACCGGCTTTTAATCTCTGATTCCGCCCGCGGCATCAGTGCGAAGGCCACTCCGTTGTAATTAAGTGCAATTTCATAACCAGCCACGCCTTCCTTCTCGGCGCGGGGATTGCCCAAGACCAAGGCGGAATATCGTTTCAAATAAGGGAAGGAGGTGGCGCGAACCAGCACCCGGCAAAGTTCCGTCTGGCTGCGGACAAAATTTAGAAAGTTAAACGCTGCGCCTTGCCGGCGTTCCTCCAGCAGGATCGCCCGGTCATCCAACCCATTCAGATTTTGGCCGTTCCAGATCCCGTGATCATTGCGCTCGCCCGGGCAGTTTTTTTTGAACCAACCAGCAAAGTTATCGTTAACCAGCAAATTAAGTTCAAAGTGCACATGCGCCCGGTCCCGGGTGATGACTTCGGCGGTGGACGTGCGGCCCATGATCCCAATAACCTGGCCAGCCCGCACCGACTGGCCGATGGCCAGGCCGGGCTGAACCTCACTTAAATGGGCGTACAGAGAATAGACCTCCAAACCATCAATAACATGGCGAAGGACAACATAATTGCCGTAATTGGACAACCCGGGTTTGCGGCTGAAGTATGCCACGGTGCCATCCGCAGTGGCACCCACGGGATCGGTGGGTTCACCGTGACGGTCGTGTTGCAAGGACCGGATGTCGAGGCCCTCATGCATGCGGTTGCCATTGTCACGGACACAACCGAACGACCCGCTCGTCCAGGGTTTTTCGGGTGCGGTGGGGGCTAAAAATTTCAGTTCATTACCTGGTTCATAAAGCGCATGGTTGGCGGTGGGAAACTGAAACGGTGATTGGGCCAGAATGGTGGGGGCGGCGAGGCCGAGGGTGAAAATGATGGCCGAGCGGACGATGGACCCAATCATTTCATTGTTCCTTTGGCGATTTTTTTGCTGACATTATTCAAGCCGAGGACCAGCCGGTAGGCATCATCCCGGTTCATATCCGGCGTGAAGGAAAGGATTCCGTCGCTAATCCGGTGGGAGATCAAGGGGGCGGCCAGCCAGCGGCCATCTGTTCCTTTTTCGCCCCACTGTCCAAAGATGACGAGATGCCGGCCCGGGTTGGAAGCGGTGTATTGTTCGAGGACCAGCGTGCCGGTGCTGGAGAGCTTGATTTCAATGGCGAAACCGGCCGTGGTATCCAGCACCCGGGCAGCGACGATGTCGGCTTCGGTGAGCACCGGGTTGTTGAGAATGGTCACGCTGACGGGGTCCGCCCGGATCAGGGAAACGGTTTCGCAGGTGCCTGGCAGTCCTGCGGTGGACTCGATGTGCAGGCGGAGGGCGCTGACCTTTTTGTCTTCGCTACTGGTGCTTTTGCACCCGGCGGCCAGCAGCAGGATGGTGAACAGAACCAAATAGATGTTGAATCGGACCGGATAAACTTTCATAGTGGTACAACGAAATCGCATCACGCGAACAAAGTAAAGAAACTTATGGGCAAACAACTGAATAAAGAAATCAAGAAAAAACGCCGGTTGAACTACGTCAAGCGCAAAAAAGCGATCGGGCATGCCAAAAAAGCAGCCGCGAACGCGGCCTGATTTTTGGTTCCCCAAAGCATCAACAAACGAAGGCCGTCCTCCAGGACGGCCTTTTTGCGCCAAAAAAGGCTTGCCGCAGATTTTTAATTAGACCATAAAGAGTCGGTTAATCTCTTACATTCATACTCAATCTTATGGGCAAAATTTACAACAACATCGTCGAGACCGTGGGGCACACGCCTTTGGTCAAACTCAACAAAGTCACGGCCGGGGTGGATGCCACCATCTTGTTGAAGTGCGAATTCTTCAATCCCCTGGGTAGTGTGAAGGATCGGATTGGCATGGCCATGATTGAGGACGCAGAGGCCCGGGGCGTTTTGACCAAAGACACCATCATCATTGAGCCCACCAGTGGCAATACCGGCATCGCCCTGGCCTTTGTGGCCGCCGCCAAGGGCTACCAGCTCATTCTCACAATGCCGGAGACGATGTCGTTGGAGCGGCGTACGCTGCTGGCCATGCTGGGCGCCAAATTAGTGCTCACTCCGGGGGCCGAAGGCATGAAGGGAGCCATTGCCCGGGCCGAGGCGCTGGCCAAGGAAACCCCCCATGCGTGGATCCCGCAACAATTTAACAACCCGGCCAACCCGGCTATTCACAAGAAAACCACCGCTGAGGAAATTTGGGCGGACACCGACGGCCAGGTGGATATTTTTGTGGCAGCCGTGGGCACGGGTGGCACCATCACCGGCGTGACCGAGGTGATCAAACCCCGGAAACCTTCGTTTCAGGCGATTGCGGTGGAGCCAAAAGATTCACCGGTCATTTCGCAGACGCTGGCCGGCCAACCGGTCAAGCCTGGTCCGCACAAGATTCAGGGCACCGGTGCGGGCTTTGTGCCGGGCAACTTGCATTTGAAAGATTCCGCTGGCAATCCGCAGATTGTGGAATGCGTGCAGGTCACCAATGATGATGCCTTTGCCATGGCCCGCCGGCTGGCCAAGGAAGAAGGCTTGCTGGTCGGGATTTCAACCGGGGCCAATGTGGTGGCGGCCCTCGAGGTGGCCCATCGTCCGGAAAACAAAGGCAAGCTAATCGTCACGGTTGCTTGTTCCACGGGCGAGCGTTATCTCAGCACCGCTTTGGCGGCCGAAGCCCGGGCGGCGGTGGGGGCTTAAAGCGCTTTTTATTGAATATTTGCCAAGGGCCACGGGTTACCGCGGCCCTTTTTTGCGCCAAAATACTTAAAATAATTGTTGCATTTTGCAATCTTTACTCGTATTACTTGTTTCGTCGAAGGTTTTGTGAGTCTGGCATTAGCCAGGCGACTTCCCAAGTTCACACATTCATGACTGGTTTTTCGGGACAAATTCCGGCCTTCGTCTTTAGATAAACTATGAGCAGTTCTGATAATAACGGCGAAAAAGCGGCCAATTATGGCTCGGGCTATTTGGAAATTTCTGAAAAGGGTTTTGGGTTTTTGCGCACTGCCGCCAATCATTTTCACCCCAAGCCGACGGATATTTTTGTAACGCCCGATAGCATTCGCCGCAGTTTTTTGCGCGAGGGCAGTCATGTGGCCGGAACCACCCAGCCGCCGCACCGCGGCACCAGCCCCCAGCTCAAGACGGTGGAAAAAGTCAATGACATGCCGTTTGATGAGTATACCAAAGCAGTGCGCTTTGAGAACCTCACCACCATCGACCCCATCGAAAAATACAATCTGGAGACCACACCCGACCAGTTGGAAACCCGGGTGATTGACCTGGTCACGCCCATTGGCAAGGGCACGCGCGGCCTGATTGTCGCCCCGCCGCGCACGGGCAAAACCACCATTCTCAAACAGATTTGCAACGCCATCACCACCAACCATCCCGAGGTGCACGTGCTGGTACTCTTGATTGACGAACGCCCCGAAGAAGTGACGGACTTTCAGCGTTCCGTGAAGGCGGAGGTGGTTGCCTCCTCCAATGACATGGACTTGGAAACGCATGTGCGCCTCTCCCGCTTCATGGTTGAGCGCTGCCGCCGCATTGTCGAAACCGGCAAGGATGTATTCGTCCTGATGGATTCCCTCACCCGTATCGCCCGCGCCTACAACAGCGTGCACGGCGGCAGTGGCCGGACGATGACCGGCGGGGTGGATGCCCGCGCCCTGGAAATTCCGCGCAAAATGTTTGCCTCCGCGCGTAAAATTGAAAACGGCGGTTCGCTCACTATCCTGGCCACAGCCCTGGTAGACACCGGTTCGCGCATGGATGAACTGATCTTCCAGGAATTCAAGGGCACCGGTAACATGGAATTGATCCTGGACCGCAAGCTTTCGGATCGCCGGTTGTTTCCGGCCATCGATATTCCGAAGAGCGGCACCCGCAAAGAGGAAAAGCTGTTCGCTTCCAAAAACCTTGAGGCCATTCGCAAGCTGCGCCGCACGATGGTTGACTTGAACCCCATTGAGGCGATGGAAACACTCACCGCCGCCCTCAAGAAGCACAAGACGAACGACGAGCTGCTGGCGAAGCTTGAGCGCGGTTCCTAACGTATTGCGGTGAATGCCTCGCTCCATAGCCGGCCCCCGCTGGAGCGGATGATGCGCATTCACCAAGCTTTGGCTTCGGGCAAGTCTCCCAATTCCGAATCCCTCGCCCGGGAGTGTGAAGTGGCATCCAAGACGGTCCGGCGGGATATTGAGTTCATGCGGGAGCGCATGGGCCTGCCAATCGCCTACAATGGTGCTACCAAAGGATTTTATTATACCGAGGAAGTCAGTGGCTTTCCCAACGTTCAAATCACTGAGGGCGAGCTGTTTGCTTTGATTGTGGCGGAAAAGGCCTTGCAACAGTATCGAGGCACGCATTTTGAAAAGCCGCTGCTCAGCGCCATCAAAAAGATGGAGCAGTCGCTGCCGAACACGATTTCCCTCAACCTGGCCAGTCTGGAGCAGACCATTTCCTTCCGCACCCGGGCCGAACCGCTCCTGAATTTGGAGGTTTTTGACCAGCTTTCCCGCGCCGCCGCAGAGCGCCGGCAGATTGAACTCATCTACCGAAAGCCAGGCCAGTCACGGGCCGAGGCCCGCTTGGTGGACCCGTATCACCTGGCCAATATCAATGGGGAATGGTATCTCTTCGCCTACGATCACGCGCGTAAAGACATCCGCACCTTTGCTCCGACGCGGATACAGTCAGTCAAAGCCACCGGCCAAACCTTTCCCCGTCCCGAGCGGTTTTCCCTGGAGCAGCGCTTGCAGAACAGTTTTGGTGTGTATTCTGGAAAAGGGGCCTATCATGTGGTCATCCGCTTTGCCCCGCGTGTGGCGGATTACGTCCGCGAAAAGAAATGGCACGAATCGCAAATATTGCGCGAACTGAAATCGGGTGGGGTGGAATTAAGTTTAAAACTCTCCAGCCTGCCGGAAATCGAACGCTGGATTCTCAGCTGGGGCGGTGATGCCATGGTGGTCAAACCCCTGGAATTGCGTGAATCCATCCAGTCCGCAGCCCGCAACATTTTAAGCCAGTCTCCGGACAGTGAAGGGGCTCAGAAAAAATCCAGCTAGCGGCTTGTTTCATTTACCGGGCGAATGGCTGGGTAAGTGGTGATCAAAACGCCTTTCTTCCCGTGGCGGACTTCTTAATGGGCAATAAAAAACCCGGAAGCCACAAGGCTTCCGGGGTAGGAATCGTTAAAACGGCTTACTTGCTTTTTTTGAGCGCGCCCAGACCGGCGTAAACCGCGTTTTTGCCGAGCAGTTGCTCAATGCGCAGCAACTGGTTGTATTTGGCGGTGCGGTCGGTGCGGCTCAGGGAGCCGGTTTTGATCTGGCCGCAGTTCGTGGCCACCGCGATATCCGCAATGGTGGAGTCCTCGGTTTCGCCGGAACGATGCGAGAGCACGGCGGTGTAGCCGTTAAACTGGGCGAGTTGGACGGCGTCCAATGTCTCGGTGAGGGAACCGATCTGGTTCACTTTGACGAGAATCGAGTTGGCCGTGCCCGTATCAATGCCTTTTTGGAGAAACTTCACGTTGGTAACGAACAGATCGTCGCCCACGAGTTGAACTTTGTCGCCGAGCTTCTCGGTGAGTTTCTTCCAAGTGACCCAATCACCCTCCGCGCAACCGTCTTCGATGCTGACGATCGGGTATTTGCCACAGAGTTCGGCATAAAAGGCCACCATTTCGTCGCCCGTCAATTTGCGGCCGTGGCTTTTCTTGAAAGTATAAGTTTCGTTGCCGGTATAGAATTCCGAGGCGGCCACGTCCAGGGCGAGATTGATCTGTTTGCCCGCCTTGTAGCCGGCATCCTTGACGGCTTGGAGGATGGCTTCAATCGCGGCTTCCGTGCTTTCGAGTTTGGGGGCAAAACCACCCTCGTCACCCACGGCCGTGCTCAGGCCCTTTTTCTTCAAGACCGATTTGAGAGCATGGAATACTTCAGTGATGGCCTGAAGGCCTTCGCTAAAGGTGTTGAAGCCGTGCGGCTGGATCATGAATTCCTGGAAATCAATCGGGGCGTCGGAGTGTGCGCCGCCATTGATCACGTTGGCCATGGGCACCGGGAGAACTTTGGCATTCGGCCCGCCGAGGTATTTGAAGAGCGGGGTGCCGACGGCTTCCGAAGCGGCCTTCGCCGTGGCTAGCGAGACGGCCAGAATGGCATTCGCGCCGAGCTTGGCCTTGGTTTCCGTGCCGTCCAATTCGATCATCGTGCGATCAATCGTCAATTGATCCAGCGCGTCCATGCCGAGGATGGCCGGGGCGATCTTTTCTTCGACATTTTTCACGGCCTTGAGCACGCCCTTGCCGAGATAACGCTTTTTATCGCCGTCACGGAGCTCGATGGCTTCGTGCTCGCCCGTGCTGGCTCCGCTGGGGACGGCCGCGCGCCCGAAAGCGCCGCCAGCCAGATGGACGTCGACTTCGACGGTGGGATTACCGCGGGAATCCAAGATTTCGC
>CAIZWI010000397.1 GCA_903936645.1 uncultured Verrucomicrobia subdivision 3 bacterium
CCGACACTGAGTTTGACCCCGCGTTCGCCCACGCGGGCGTCGTAGCCCTCCGGCAGGCGGCTGATGAATTCGTGACAATTGGCGGCGCGGGCGGCGGCGAGCATTTCGGCCTCGGTGGCGGTGAGTTTACCGTAGAGGATATTTTCCCGGATGGTGCCGTTAAACAAAAATGGTTCCTGGCTGACGACGCTGATCTGCGCGCGCAGGGAGGCCAGTTGAACGTGGCGGATGTCCTGGCCATCAATCGTGATGCGTCCGCCGGTGGGTTCGTAGAAGGCGGGGAGGAGATTTACGAGGGTGGATTTGCCGGCGCCGGTGGTGCCGACCAGGGCAATGATTTCGCCGGGCCGGGCGTGGAGCGACACCTCGTGCAGGACCGGGGTGTCTTTTTGATACCCAAATTGCACCTGCTCATAGACCACCTCGCCCCGGACGGGCAGACGCAGGAGTTCCGGGCGGCGGGCATCCTGGACTTCCATGGTGGCATCGAGAATATCAAACACCCGCTCGCCGGACGCGCGGGCGGATTGCAACATTTGGTTGAGGCTGTGCAACCGGCTGATGGGATCATAGAACAGCGTTAAATACATAATAAAAGCGATTAACTGGCCAATGGTCAGCGTGCCCGCCTCGACCTGCCGGCCACCGACCCAGAGCACCAGCACCGTGCCCAGGGCGGCGGCGAAACTCATGGCGGGCGAATAGGTGGCCCAGACCCGCATGACCGTGAGCATGCCCTGGCGCGAGTCATCCGCCCGGCGGGCGAAGCGTTCGTCTTCGTGCGGTTCGCGGCCGAAGGCTTTGATTTGCCGGACCCCTTGCAAATTGTCCATGAGCAGAGCGTTTAAGGCACTGGCGGCTTCCCGCTGGGCCCGGTAACGCCGGTGGGCGGTCAGCGTGTACCAGAGCGCCCCGGCGGCCAGCAACGGGAGGGGCACCATCGCCACCAAGGCCAGCCAGGGGTTGGTGGTGAACAAAATCACCAGGACGCCCACCACGCTCAGGATGGCCACGGAGCCCTGCTCGGTGCCGTCAATGAGCAGGCGCTCGACATTGTTGACATCCTCGATCACGCGGGTCATCAAATCCCCGGAGGCCCGCTGGTCAAAGTAGCCGGCCGGCAGGCGTTGCAGCCGGGCATAGAGCTGGCAGCGCATGTCAAAAACCACATTTTGCTCCAGTTGGTTGTTCACCCGGATGCGGAGGCTGTTGAACCCATCCCGCAGTAAATAGGCCGCCAGCAGGGCCAGCATGGCGGGGACCAGGAGGGCCGGCCGGTGCTGGCCGATGACGTCATCAAAGACAAACTGGGTAATTCGCGGGAAGGCGAAGGAGAATGCCAGCGACAAAATGGCGCAACCCACGGTGGCCAACGCGAGGGTGCGATAGGGCCGCAAGTAAACTGCCACCCGCCGGATGATCTCGGCGGAGGAACGCGCTTTGGCCTTGAACGTCGGATCGCCGTCGGTGGCCCCAGGTGACCGTGAATGATGCACGCGACTATTTAAGCATAGTTCTGGCTAAAGCGACAATTTTTCCGAGGTACAGGGGGGATGGGGGGCTCGACGAGCCTTGACGCGATTTTTCATATATTTTTGGCAACCCGTTCTTTGGCAATGCATTGCATCCATTTCGGCACCTGGACTGGGGGTCGACGAGACACGACGAAGAGAATGCAGGCAGCGCCAAATCCACCCCGGCGCTCTCCGCCGTCGGACCGCCAGGGAATCCCCCAACACCAGACGGGCCATGAGTATTGCTGCGGATTCCCCGGTAGGATTGGGCTGGCAGGGGCTGGATTGGGGGAGGCAGAAACGCTGCAAAGGCACGATTAGGCACGATGGGCTTGGATTTAGGTGGTTCTCGCGTGGTTTTCAAACGGCTGCAAAGGTGTCAAAATGGCGCAAATTGGGTCCCGAGGAATTGGTTGCCAGTGACCAGCGACGAGCTTGTTACCAAACGGCACCAGAGGGGGCATTATTTCAAAGAACCTCATGGTGGACTCGGCCATGGCGGCCCCGAACCGAGCGACCGAAAGCCACTCGACAAAATAGCACCAGAAGGCCGACTGTCAAATGGCGG
>CAIZWI010000398.1 GCA_903936645.1 uncultured Verrucomicrobia subdivision 3 bacterium
CAGCGCGTGAGGCAAAACGGGGCTGCTAGCATAAATAAATTAGCCAGCGTTAACAAAAAGAGATGAATGGTCATCCAGCGATGGAAGAAATCCGGCCAGGAAACCGCGGTGGCCGCCAGGCCCGCACACTGCCAGCCCCACATTTGACCACAGGCGGGCAGCGCCAAGGAGATAAGAAATACTCCCCAAGCAACCCAGCCCAGTGGTAGCTGCCAGCTTCCCCAAACGGCGGGTTCTTTTTGAAATTCCGTTTTAAGCTGTTCCGGCGGGCCCAATTCCTGGCCCGCCCGGGCCACCGCCAGTCCGGCGGGAGTTCCTGCCTCCATTTGCCGCTCAATTTCTTCGCGCAAATGCCCCTCCAACTCCTCCAGCAGCACCGGCGTTTTCATTCCCGCCGCTTGCATCTGCCGCCGCCATTCCGCAATCGCCGGTTCCAAGTCAAACATAACGTTCACCTTTCAGGCCGGCCAGAACGGCATGCACCATGGTCCATTGCTCATCGTGTTGGGCCATGGCCGTTTTGCCATCTGGTTTCAGGGAGTAATATTTCCGTTTCCGCCCGGTCTCGCTTTCGCCCCAGCGCGCCTGGATCAACCCCCGCCGCTCCAGCCGGTGCAGCACCGGGTACAGCATCCCATCCGTCCATTGCAACTGCCCGCCGGACCGTGCCTTCACCTCCTGAATGATGGCATACCCATAAGACTCCCCCCGGGCGAGCAACGCCAATACCAGTGGCTCCGCCGAGGCCGCAACCAGTTCTTTCCGTATCATAGAAACACTATGCATAGAACCAAAATGTATTGCAAGCGGCTGAACCTGAGGGTCGCCCGCCGAAAGGATCCCTCCTGAACGCGGGAACTGCGGTCAAAAAACCTTCAAAACCGGCCAATTTAACAATCTTTTACGCTATTTAATGATTTTGCTCTGGGGCCGGGTGCAAGGTGGCGGCCATGGCTAACGTGCCGCCGTTGGGCACTGCCGACCCCGGCGTCCGGGTCAATCACTCGGCACCGTGGGGGCGTTGGGGACGGATGACCTGGGGGCGGTTGCTGCGGGCCGACTGGCAGGCCGCTTCGATGATTTCCATCGAGGCCAGGCCCAACTCGCCGGGCGAGCCATTGGGAGCCGCGCCCAAAATGGCGTCGATGAAATTCACGGCCGGCGCTTGCGCCGGATAAATTTCCGGTTCGGCCAGGGCAGGGAATTCCGTGCGTTGACCGGCAAAATCAATCAACGTCATGCTGCCGCGCCAGAGTTCCAGTTGCAAAATCGCCCGGCGGCCGAAGATGCGGATTTCGTAAGTGCGCTCCGCCAGTGGCGTGGCCCCGGTGCTGGCCAGGGAAACCAGCGCGCCGTTTTCCAGCGTGATCGTCAGGGAGTTGTAAATGTCGTTCGGGGAACCATCCTGGTCAAAGCGCGCATACACTTCGGCCGGCCGCAGGCCCGTCAGAAAAGTCAAATAGGCGGCCGCATGCGACACCTGGCAATAGATCTGGCCGCCCCCGGCGATGGCCGGATCATTGTAAGAGCCCCGGCAGGGTTCCACGTAAACGTTCGCCATGCCATGGGTGGGTGAAGTGCTCCGCCCCCGCAGCAATTGGTCAATCGGGTTGGTCATCAGCACCGAGATCATCTTGATCTCGCCGAGGGCGCCGGACTGGATCAGTTCCCGGGCCGCCAGCCCATGTCGCGTAAAATGCCATGGACAACTAATCAGGAGCTGTAACTGCCGCCGCGCCGCCAGGTCGACCAAATCATTCGCCTCGCGGGCGCCAAAGGTCATCGGTTTTTCCAGCAACACATGCCGGCCACTGGCCAGCGCCGCGTGGGCCTGTGCGTAATGGACATTTGGCGTGGAAGCGACAATCACCGCATCCAACGCCGGCAGCGCGAGCAATTCCTCCACGCTGGTGCAGGCGTGCTGCGCCCCGAAGTCGCGGGCGATCTTCACGGCCGCCGCCGCTTCGCGGGTTTGCACCGCCACCAACTCCGCCCGGGGATGCGACTTCACCGCCGGCAGATGGGCAAAGGTCCCCCACCAACCCGCCCCAAGGATGCCGACCCGCACGGCCTTCATGGCGTCGCCGGGGCATTGGCCGTGCCCGGCGGGATGGACTGCTCCGACCGCAAAACGTTGATAATGTGCATCTAAATCAGGCTGGATAAGTTACCGGTGGCGTGGGCTTATCAAAATGGACAAATTGATATAATGAGTAGACTTTTTGTCCAAGTTGCCTGGCCCGCAACGGAAGTAATCAGGCCTTTTGCCGGCGCTCCCGCCATTGGCTGGGCGTGCACTTGAGTTTTTGGCGGAAGAGCCGCGAGAAATAATGTTCGTCCTGAAAGCCGGTTTGCTGGGCGATTTCTTTCACGGCCAGCGTGGTGCCCACCAACAGGTTGCGGGCGCGCACCAGCCGCATTTCCAGGACATATTGATGCGGGGCCAGGCCGGTGTGCATGGTAAAGGCAGTGCGAAACCAGCTATAACTCACGCCGAGTTCTTGGGCCAGAGTCTGAATGTCCAATTCACGGCCCAAATCCGCCTCCAGGCGGGCAATCGCCAGTTCAATGGCATTCGATCCCTGATCCCCGGCTTCCGGCGGAGCCTGTTGGGCCGAATAGCAGAGCCCCACCAGGTTGGCGGCGGCACCCGCCAGAATTTGTTGCAGGGCCGGCCGGTTCGTCCGCGCGGCTTGCAGGATGCGGTTGAAGGTGGCGAGCACGGTGTCCTCAGAATTGATCTTGCACACCGGCTTGTTGGGGGAAATAAAACGGTTCAGCTGCCAGTTGCGCGCGGTGTCGCCATCGAAGCCGATCCAAAACTCGTGCCAGCCGGTTTTAGCATCCGGCTGATAACGATGCCAGATGCCCGGGAAAAGCAGGATCACATGGCCGGGCTCCACGGGCAGATTTATTTTACCCGCTGATTCAAAATGGCCCTGGCCCCCGGCAATATAAACCAGGGCAAAACCATCCAGCACCCGGCCCTGCTGCCACTCAAAGGCATACCCTTTGGGATGCACGGCCGGCGGGTAGGGGGTATGCGGGGCCGCGCGGGTTTCGCCGATGGTGTTCACAAACAAACCCCATTTCCGGTCGCGCTGGCTGACCGGAAAATAGCGATGGAAGGAAAAACCAGGGCTTTTCATGGACGCACCCGCAGTTGCCATGAATGGCCGGCCAACTGCAGGTGCAAGTCAAATTATCCACGCCAAATATCATTTTGTCCATTTGCAAACGCCCTGACGGGTATAATGTAATCTCACAACCCATGCCCTAATACCTGAGCAACCGCCGGTTCGCCCAGTGAGTTAGTCATGTGTCACCCAAAATACCCAATACAACATGAAAATAACAAACAAACTGACCGCCTTGGCGTCGCTTGTGGCCCTCGCTTGGGCGCACGAGGCGCATGCCGATCTCGTCGGCAATTATACCGCCGACAGCAATACCGTCGTCCTGCTGCATTTTGACCAGCCGGCCGGTGGCTCCGTGGTGACTAATTACGGTTCCCTGGGCGGCTATTTTATCACCGCCAACATGAGCAGCGGCAACCATTCCACCTCCACCGCAGTGACGACCTATTTGGGAACTCCCTCTTATGCGAGCGGTTCCGTTAATTTCGGTAATGCCGTGGGTGTCGGCCCGGGAAACACCACGTTTGGCGTTTGCGGCTTTGATTATAATTCCAACGGCGTCTATAATCTCGATGGGGACGTGTTTCCGTCAAAATTACTGGGCATTGGCAACGGTGGACAGACCCCGTTCACGCTAGAGTGCCTCGTCTACCCTACCAATGGCGCCGGTGGTACCATTCTTTCCACCGACACCTCCCTGGCCAACCGGGGTTTCCAATTTGCGCTTAGCTCCACCACCCTGAGTTTTAACTTTATCACGAGCGGTGGGACCATGTCGGGCACCCTGCCGACTACGGGGAACAATGCGTTTACGAGCAACCAGTGGTATCATGCCGCCTTTACCTATGATGGCACCAACGGGACGCTCTACTGGACTCTGCTCAATGGGACCAACGGCGCGGCGGCCGTTTTGGCCACCCAACCCCTGAACATTGGCACAGCGGCGGGCAACGTCAATGGCGAGTTGGTGGTGGCCGCCAACTCCCGCAACGTTTCCCAGGCGCCTTTTAAAGGTTATGTGGATGAAGTGCGCATCAGCAAAGTGGCCCGGGGTTCCGGCCAGATGCAGTTTTATTCCCCGGCGGTCACCATCACCCTCAATCCCGTCAGCCAAAACGTGGACTACAACCTGCCGGTGACGTTCTCGGTGGGCGCCTCCAGCCAGTTCCCGTTGGGCTATCAATGGCGGTTCAATTCCAATTCCATCGCGGGCGCGACCAATACCGCCTACACCATCCCGAACACGGCGGCAGGCAACGCGGGTTATTATGACTGCGTGGTGACCAACACCATCGGCTACAAAAACGTCACTACCGTGGCCTCACTGGTGGTGGGCGCAGCCAACTTCCTGGGCAACCGTTATAGTTTCAACACCAACTGGGTGGATGTCGCCAGCGGCTTGACGGTGACCCCCGACAGCATCGGTGGGCAAACGGCCACGAATTTCGGTAACGCCTACGAAACCAATGGCTCATTGGTGTTGGATGGCACCGCCGGCACTTTTGTGCAACTCCCGTCTAATCTGTTCACCGCGCAGAATGCCACCGCCCTGACCCTCGAGTTCTGGGCGACGTTGGGAACGAATCCCAATAACGTGGATGTCTTTGCTTTTGGTGTGACCAACTATGTCATCGGGTCGGGCATCATTGGGTTTAACGATGTGCAATATTCCCCGCATACCTCTGTCGGCCAGCTCGCCGTGGTAAATAATAATAACCAGTCGGTCACCGCAGCCGGCAATTTGGACAACCAGACCGTCCATGTCGCCGTGGTGGTGGATGCGCCGGATCGGGTGCTCTCGATTTACACGAATGGTGTGCTCGAAGTGGTCAACACTAACTTCACAGTCAATCTCAGCAGCTTGAATGACAAGCTTTCATGGATCGGTCAGTCACTGACGGCCGCCAGCCCCAATCTTACCGCCAGCATTGACGAGTTCCGCCTTTTCCGCGGCGCGCTGTCCCCCATCAGTATTGCCCAGAGCCAGGTGCAGGGGCCGAATGTGCCGCTCGCCGGTGGACCAGCCAAGTTTCTGGCACAACCC
>CAIZWI010000399.1 GCA_903936645.1 uncultured Verrucomicrobia subdivision 3 bacterium
AGGCGACCTGGCCATCCTCCTTTTTAATCTTCGCGGCATGCGTTGCGCCAGTCAGAGGTTGTGGGTGCGGGAGAATTTCGCCGGTGACATAGCCCGGAATGGTGGCCATTAACAATTCCGCACCCAACCTTGCCAGCCGGTCATGGAGGGTGGTGCCGTCATCCTCCGGCGTAATGGGTGTGGATTTTTGCGTGAGGATCGGTCCGGTATCCATGCCCACGTCCATTTTCATGATGGTGACCCCGGTTTCAGTATCCCCATTAGCAATGGCCCATTGGATGGGGGCGGCCCCCCGGTATTTGGGGAGGAGCGAGGTATGAACGTTCAGGCAGCCATATTTGGGCAGGTCCAAAATGGCGGCGGGCAGGATTTGACCGTAAGCAGCCACGACAATTAAATCTGGCTCGTAAGGGCGCAAGGCGGCGAGAAACTCCGGATCCCGGGCGCGGGCAGGCTGGAGCACTGGCACATTGGCTTGCTGGGCCAGGACTTTTACCAGCGAAGGCTGCGCTTCCAAATTACGGCCCTTCGGTTTATCGGGCTGGGTAACCACGGCTGCCATCCGTATTTGAGGATCCGCCAGGAGTGCGCTCAAGGTGGTCCCCGAGAGGTCCGCCGTACCCATGAAAATGACGTTTAAAGGGGCCATGCTTTAGGTTTGCTAGGCAATATCAAATATTCTGTGCTTGGAATAATGGCCCTGGGCTGGCCAGCGAATCAGCGGGTGATCGGAGCAGAAATCGTGGAAAATTGCGTTTGAAAGATCGCCCAAACGTTACCCCCGAAATCCCGGGTCCCGTCACCCCAAATCAATTATCAACGCATCGCCGCCGTGCGCAGGATGTCGCCCAGCACCTTGGCGGGCGTCTGGTCGGCTTCGATGTCATGCACGAGTTTAAGTCCGTAATGCTTGAGCAACGGAGCGGTTTCGGCCTCGTAAGTCTTGATCCGATGGCGGATGACTTCCAAATTGGCATCGTCCAACCGGTTCTCCTTGAGGGCGCGCCGTTGAATGCGTTTCACCAGGTTTTCAAAATTATTGCAATGGAGATAATAAACTCCCACGACATCCAGCACGTCGCGCAAAATCTCTGCTTGGGCCACGTTGCGGGGAATCCCATCTAAAACCAATGTGTCCAGCTCGGGGTTATATTTGCCAATTTGAATGGAAGTCTTGATAAATTGACTCCACAACTCAATGGTGGGTCCGTCCGGCACCAACTCCCCACGACTAGAATATTCAACAAACACTTTTCCCAGCGGGGTGTCCGTCCGCAAACTGCGAAATACATCGCCGCACGCGCAATGGAAAAAATGCGGGATGACCCCCAGAATTTTTCCCTGGGTGCCCTTCCCCGCCCCGGGTGCGCCAAATAGGAGGATGCTGCGATATTTCAAGCAGGAATGGGTTTGAGGTTGATCTCTTGAATGTCACCAAAGGGCACCTGAATTACTTGCGGCTGAGCGCCATCTAGCACCTCCAAATGCACCTCATTCTGCCCCAATTGGCTGATCCGCTGCACCACCAGCACGCCAGCCGGAGTTTTAACGCTCAATTCGAGTTTTTGATCGGACTCGCTGCGGGGGAACTTGAAAAACCCTGCAAATTTGGTCTCAAAAAACCGGCGGTTGAAAGTAAACTGGCCGCGCTTGAAGGTCTGGGTGGGCACACTCGCCGGTGCGTTGGCGGCCACGGCGGCAACTTGAATATCGGCCCCAGCGGGTGGTTCCGCCGTGTTGCCAGCGGCGGCTCCGCCCACTGCGATCGCGGCGGCAGATTCCGTCTCGGTGGAAGTGATATTAACCACCGGCGCCACCTGATTGGTCGGCATCAGGAAAAATATGGCCGGCCCAATAATCGGCAAGACCGCCGACAAACCCATAACTGTGCCCAACGGCCGGCCACGGCAGGCCGCCACCTCGAACCCAGCATAAAGGTTGGCCGCGTAAATGAGAAATAATACAAATAAACCCACGGACGACGAGGCCAGTCCCCCGATGACCGATTTATGAGGGGGCATGGCCAGGCGGGCAACGTCTTTGATTTGTAAATTGTCCGTGTGTTTTACTTTTTCCGTGGGCGGCAACTCCATAAAGGGCTCCACCAGAGGTTTGATCTTGGGATTCTGACCCAGCTGTTGCAGGCCTTCTTGCGAGAATTTGGTCCACGGCATGCGGTCCGTGTATTTGTCCCCTGGCAGCCGGATGATAACCCCGGCATCATTGAACGTGACAATATCGCCCGCGAGGGTGGAACCATCGGCGAGCGAGAAATTATCCGCGGCATGCACAGACAGCCAGAGTCCGCAAACACACCATGCCATTATGAACCTGAACCAAAACATCTTAAACACCCGGTGCTTTTAACAAATAGCCATGCCCGGTGAAAGCAAATTCAGCGCGCATTGCCCAATTCATTCACCAGATCCTCAATAATCCAGTTCTTGCGCCGCTGCTGTAGCTGGTCCGCCACCAAGCCATGCTGCCAGACCGCATAGCGAACGGCTAGTCCGGGGTCCGCTTGCAAGGCTGGCTGGGCAAGCAAACCGGCGATAAATCCCGCCAATACATCCCCGCTGCCCCCCTGGGCCAAGTGCGGATTGCCGGTGGGATTGACGTAAATCTCGCCTTCGGCCCGGCCCACCAATGTTTCGTGGCCTTTGAGCACCACCCAGCAGTTGCCAAAACGCTGGGATATCTCACGCACGGTCCGCTCGCGATTCGCCTGAATGTCCGCCACGGACTGGCGTAGCAGCGTGGCCGCCTCACCGGGATGCGGCGTAACCACCCGCACCACGTGCTTGCCGAGGGAGTGCGCCACCAGCCACCCAAGGGCCGTGGCATCAACCACCATGGGCACCGGGGAATCGCGCCACAACCGGCGGAAAATGGACTTCACATCGTCATTCATATCCGCCGACGCTAGGCCAGGTCCCATCAGGATGCCGCTGGCCTTGTCGAAACGATGAATATCGGAGGACCAGACATTGACCATGGCGGATTGAAGATGCGAAGCCACCGGGTAATAGATCGACTCTTGGGCCAGCAGCGTAACCAGGCCCGGTTGGGCGCGCTGGGCACCATGAACCGCCAGCACGGCCGCCCCGTGGTAGCCCATGCTGCCAGCGACTACCATTAGGTGGCCGAAGGAGCCTTTGTGCGTTTCGCGCGGCCGGGCCGGCGGAAAATTGGCAAATTCAGACGGATTGATCCAGTTTTTTAGCGGTTCATTCATGATTAAATTTAGTGGGTGACCACCCAAATGAGAACAGAATAACCAGACCGTCACCAAATTGTAACCAAAATAGAAATTGTGTGACGATTTTGCGCATGTTATTCAAGAGATGATGAAGCCGCGAATTTTGGTGGTGGATGACGAACCCGAAGCGGTGGAACTGATTGAATTCAACTTGAAACAATCTGGTTACACCGTCAGCACGGCCACGGATGGTGCGGAAGCGCTGAAAAAAGCTCGCTCCCAAGTGCCCGATTTAATCGTACTGGATGTGATGCTCCCGGAGATGGATGGTTTTGAAATCTGCAAAACCTTGCGCTTGGATGCCAGCACCTCGCGGGTCCCCATCATCATGCTCACTGCCAAAGCCGCCGAAATCGACCGGGTGCTGGGTCTTGAACTCGGCGCGGACGACTATCTCACCAAGCCCTTCAGCACGCGTGAACTCCTCCTGCGCATTAAAAAACTGCTCGCCCGCGGCCAGGCTGGTGAATTGTCGGAAAATTTATTGCGTTTCGGTGATCTCTCCATCGATACCCCACGCCATTTGGCCAGCTGGCGGGAAAAGCCCTTCGACCTGACCGCCACCGAATTTAAGCTCCTTACCGTGCTGGCCCAGCGCGCCGGCCGGGTCCAATCCCGGGACCAACTCCTGCGCGATGTTTGGGAATACGACAGTTTGATCGATACCCGCACCGTCGACACCCATATGCGGCGCTTGCGGGAGAAGCTGGGGCCCGCCTCCAAGCATTTGGACACCGTCCGGGGCGTGGGGTACCGCTTCGTCGAGTAGCCATGTGGCCGGCAATTGCCATTTTGCTCCTGGCCACCCTCGTGGTCTGCCACTCCCGCCAGCGCCAGTTACTCAGCCGGTTGCAAAAAAAACATTTGCTGGATTTGGAGGATTTGCAGCGGCGGCAGCAGCAAACCATGACCGACGCCAATGCCCAGCAGCAAGTGCTCTTCAATTCCATGCTGGAGGGGCTTCTCTTACTGGACCGGAACCAGCGTATTTACCTCGCCAATCGCGCCTTTAAGCACTTATTTCAGCTCAAGGCAGAATTGCGCGGCAAAACCATTTTGGAGGCGTTGCGCGTGCCCGAATTGGAGGCGCTGGTACAACGGGTGGAAACCGACGGCCAGGTTTTTGATTACGAATTAAAGTTGCCCGACCTCAATGAACACTGGCTGCGCGTGAATGCGGCTGCGGTCTTTAATTCCGCCGGCGTCCGTGACGGGACCATCCTGGTCTTTCACGATCTGACCCGGCTGAAGCAACTGGAGCGCACCCGCGAGGAATTTGTGGCGAATGTGAGTCATGAGTTACGCACTCCACTGTCCCTGATCAAAGGCTACGTCGAAACCCTGCTGGATGGGGCGCGCAACAATCCCGAAGTGGCCGAACGCTTTCTCAAAATCATCGAACGCAACGCCCAGCGATTGGACCTGCTCATTCAAGATTTATTGACGATTTCGGCGCTGGAATCCGGCCGGATGAAATTGAATTTGCATGCCGTGGACATGCACCACCTTGCCGACAAAGTCCTCACGGATTTGCACGGGAAAGCCGAGGCCCGCGGCACCACCCTGGCCAATCAGGTCCCTGCCCTTCTGGCCCAGGTGGATGCTAATCGCGTGGACCAAGTGTTCGCCAATCTGGTGGACAATGCCATCAAATATGGCCGCACCCAGGGGCACGTCACCGTGGGCGGCCGCCAAACGGATTCCGGGATGATTGAATTGTCCGTGACCGACGATGGCCCGGGGATCCCCCACGAGGCGCTGGACCGGGTGTTTGAACGCTTTTACCGGGTGGATAAGGCTCGCTCCCGCGATCAGGGTGGAACCGGCCTGGGCCTGTCCATTGTCAAACACATCATCCAAAGCCATGGCGGTGAAGTTTGGGCCGAAAGCGAACTGGGCAAAGGCACAACTTTTTACTTCACGCTGCCCGCCGGCAAGAAAGCACCGGTTGCTGATGTGAATGTCAGTGCGTTGTGATTTTACCGAGCGCCGCTAAAAGCGGCCAGGCACCCAATCCGGGCATCGGCACGCGAGTATGACTTATGCCGACTGTCGGCCGCCATGGGCTAGCAGCCCTGCCGAAAGGGCAATTAAGATCCCATTTTCCAAAAGTTTGCGGCAGATGTATTCTTCGCCACTGCCACACCCGCAGTCAAATTTCACCGCGCAAAATGAAATGGCCAGCAGTGATTTGATGGCCAGCGCCCGGTGCAGCACGGCGGCACTGAAGGGAATTAGCAGGACCAGTGATACCAGGGCCGCGCCCCGCACGGCGACGCCGGCCAGCAGAAAACAGCCGCAGGCGATTTCAAACCAGGGCAGCCAGGCCGCCAATGCGTCGAGTACGGTCGCCTGGTGGACGAGATCGTACTGGCGGATTATTTTCAGAAATTCCGCGGGGTGCAGCACTTTCACCGAGCCCATGTAGAGATAGGCAGCACCCAGAAACCAGCGGCCAACAGTCGCTGAATATCGCTGCCCAGGCGGCCGCCAGGAGCCAGTCGCTCTCATGGAACGACTGGTTTTATTTGTCCGCTGTTTTGCGGACCGGTTTCCACGGGCTGGGCGGTCGTCTGCCATTCCCCCATGCCGCCCCCATAAACATGTAGCTTATCTCCAGGAATCCCCACTTGCTTGAGCAAGGTGGCGGCGGAGAGGCTGTCGTCGCAATCGCCGCCATGACAGTACACCACAATTTCCTCCGCGTTTTGGCAGGCAGGCACGACGGTCGGGAAATATTTTTCCGGTTGGTAAGGATCAAACAACCAGGCCCCAGGAATATGGCCTTTGAAATAATCTGTCTCATTGCGGGCATCCACAAAGATGATTTTCCCCGCCAATCGCCGGGGATCAGCAAACCAAGCACCAATTTGTGCCCGGGAGGCAAGTTGGAGACCGGCCGACTTTACCTCCACGGCCAGTTTTTCCGCCGCGGATTGGTTGGTGGTCGTCACGGCCACGGCACGAACCAGGGCGGGAGCGGCTGCTGTGGACGGAAAATAGTTGCGGGTGAGGCTGAGTCCACGCGGCGAGAGCTGGTTTCCCAGTAGAGCGACGGCCAAGCCGGTTACAGACACCAGCAAAACTTCCCGCAGAATTAAACGCCCGGCGCTCTTGCCGCCAGGATTTGAAGCAGGTGTCATCTCAATCTAATGATTGCCGGAAGCAGCCATGGATGCAAGCCCCACCACTCGGGTGGCTATCCACCAAACCCGCCTCACGCCAAATTTTCCAAGCTGCTGGCAGCAGCCCCTTTCCTCCGCCGCCACGTTGTGCCACCTTCAATGGGTCAGCCGTGTGGTCATGGCGTAAATGATCAACCCCAGGAGCACCATGCCCAGGCCAAAGAACAGGTAGCCAAACGTGCGGGCAATGGTTTTCCAGCGCAGCCATTCGTCCCGCACCCGATAGTCGTCCAGGCGGCCGGTCGCCACCAGGCGGTCATACCACCGCTTCCGTTCATGTAACATTTCATTCTTGGAAATCCGGCCGGAGAAAATGACCGTATCCATCGGAAATTTTTCAATGCGGAAGTGCGTGTTGAAAAAGTGAATCGAGAAAATAAACCCGGCCGCCAGCAGCGCCTCGTCCGAGTGCACCAGCAACGCGATATTAATAATCCAACCCGGCAGGTAATGGGTGAATGTCACCGGGAACCACATGATCAAACCGGAGAACCCAATGATCGCCACGCCCCAGAAAACCGCGAAGTAATCGAACTTTTCCCAGTAGGTCCAGCGGTCAAACTCCGGCTTGGGCCCTTTGCCAAAAAACCATTTATTGTGCGCCACAAAATCACGCCAGTCTTGCAAGTTGGGAATCATACAGTCCGGACTGGCCACAATGCCCAGCAGACGTTTGAAACTGACCTTCCCGGTAACCGGATCGCACGCTTGCAAGCGGCCCTGGAAGCCCTTGTAAACCAGGGAGGCCAAGTGCAAGGCAAAATAGCAAAAGGTCACTACCGCTCCCAGCCGGTGAAAGGCCCGTGCCGTTTCGGGCCCGCCCATGAAGTGGAACATGACTTTCGCCCAGTCGGTGTAATAAAACTTCAGTGGCATGCCGGTAACCACCAGGGTTAAAAAGCTCGTCACCACCAGGAAATGGAGGAAGCGCTCGAAGGGGACAAAGCGGGTGAACCATTCACCGCCCGTTTGCGCCGCAATTTTTTGTTCCCGGAACTTTTTCGAGTCGTGCCAGTAGAGGAACGTCACCCGCACCAGCCAGGCCACGGTATGGGCACCAAAAAATAGCAGGGTGCCCACCAGCAACGAAGTCATGCCCAGGAACACCGCGTGCAGCAAGGGATAATTTTTGCCATCCAACGGATTCGCATGGGGCCGGTATTGCGTAAAGCCAATCGTCGCCCCCGGGTGACATTGCTGGC
>CAIZWI010000400.1 GCA_903936645.1 uncultured Verrucomicrobia subdivision 3 bacterium
ACGCTATTTAATGATTTTGCCATCGCCCGGTGCCAAACCCTAGCCGGGGATGGCCACCGTTGGCTTCACAAAACGTAGCCCATCCGCGGCCGGGAGTTAACCTTTGGTTGGGGCAACCCCGCCAGACCGCATCCACCAATCCGCACCCCATTGGGCAGGTAAAATTTCTGTGGTGTTTTTGCCATCCCGGTTTATTGTTTACCCATCTGCAAAATGAGTAAGCATGGCTCCAGCCGGTCGCAGAAAAGTCCCGGGCACGGACGCTGCGGGAGTGCCTTTACCCTCATTGAACTGTTGGTGGTCATCGCCATCATCAGCATTCTCGCCGCCATGCTCCTGCCCGCGCTCAGCCGGGCCAAGGATCGCGCCCGCACCCTGGTCTGCCTCAGCAATCTCAAGCAGCTCCAATTGTGTTCCCACCTTTACACGACGGATAACAATGACTTTTTCGTGCCCAACAATTCCGTGGTAAACATCAACAGCAGTGGGGTCGATGGGGCCCTTACCAACGGCCTCTCCTGGCTGCCCGACCAGGATGCGCGCTCGGAAATGAATCCTTCCAACATCATCACCGGCCTGTTGTACACCTATAATTCCTCCCTGCCCATCTACCATTGCCCGGCCGACCTCTCCACCCTGCAAACCCCGGATGGCCAGCCCCTCCCGCAACTCCGCTGGCGCAGCTATAACATGAGCCAGTCCATCAATGGTTTCCCCGGGGGCGATCCCGAAAATGTTTATTTGCCCAGTTGGATGAAATTCACCCAGGTGGTCAACCCCGCCCCGAGCAGCCTGTTTGTGTTGATTGATGAAAGCGCCGATACCATTGAAGATGCTGAATTCGGTAATCCGCCGCAGAACTCGCCCTATTTTGATCCCAATATCTGGTGGGACATGCCCTCCGACCGGCACAATTGCGGCGCCAATCTTTCCATGGCCGACGGCCATGTGGAACATTGGAAATGGCAGGTGCCCAAAACTTTTTACGAATGGCTCCAAACCGTGCCGCCCGAGGAAATGCCGGATTTACTTCGCCTCCAAGCCGCCATGAAACAATTCAGCGACGGCAATTATATTGGCCCCTAACCGTTCAGGCCGTGGTTAAACTGGGTTCCGCAGCCACCATGGATGCCGGATTTCCGGCCAGGGCTGGCGCGGCTTCCTCCAGAATGCGGATGGGTTCGTAAAAGGTGTTGCGCTGCACCGGCGTGCGCCCCGCCTCGCGAATGGCTTTCACCATGTCGGCCTCGGTTTGCAACTGGGGCGAAGTGGCCCCCGCCATGTGGAAAATATGTTCCTCAATGATGGTGCCGTGAATGTCATCCGCCCCGTAACTCAGGGCCACCTGGGCCAGCTTCAAACCCAGCCCAACCCAATAGGCGGTGAGGTGATCAAAGTTATCCAGGTAAATGCGACTGATGGCAATGGTGCGCAGCGAATCAAAGCCCGTGGGCGGCGTCTTGACCGGAATGTCGTTATTCTCCGGCTGGTAGGCCAGCGGGATGAACGCCGTGAATCCATGGGTTTCATCCTGTAACGCGCGCAACTGCCGCAAGTGGTCCACCCGGTCAGCCTGGGTTTCCACATGCCCAAACAGCATGGTGCAAGTGCTGCGGCCACCGAGGCGGTGCCAGGTGCGGTGCACGTCCAGGTATTCCGCGGCAGACTCCTTGCCCCGGGCGATGGCCGCCCGCACGTCTTTCTGAAAAATCTCCGCGCCCCCACCGGTAAGCGCATCCAAACCGGCGGCTTTTAATTCGACGAGCGTTTGTTCCACGGTCTTTTTGGCCAGCCAGGCCAGGTGCAAAATTTCAATGGCGGTGAAACATTTCAAATGCAACCGGGCGTCCAGCGCTTTAAGCGCCTGGAGCATGTCCACGTAATAACTGAACGGCAGGGTGGGATGCAAACCGCCGACGATGTGCAATTCCGTGATGCCCAGTTTGAGGGCTTCCCGGGCTTTTTCCACGATTTGCGGAATGGTGAGCTCAAAGCCATCGGCATCACGTTTCTTGCGGGAGAAGGAGCAAAACTGGCAGGACAGGATGCAGTAATTGGAATAATTGATGTACCGGTTGACGATGTAGCTCGCGCGGTTGCCCACCTTCTTCTGGCGGGCCAGATCGGCCATGGCCCCGAGGACGTTCAAGTCCCGGGAATTAAACAGCCGGAGCGCATCCGCATCGGTAATGCGTTCGCCGGCCGCGACTTTGTCGTAAATGTCGCGCAACTCGCTGCGTTGGACAAAAAAATTCACCCACCACCTTTACCACAGGAAGTGGCTTTGGGAAAGAGTGTTTTGTAAGACCCACCGGGCCAGACCTATCGGGCCAGCGCCGCATCCCGCGCAAAATCAATGAATCCCTGCTGCACATCCGTGTGCACCAATTGGACATGCACCCGGTCCCCCACCTGCAGACCCGCAAAACCCCGCACCAGCTTGCCCTCGATGGGCGGTTGCGCGATGCGCACCCAAGTGCCCTTGAAAGAAGCCCCGGTCACAATGCCCTCAAACTGCCGCCCAATCTGGCTGGCCAGCAGCAGCGCGGCGGCCGACTTTTGCACCTGCCGTTCGATCTTGGTGGCATCGTCCTCCCGCACGGTGCAGTGGTCGGCCAAGGCCCCTAATTCCGCCACGGAATAAGGGGCGGGGAGTCCGTGCAGGGCGGCCTTTAAAAGACGTTGCGTGAGCAAGTCCGGAAACCGGCGGTTGGGGGCCGTGGAATGCGTGTAATCCTTGAGCGCCAGGCCAAAGTGCCCGGGCGGGTGGTCGCCGGCAACATCCAAAACATATTCCCCGCGACCAATGAGTTTGACGACCGCGAGCGAGAGATCCGGGAAGCGGTCGGGTTGGGCCTGCGCCCGTTGCAGTAGAAAATTTTCCAAGGCCAGGCCATCCGGCAGGCTGGGCAGGCGTGTGCCCAGTCCCCCGGCCAGTTGGACGATCCGCGCCCAGCGCTCGGGCGAGCGCAACACGCGGCGCAAGGTGGGAAATTTTTTACCGGCCAGAAAGGTCGCCGTCGCGCTATTGGCGGCAATCATGAATTCTTCGATCAATTGCGTGGCCCGATTGGCTTGGTTCGCCGCCAGGCTGGCCACCTGGTCCCCGGAAAAAACCGCCCGGGCTTGGATGGTTTCCAGACTGAGCGAGCCCCGGTGTTTGCGACGTTGCACCAGTTGCTGGGCGACGTGATCCTGCAGCCGTAGATTTTCGGCCAGCGCCGGCAATTTGGCCACGCGCGCGGGTGCCGGCCCCTGCCCTGCCAGCCAGGCGGCCACCGCATTATAGGCCAGTTTGGCATGGTTGCGGACTTGGGCCGGATAGATTTCAAAGCCCAGTAAAACCGCATCGGCTGCGAACCGCAAGTCCACCACTAAAGCCAGCCGGTCCTGATCCTCGCCCAGTGAGGTTAAATCCGTGCAGAGCACCTCGGGCAGCATGGGGAAAATCAGGGCCGAAGTGTAAACGGAGGTGGTATTGGAAACCGCATGGCGGTCAATCGCGGAGTCCTTGTGCACCAGCGCATCCACATCGGCCACGGCCACCAGAATGCGGACCTCGCCCTGCGGCAGGGCCACCGCCACCGAAAGCTGGTCCAGGTCGCGGGAGTCATCATTATCAATGGAGGCCCACAGCCAATCGCGCAGATCCCGCAGGCCGGCACCCGCCAGGGCCGGTCCTTTGAGGCCGGCCAGTTCGGTGTAAACCGCCGGGGAGAAATCCGGCTCCAAACCACGTTCCGTCATGGCGTGGCGGGCAATCGCTTGCAAGGTCGCCCGGTCGGTGGTTTTGGCGGCAATGGGTTTCATTCAATTTTGGCTGGCTCAGCTTTTGACAAACCGGGCCGTCCGTCAACCCTGATTTTTCAGCGGCAGTCCCTCAGCCCACCACGGGCAACTGACTGCGATACGCCGAGGGCGACTGGCCGAGGCATTTTTTGAAAGCCCGGTTAAAGTGAGTCAGCGAATGAAATCCGATGTCATAGGCAATTTCGCTCACGCGCAAATGGGGGTTGAGGAGCAGATTTTTGGCGGCTTCGATGCGGGTGCGGGTGACAAATTCCGTGAAACTGGATCCGGTGGATTTGCGAAATTGTTTGCAGAAGTAAAAGAGGCTGATGTTGACGCTGCCGGAAACCACGCCCAAGGACAAGTCTTCCCGGTAATGCTCCTGAATGAATTGCCGGGCCCGGGTAATGACGGGCGGCTCGGCGTTGGCGGTTTGGATGGCCAGTTGGTTCGCCTGCAAGGCCAGATGCCCGGCAAAGATGGCGAGCATATCCGTGACGGCCGCCAGTCGGGCTGGGCGCACTACCGGGGTGGCAAAATAGGCCTGGCGCGCCAACACCCCGCCCAAGTCAATGCCCAACCGGTCGCCGGCTTGGACGACCCGTTGATAAGCGGCGGCTGTGGGCTTCCGGCGCAGCACCTGGCCGGTTTGCAAAAAGCCAATGGTTTGCGGCCCGAGTTTCACGGGCACGGCGGTCTCGCACAGGCCATAAGCACAGGTGCTGGTGGCGGGCGCGGCCAAGGCGGCCTGGGTGAGTTGCGCCTGCAATTGCAGGCAGGCGCAGCAGGCGCTGCTTTTGGTGGCAATCAAGGCGCAAAAGGCATTTTGATGTCGCTGGCCATGAAACGGCAATTGCCAGGTTTCGAGCGGGCGCAGCGTTAACGGCAATCCCATGGTTTCCACAAACGCTTTTTCATAGCGTTGATACAGGGCGGAGTGCGCCAGGGTCGCCAGCAGTTTGGGGTTTGCATCCATGCGGGGCGGAGCAACGGCCGGGTTACTCCGGTGACCGCCGGGACTGGCGCATTTGATCGTGCTCGGCACCGGCGATCCCCTCCTCCGTCAGGCGGGTATTGTCACTGCGGCCTTCCTCGTCCTCATCCTCGCTGCCGGACACCGGCGCCGCCTGGCCGACGGAACCGGGTACCGGATCCCAGCGCGCGGCCTCGGAGGCGGACTCCAGCAGCAGTTCCTGGGGATCCCGGTCGGGGACGGGTTCACCGGTCAATTCCCGCCGGGCCTGTTCCCAATCGGTTTTGGAAACTTCCTGGGCCGTATGGCCTTTGATTTCGGCCAGTTCCACTGCGCGTTCCCGCACCATCTTGCGCGTCACTGTGCCGATGCCTTCGGAATTTTCCGTAAGCACTCCGACCTTTAATGGATTGGGATTCATATGCGCTGAATTATCGACCGTGCGGCAGGGTCTGGGGGTTGTGCGAGGTTTTGACCTGGCGGGCGTCACGATCCTCCCGGATGTCGCGGGACTTTGAGAAGATATTGTCCCGCTTGACCGGCTTTGTTGCAGTGCCTTCGGCCACAATGGGCGGCCGGGGATGGTGCACTTCCTTCGGAAACACCGGGGTTTCCGGGGTGGCGGGGGCGGGGTGGTTGGGGGGCTTGATATATTTGGTGGTCATGAGTTTATTTGGCGGCGTACTGTGAATGGACAATTACCGGTGTGGGTTGGGCCAGGATGCGAATGAAACTGGAACGGTCATCCGCTTCCAGCCAGTCAAAGGTGGAATTGGTTTCGGGATTGAGCCCGATTTTGTGGCAGTTCTCGATGAAATAGGCGCGGCGTGCGGGAACTTTCATCGGGCTGCTGGCTTCCATCTCATCGGACCAGGCTTTGATTTCGGCCGTGGTCTTGGGGGTGCCATTGTGCAACAACCAGGCGCCGATATCCTCATAGGTTTTGGCAGCTTGCACGGCGGTGGTGAATTCGGCGCTGGTAATGCCCTTGAAGGAGAAGAGCTGATTATCCAGCGGACAGTCGTAATGGTATTCGCCGAGCTGGCCGGCGAGGCTGGCACGGCATTTATCCGCCGCGCGACGGGCGATGACGAATCCGCCGGTCCGCAGGCGCGGACTGGACGGGGCTTGTTTGGATAAATCGCGCTGGGTGATCGGGGTGGTAGTATTCATAATAACCGGCATTGTGGGGGCGGTGCGGGGTGGGAGCGAGGGTTATTTCGTGGCTTGGGAATGCGCCTCCACAAACCAGAGCCATTTGTCGATGCCACGGGAAACTTCGGTAAAGAGGTCCGCCGTGTCGGCATCATCGAGTTCATTGGCTGCATCGATCGAGGCGCGAATTTCCTGGCCGAAGGTGGAGAGCCCGCGAGCCACGCCTTCGACATGGGCCAGGCCATCCGCGATGGCCATCGGATATTCCGGCAGGCGCGAGCGCGCGGCGGCCACCCGGACGGTGCCCTCGGCGATGCCGCCAAGCTGGACGATGCGCTCGGCAATCAAGTCGACATAAGCCTCCACGGCCTCATCCACTTTGTCGAATAATTCGTGCAGGGCGATAAAGCTGGGGCCTTTGACATTCCAATGGGCCTGCTTCATTTGTGATTGCAGGTCCACGGCCGAGGCCAGCCGTTGGTTTAAGAGCGCGTTGAGTTCCAAACGGTTGGCGGCCGAAATGTCGTTTTCGGTTTCATACAATTTCGGCGCTTCGGTGAGATTATTAATGGCAGTGATCATAAAGGGATGGGGATGGGGTGGGAGACGTTAGATTCAGGTTGGGTTGTGAAAACCGTGCACCCGGGTGCGGTCGCGGTCGGCGATCAAGTCCGCCTCCGCCTTGAGCCAATGCTGGACTTCGTGACCGGGCTGGGAGCCCTGGTTCACATAGGCAAAATAGGCTTTGCGGGAGACCTCATCCGGGGACGGGATGAAATTCAGCGCGCCGGCGGCCAGGGCCTCGGCGGTGGGTTCAGCATGCTTGACCGGGGCGGCGGCATGGGGCTGGGGGGAATGGTGATGTTTCATAATCAGAGAGTAGTTGTTGGGCGAATCATTTAACCATGGGGTGTTCACCCCAAGGGCATCGGCAGTCAGGCCGCCGCGCCGACCGCATCAAGGGCCAGCGTGGGCAAGTTTTCAATGGCCGCCACGGTCAGTTTCATATAAACTGTGGAATCCTCATAACTGATCCGCTCCACTTTATGCGTTGGAATGGGCACGTCGCGGCCGGAGAGCCGGTGCCCGGTCTTGACGACCAGTTGCTGAATCGTCCAACTTTTATCGTCCATCATGAAATCGCTCACATGGCCGATCAGGCCGTCGGTGGCCTTGATGTGATACCCCGCCACTGCCAGCGTGCTCCGCAGATGGGCGGCAGCGTTACCGGTGTGCGGTCCGCCGGTGACGGTCGCGGGGAGTTTCGGGGCGGAGAACGGATTCACCACGGTGGGGAACCCGGTGGTGCCCCACAAGCCATCGCCCTGCCAGTAATTGGGCCAGCCATAATAATCATAATAGCTTTCCTCAAACTGCCGGGAGACCGGCTGGTGGGCCGCCAGCCCCGGGCTGTCTTCGATTTGCTGGCGGGTGAGGTTCACCAGGAGCAGCTTGCCAGGTTGATATAAATTGCCGAGCGCGTGGGGGGAAAGGAGGACTTGCCGCCCGGTCAGCCAGGTGCCCGTGTCCGCCACGACATAGCGCACGGCCCAACTGCGGTCATCAAAATAAAAGTCCCGGACTTCACCCAGCTTGCCATCGGAGGCACCGAGCTGGTCACCATAGAGTTGTTTCAAGCTGCGAATCATAAATTAGTGGTAAATTGCGTGAAAATAGGGGGTTTTTAAGGTGTTTCGAAAGGAGTATGCCTAAATGGGTGGGGCAATCGGGGTCAAATGCGGCCCAAAAGCACCAGAATCAGGAGGATAATAACGGCCAAGCCCAGGCCGCCGCTGGGGTAATAGCCCCAGTTGCGACTGTGCGGCCAGGCGGGGAGGGCGCCGATTAAAAAGAGGATGAGGAAAACGATTAAAATGGTGCCGAGCATAATAAGGGGTTGCGTTGGGGGTTAGGCGGGCAAGGCGGGATGGTTCAGGAGGTCAAGATGGCGCAGGGGCGGGCCGGGGGCCATGGGGAATTACCCGGCCATGCGAGTTGGTTGTATTTGTTTGGTTTGCTTTAACGGGAACCCGGCACCCGGACGGCGGACAAGCCAGGCGCCCACCACCACAAAGAGCACGCCGTTGGCCAGGTACAGCAGGTCGAATAACAGCTGATGGGGATTGCCGGGCAGCACATGGTGGATCCCCAGAATTTGGTGGTTGAGCAGGCCCTCAAAGAAATTGAACGCACCGGAGCCCGCCAGCATGGCCCCGGCCAAAAGGGTTCCCGGCCAGGTGCGGGAGGCCCGGTTGAGGACGCGGAATAACAGGATGGTGCCAGCCAGCAGCACGAGCCAGAGCCAGAGGTGAAAATACCCGTCCTGCGTGTTCTCCACTTCCAATTGCGCCACGGAGGCGGGTACGCAATGAGCATTAAAACAAATCAGATGATGCCAGCCCAGAATCTGGTGCAGGAGAATGCCATCGGCCAGGCCGCCAAAACCCATGCCCAGAAGGACGCCGGCGCCAATCAGCGGATACTGGGTCCCGCCGCTTGGAGCGTTAGTGCCGGACAATGGATCCTGGTCAGTCATGTTCGGGAAGATTCAGGGGTGGGCTGGCCAGGGCCATGCCGCGGCGGCGGGGGGCGTAAAATAGTCCAGCAGGTGGAGACCAAGGCGGCCCCTTTGAGTAATTTTCCGAGCCAGGAGGGTTTTTCCGCCACCGGGACGGATTGACTGCGCCGGCCAGCGGCCAGACCAGCCAGCAAGGTAGTGCCCACGGCCACCAGGCAACTCATGGTCCGGGCCTGCCGGGCGAGCGCCTGCACTTCCTGCCGGGCGGACTGCCAGTCCTGCGCCAATTGCACGCGGTGGAGTTCGCTTTCCGCCAGCAGAAGTTGTTTGCGGGATTGCAGGGCGTTTAAATGAAGATTTTTTCCAAACATGCACGGTCCTTTCGCAGTTGATCGACGGAGGCGGAGAAACTTTGCCAGTTGCGGAGCAGGCCCAGCACCCGGAGGCACAGAATGAGGGCGGCGGCGGCGTAGATCAGGGTGAGAATCAGCAGAATACAAACCGGCGAACCGGTCCAGGTGATCACGATGGCAGCGGTAAGCGTCAGGCCCGCGAGCAGCCCAAACACAGCCACGGCCAGAGCCAGGAGAAAAGCGTGCAGGAGCCGCTCGCGCTCCTCCTGTACCTCCACCGCCAGCAGTTCCAGCCGGTTTTCCCCAAGGGTCAACAGCCGCCGCGCCACTTGTTTGGAGGTCGCGGCCAGTTGCTGAAGACTGGCGGTGGTGGTTTCCATAATCAGCTTATTCGCATTTGCCCGAGGAACGGCGGGCGAGCAGGTAGCCCAGCACGGCGCCGAGACCCACGCCAATGGCGATGGCTTGATAGGGATGTGCGTGCACGGCTTCATCCGCCACCCTGGCCCCGGCGACGGCCTTGTCGCGAACCTGGCCGGCGATTTGTTTCCCGCTGGCGAGCGCGGCGGCAAGGCGTTTGCGGGCTTCCCCGACTTTTTCACCGGCGACATCCGCAGTGGCGGCCAAAAGTGCCCGGGCGTCGGCGGCCAAATGATTGACTTCTTCTGTAATGTTGGGAGTAGGTTCGTTCATGTTATTTATTTTTGGTTTGGTTCTCGTTTTTCAACGGTAATTTTTCGGCATCGGCCAGGTGCGCGGCGGCCGGAGTGGCGGCCACGGTCAGCACGGAATTGCGGCCGCCAAAGGGGTTGGGCACAGAGGCCGCGGCCCGGGGATCGGGAATCCAGCGTCCATCCACGACCAGGCAGTATTCATAAGTGCCGGGCGCGAGGGCGGTTTCCTTCCACCAATTGCCGGCCCCGGAGGAATGCAGGGTTTTGCGTTCGGGCTGCCAGTGATTAAACGATCCCGCCACGCAGACGACCGTGGCGTGGGGATCGCTGAATTCAAAGCGCACGGGCACCAGGTGCGCGCCGGGAGCGGGGGCATTGTCGTGCTGATGATTATGTTTCATGGGGGGAGTTGGTGGGAAAGTTTGGTTGTCGGAGCGAGCACCACGGGGTGACTACACGAAACAGCATGCACGGTGCGGGGAAAACGCACCATGGGGTCTTTACCCCAGCGGGGCCGGGGACACGCGAAAAACATCAAAAACGAGGGAGCTTGCCAAGGGGAAAGGAGCGGGGCCGGGGTGGCCCCGGCACTCATTTCAGTTGGACCAGCCGATGGAAATCAGGCAAGGCCAGCCAGGTCATGGGTGACCTTTGGGGCATGTTAACCAGCCGGCATCAAGCAGCTTACAGAGTGGCTGCAGGAACCAAGAAACAGACATTCTCGTCATGAAACCTGAGCCGATCCCCTTTTATTGACTCCAACACCAGATACAATTTACGGGCTGTTTGTTGATGGTTTGCGGGTATTTGGGCATGGATGTTCGCGCCGAGGTGAAAACCGGGTTTGATTCGCAAACGCTTCGCATTTCCTTCGAGCAAAGGCCCCTGCGGACTGTCCCAGTGCAGACTCCAGCGCAGCAGCAGTTCATCGCCTTCGAGGGCGTCGTTAAAGACCTGCACAGTGCGATCGAAGGGTTGGCCCGGCCAACAGACGGGCAGTTTCGCGGGCCAATTCTCGCGGTAAATGCCATTGGTGAAATAGAACTCAGCGTCGAGGACGAGATATGGGGAAAAAGCCCTTTGCACCCAACGAATGACCGGTGAATCCCATCCATCCAGTCCAGTTTTGCGGTCCTCGTGATATTGCTGTTTCCAGACGTGGCGGCTGGCGCTCATGCCTTCGAGGAAGTTGGGCCAGTAATTAATCCAATCCCAACCGGAGTAGTAAGCCCAATTAGCGCAGCGGCCTTGCAGCGCTTCCAAGGCAAAGCGTTCCAGAAACGGGGCGTTGGTCCGCTCGTGGTCGCGCCCATTCCAGGCGCATTCCCCCATGCCGACAATCATGGCAGCCGAATTGGTCGGGGCGGGACGGTAATGGAGCATGGCATAAGCGTGCGCACCCGAGCGGCCAAACACAGGGCCCGGGTGATTTTGCTCGCTGTCCTCAAATAATAGCGGCCGGGTGTCGTCCACCGTGACAATCGCATCGGCCAGAGCGCCGACCCAGGCTGGATTCTCTTCGTTCTGGAGGCTGTAGCAGCAGACACTGGGATGGTTGCGACACACCGCGGCCAACTCCTTGGGCGCCCGGGTGAAATTTTCCTCCTGCCAGTGCTGCTTCTGATAGCCGCGAATGGCCGTCTCCGGAATCAACAGGAAGCCGGCTTCATCGGCCGCATTCAGCATGTATTCGGTGGGCGTGGATTGGTGAATGCGGTTGGCGCAAATGCCGAGCCGCATATACCGTTTCCACGTTTCAGGACAACCGGTGCCGGCAAGGGTGGGCGGCAGGAACGCGGCGGCGGTGGCATAACAGTCATATTCACTCATGGCCGCCTCGGGGGTGGCATCGCTGATGAAATTAAGGCGCACGCCATTCACCTGATAGTAGAAAGGCCCCTCGGTCCATTCCACAAACCCGAAACGGCGGGTGAGCGTTTGGATGGTTTTGTGTGATTCAGACACGAACAACTCGAGATTGTGAAGCTGGGGCGTGTAGTCCTCGCGAAAGGGTTTATTAGGCCACCAGTAGCTGGCGCGGCCGAGGTCCCAGTTCACCGGACCGAGCGAAACTTTGGTTTGGCCGTGAGCCGGCACGGTGGTGGTGATCGTTGGAAAGGAAGGATATTTCCAGCCGGCGTGGTTCCAGGACGAGAGACGGGCCTGAAGTTTCACGGTGTGCTCCGCGGCCGAGTGGTTTTCCAGCCAAACGTCACAAGCCAACGACGACTGCGCGACGGACGGACGCACAAACAGGTCCTGGATGCGCACCGGTGGATAGACCATCAGGCGGACATATTTGGCGATGCCAAAGCTAAATTTGGAGGCCCATCCGTTGGTGGGATTGGTCCATCCCTCCTGATAGATGAAGCCATTGGGCACGCTATTGGAATAATGCCACATTGGATAGGCTTTGATCTTGAGCTGGTAATCCCGGCCCGGAATGGCAATACCGGTGAGGTCCGCCGCAAAAGGCATGTGGGGGCCGATGTGGGTGGCCACCAAAGTCTCTTTCGGCCCATCCACCAGATAAACTTCCGCCCCGTGATTAACGGCGCCAAGCTCCAGCAGGATGGCTTTGCCCTCAGCATTTTTTGGAATCGTGAGCTGCCGCTGGTAAACCACATGATCCTTGACCATGCGCCGGCCGTTGCCGTCGCCGCACATTTCAATCCAGGGAGGTTCCTGACGGTCGGAGTTAAAGCCACCGCCCGGCACAACGATGCCGCGTGCCGGCCCGTCATCAATGGAAAGATTCCAGGCGTGTGCGGAGGCAAGATCGAGATTCGTCAAAGCGCCGCAACCATCCGCCGCGACCGCAGGGAGCGCAGCCAGGAGAACGGCTACCCCAATTAGTTTCTGCGCCAGCCGGCAAAAACCGATAAGGAAAGTTGGTGCGTTCACTTTCATTGTTGGAAATGTTTTAAACATGGAATTGACGGTTAACAATAAAAGCCTAAAGCGGCCCTTCAGCCTTTAGACGAAAACCCACACAAAACAGGGAGAATTCGCCGAGTTTGCGGTTGCCATTGAGTTTAATTTGTCGGACCGCCATTTTGCGATCAAAATCCAGGGGGAGAAGCGGGAACGAGCCTCGCTGGAAACGACGCATGCACCCGCGCCGGTTTATCGGCGTCCCACACGTAACCGCGAAAGGGGGGCGAATTTCAAGTCAGGCATCTCGACCTGGCCGGCGCATTAGAAAGTGGGGTTTCGTCCTTGGATTACGTCGACCGCGCGGCTGATCGTTCAGTCAATCTGCTGGCTTTGGCAGCGACAGCTCGGGCGTGTGCTTGGGACCGCATGGTCATGGCGGCGAGACGCTGCCAGAACCCGCAGGCGGGGACGCCTGCGCTACGCCATGAAGGGGTCAGGCGATAGTTTGGTGGGTGGCTGTGCGAGCATTTACGCCATGGCCCTTTGAATGGGTGGCGGTTTAGAACTGGGCCGGGGTGGCCGGCAAGTCCGCCAGGGCGTCGACAATCGCTTGCTGCACGACGTGGTTAGAAAGGTTGCCCAAATGACCGCCGGTCGGGAAAACACGCAATTGATCGGGCCCGAACGTGGCATGCAACCAGTCCAGGTCCGGGGCGGACAGCAGAAAGTCATTTTGATTCAGGATGATGCGCACCCGGGGATTGGCGGCCAGCCCGGTGGCATAGGTTCGCAAATCGTCCGCCTGGGCCACCTTCGCCGCCACGCCCTCGCCCAGCCCTTGCTGCTGGTACCAGGGGATCACAAATTTGTCGAAATAGTCCTGGTAGGAATACTGGAGAATTTCCTGATATGCCGGGTGCCGCCGAATCTTCCAGAGCGAATGGTCGAGCACGCCCTGATTGTGCCGGCGCTGGCTGCTATAAATCATGTCCCGCAGGACCAGGCGAAAATTCAAGCCAATCAAGAATTTGGACTCAATGGCATCAAACGGCAGGGTGGTTTGCGGGGTGAGCGTGGTCTTGCTGAGGTCGGCCACCTTTAAAAAGACGTTTTCCAGGTTATCCGCCCGCTCCGTCGCGGGCCAGTCCAGCGGCGCCCGGTAATACTCATCCAGTTTGGCCACCCCGGCGAGCAGGCGCACGGGCGGGCTGATCGCCACAAACCGGTCAAATTTCAGCAACGGGGCCGCGTTGGTAGCCGCAGTTCCGGCTAGGTAAAGCGCATCAAAGGCCCCCATGGAATCCCCGAGCAAGGCCCGCGCGCCCAGACGGCCGGGATACAGTGCCGCCAGCCGCTGGTCGATGGCGGTGAGCGCCACGTGCAGATCGTGGCCATCCACCGGCAGATAGGCCGGGAGCGGTGCGGTGGCGGCGTGTTCCATGAATTCAAAGTTAAACGGACTGCTTACACACACCACCGAATAACCATGTTTATAAACCAGCTCCGCCAGGGCCAGCGACGGCGGGGAGAGCCGGTGGGAACCCAGACCGGGCACGACATACACCACCGGGGCCGGCTGGGGCTGGAGCCAATAGGTAAAATCCAGCCGCCGGCCAGTGGTGGGTATCAACGCCGACCGTGTGCGTCCCTGGTTCGGAAACGCCGGATCTTTGAACGTAAAAAAGATGGTTTGAATGGTTTCCAGCGAAGCGGCATCCGACGCGCCTTTCACCTGGTAATTGGCCACCCGGTTGGCCCGGGCAAAGGTCCAGGCATACTGGATCTCCGAATAGGGATCCATTTCCGCCCGGCTGAAGCGCACATATTCATCCACCGTGTCGGACAGATTGTTATACATATCGGCATAGGTAAAATAAGAATAGGGCCCAAGCCACGTGAGGGGATCGCCGGCCACAAATTCGTAGGGCGAAATATAGAGCAAGGGATTGGCGGCGGTGTCGGCGGCCAGGCCAACGGTGTCGCGCTCGTTGCTGGGACCAAAAACCGGCAGCATCAAATAGCATACCGGCCGCCAGCCCCATTGCCCGAACGTCTGGCCAAAATCCGCGTCCGATTTGGGAATTTTCCAGCGGGTGGCCACATCCCGGAAGCCGAGCACGCCGACTGTGGTATTGCAAACGAAACGCCACGATTCATCGCGGGCCCCCACCCATTTTTTCTGGAGTAAATTATTTATCAACCGGCCGGGGTAGGTGAGGTTCCGGCCAAAATTGCCCACCGCCGTGCGCACGGGTTTCACCACCACAAAGCGATAGACCACACTCGTGGGTTTGATGACGCCGGTCATCAAGCCCCGGTTAAAACCCCAAAACACGCGGTTCAAAGGCTCCAGCGGGTCGGGCACGGAGGGCGGCAGCACCATTTGTTCATCGATCAATGGCGGGGGAAGGTTGGTGCTCAGCCCCTGCCCTTGCGCCCCGCCCAGCAAGCCCCAGCAGAAAAGCGTCAGGCCCAGGCAACGCCACCCACGGCTTGGCCAGATGGCCCCTTGCACAGAGTGTGCCGGGGAAGCTGCCGGCCGATTTTGAACGGGGATCGCCAGGCTGCCCGTTTCTGACCAAATAATGCGCAGGGTATTCCGGCGCGCTGGCCAGGCTTCGATTTGCCTGTAAAGGAAAGGTGGAGGTCCGAAAAAGCGGCGTGCTAACATCGCCCCAGTGAAGCAATGCAGGCCCCGCAGCGCCATGGGGTATTTACCTTAGCTTTAGCCGATTGCTAAACAAGCTGACAACTCGCGGGGGTAAGACTGCGGCCGGATCTGCCCTTGGCTTCCCAAAATTCATCGGCCAGCTCTTGGATACGTTGCCGGGCTGCCGCATAGCCCGCCGCGGTCACCGGTGAGAATTGTTCACCAAATGCCAGGTTGACAGCGGGAATCGTCAGCCACCAGGCGCGGGGGGCGTGACCGAATACATCCCGGGCAAAAGCCAGCAACGTGCGGGGATCCGCGGCATGGGCGAACAATTGGGCCGCCGGACCGGGCTGAAGCTCGCGCAGTTGCACCACCGGGGGGTCATCCACAGCGGCGTCCACGAAGATCACCGCGTCCGCCAGCGCCACCGCGCCGGAATGTTCCGGGGAAAGCTGCTGGCAGATCAAAGTGCGCACCCCCGGCAACCGGAGCGTGCCCAGGTCCTCGACCAGACGGGGGCCGACACCATCGTCACTGCGCAAGGTGTTGCCGTAACCAACGAGGAGCAGATGCGGAATTTTCATAAGGTCATTAAAAGGCGGGGAAACGGCCCTCTACTTCCGTTTCCCCGCGCTGCCGCCACCCGGGGTTGAGAAACCCAAATCAACCACGGGCAACCTCGTTCAAGACCGCGCCATCGGGTGCGATCAACCGGACCCGCAGCGGCATTTGCCCGACGGCATGCGTGGAGCAACTGAGGCAGGGGTCATAACAACGGATGCCGTGCTCAATCCGGTTGAGCATGGGCTCCGAAATTTCCTGGCCGCGCAGGTAATGCCGCGCGATTTGGGCGACCGTCAGGTTCATGGCCAGATTGTTTTGACCCGTGGCCACGATGAGGTTCACTTTCTGGAGCAGGCCGTCGCGATCCACCGTGTAATCATGAAAAAGCGTGCCGCGCGGCGCCTCACTGACGCCCACTCCGCGCAGTTGGTTGATGCCGGCATCCGCCCGGAGTGGACCGGTCGTCAACTCGGGATCATCGAGATAGCGCTCCACAAATTCGATGGCGCTGAGCAATTCAATGAGCCGGGCATAATGGTATAAGAACGACGAGGTCACCGCGCCCTGGCCCATGCTTTTGAAATTCGCGAGTTCCTGGTCCCCTTGGGGCACGCCCATGCGTTCGCAAATGTTCAGCCGGGCCAGCGGCCCCACGCGGTAAATGCCCTTGGGAAAACCCAGCGGCGTGTAGTAGGGCGATTTGAGATAGGAATTACTTTCGCCCGATTCGCCGAGGTAATCAAAATAGGTTTGCGGATCCAATTGGTCCGCCACCAGGGCGCCCTCGCTGCTGGTAAAGCGCAGCTTGCCGCCGTGATGCTCCCAGGAACCATCGGGGGTGACCAACCCCATGAACAGGCTGGAAAAATTGCCAAAAACCTCGACCTCGGTCTGGTGCGATTCCAAGGTGTGCTTGAACAAATCCAGCGCCACGCGCGCCGTGGCATACGCCTCGGGCAACCAAGCCCGGATTTTTGCGCGGCCTTCGTCGCTCAACCCCGAACGCACGCCGCCGGGGACCGCCCAGGCGGGGTGAATCTTTTTGCCCCCGAGCACCTCAATGATTTCCTGCCCGAACTGGCGCAGCCGGATGCCAGCGCGGGCCAGATCGGTGTTGGACTGAATGAGGCCGAAGACGTTGCGTTGCGCCACGGGGGTTTCCCAACCCAGCAAAAAGTCCGGGGCACTCAAATGGAAAAAACTGAGGGCATGGCTCTGAATGATCTGCCCAAGATTGACCAGGCGGCGCAACTTGTCCGCCGCTGGCGGAATGCTCACGGCCATGAGGGCGTCGCCCGCGTTGGCGGAGGCGAGCATATGGCTTACGGGGCAGATGCCACATATGCGCTGGGTGATGCCGGGCATCTCGCTAAAGGGCCGGCCCTCGCAAAACTTCTCAAACCCGCGGAATTCCACCACATGAAACTCGGCGTCCGTCACCTGCCCGGCGTCGTCCAGGTAAATGCTGATCTTGGCGTGGCCTTCAATGCGGGTGACCGGATCTATGATGATGCGTTTAGACATAGTTTATCCAAATTTAAGCTGGGGGCCGGTCAGCAAGGGTGCCTGCCCGTTGATAATTTGCACCAACACTGCTTTGATCCGCGCGGCCGGCGGGGGGCAGCCAGGCAAATAATATTCCACATACACCGCCTCATGCACGGGGACGACTTGCTCCAGCAATTGCGGCACGATGCCATCCGCCTTAGGCACGCCGGGATTGTGCCGGGCGTTTTCCACATAGGCCCGTTGCAGGACGTTTTCCCGGTTATCAGGGCCGAAGGGGTTGCGCATGGCGGGGACGTTGCCGGTCACGGCACAATCGCCGAAAGAGACCAGGACTTTGGTGCGCTCGCGGATTTTGCGGAGGATCTCCAAATTATCCTCGTTGCAGACCGCGCCCTCGATGAGACACACATCCACCGCCTCGGGAAATTCCTTCACATCGATTACCGGGCTGTAGACGAGGTCAATCAACCCGGCCAGCTCAATAAAAAACTCGTCCATGTCCAGAAAGGACATGTGACAGCCGGAGCATCCCCCCAGCCAGACCGTGGCAACACGCAATTTCATAATTCCAGTTCCGGGCGGCGGGAAATTCCGCCCATAAAATTTGTTAAGGGAGCCATTGTTGTTTTTCCCGGGCATTGACGATGAACTCCAGTTTGTCACGGTCATGCTCCATTTCCCCGGCGGTGGCACCTTTGTGAAAGAGCGCGCCGGTGGGACAGGCCATCACGCATTTGCCGCATTCCGTGCAGCTTTCGGAATCGCCCCAGGGTTGGTCCAAATCGGAAATGATCTTGGCCGTGGCCCCGCGCCCGGCCACGTTTTTGGTGCCCGCCCCTTCAATGTGCCAGCAGACGCGCACGCAGCGGGTGCAGAGGATGCAGCGGTTGTGATCCATGCCAAACAAGCGGTGCGTGACATCCACCTTCCATTTCGGGAACACATAATCGTAACGCACGTGATCGAGGCCCAGGGAACAGGCGAGCGTTTGCAATTCGCAATGACCATTGCTGACGCACACGGCGCACACGTGATTGCGTTCGGCAAACAACAACTCCAAGGTCAGGCGGCGGTACTTCCGCAGCCGGTCGCTGTCGGTTTGGATGTTCATGCCCTCGCTGATTTTGGTGGTGCAGGCCGGCTGCAATTTGGTGCTGCCAGCGACCTCGACGAGACAGAGCCGGCAGGCGCCGACATCGTAGACGCCTTCCAGATGGCAGAGGGTTGGGATGGCCACGTTATTGTCGCGGGCGACTTGCAGGACCGTGGCCCCTTCCTCGGCGCTGACGGCTTTTCCATCGATGATTAAAGTTTTGGCGGCCATAAAATCAGAGGGTCACGGGCGCGGTGGATTGCGTTGCCGCGGTGGTGCGCGGACCAAAGGGATCGGGTTGCAGCAAAGCCTCATATTCACTGCGGAAAAACTTCAAGGTGCTGGCCACCGGGTTGGGTGCGGTCTGCCCCAGCCCGCAGAGGCTGGTGTGCCGGACCATGTCGCACAACTCCTCGAGCTTCGCCAAGTCGCGCGCGGTGCCCCGGCGCTGGGTGATTTTTTCGAGCAAGTGAAACATCTGGGCCGTCCCCGCCCGGCAGGGAATGCATTTGCCGCAGGATTCTTCCATGCAGAATTCCATGTAAAATTTTGCGATCTCCACCATGTTGGTGGTGTCATCCATTACCACCATGCCGCCGGAACCCATGATGGAGCCCAGCTGGGTGAGCGACTCGTAATCCACCGGGGTGTCCAGGTAAGCGGCCGGGATGCAACCGCCCGAGGGGCCGCCAGTCTGCACGGATTTGATGTGGCCGCCATCGGGTGCGCCACCGCCCATTTCCTCGACGATTTGCCGCAAGGGAATGCCCATGGGCACTTCGATGAGTCCGTTATTTTTAATTTTGCCCGTGAGCGCAAACACCTTGGTGCCCTTGCTTTTTTCAGTGCCGATGCCCGCGTACCAGGCGCCGCCGCGCTGGATGATGGCGGTGATGTTGGCAAAAGTTTCGACGTTGTTGATCAGCGTGGGGCAGCCCCACAACCCACTCTCGGCGGGAAAGGGCGGGCGCGGGCGCGGCGTGCCCCGTTTGCCCTCGACGGAGGCCATCAACGCGGTTTCCTCGCCGCAAACAAAGGCTCCGGCCCCAATGCGGATATCGATGTTGAAATTGAAGGGCGATTCAAAAATGCCGCCGCCCAGCAGGCCGAGGGCCTTGGCCTGCTTGATGGCGGTTTGTAAACGGGAGATGGCCAGCGGATACTCCGCCCGCACATACAGAAAACCCTGGTCCGCACCGACGGCATAGGCCGCGATGGCCATGCCCTCGAGCACAATATGCGGGTCACTCTCGAGCACGCTCCGGTCCATGAAAGCGCCGGGGTCACCTTCATCGCCGTTGCAGACCACGTATTTTTTGGCCCCGGCCGACTTCGCGACCGTGCCCCATTTTAGGCCGGTGGGAAACCCCGCCCCGCCCCGCCCCCGCAGGCCGCTTCTGGTGATTTCATCCACCACTTCCGAGGGCTTCATTTCGGTTAAGACCTGATGCAATGCCTGGTAACCGCCCACGGCCAGATAATCCTCAATGCGTTCCGGGTCGACGATGCCGCCATTGGCCCGCACGATGCGCATTTGCCGGGCAAAGAAAGGATGGTCGGGATTGCCCACCTGAACGTCGCAGGCGGCACCTTTGAGGGAACCAACAATGGCCGGGGCATCCGTGGGTTTGACAAATTCAAACAGTTTTTCCTTCGCGCTCAAACCGTCGACCCCGATGAGTGGTCCCTGGCCGCAGAAGCCCATGCAACCTACCCGCCGGACTTCGACATCCGCTTCCAGTCCCTGGGCCTTGACCTCGGCTTCGAGATTTTTCTTGATGACGTCCGCCTGCGAGGACATGCACCCGGCCGACATGCAGGTGCGCAGAACAATTTTTTTGCGCGCCCCGATATGTTTCGCCACCAAGACTTTGAGATCGTCCAATTGCATAATCAAATCAGGGTTTTAAGTTTCTCCAGCGCCGTCTCGGGCGTGAGTTTGGGGGCCACGTGACCGTCAAAGGTCACCGCCGGGGCGATGCCGCAGGCGCCAATGCACCGGGCGGTCAGCAGGGACAATTGGTTGTCGGGCGTCGTTTCCCCGGCTTTGATCCGGTACTTCTCCTGAATCGCGGCCATGATTTTATCCGCCCCCTTCACATAGCAGGCCGTGCCGAGGCAAACCACACAGGTGTGCTCCCCTTGGGGCTTGAGGGTAAAAAAGTGGTAAAAGGTGGCCACCCCAAACACCCGGCTGGGCGGCAGCTTCAATTTGGCCGCAATAAACAAGAGCAGATCGTCCTCCAAAAAGCCAAACAGCTCCTGCGCCTTGTGCAGCACCTCAATGAGTGCGTCCTGGCGGAACTGGTGCTTCTTCATGTGCACCTCAAGGATCTTGAAACGTTTGTCGCCGCTGGCATGGCGCACTACGCGGTCGGCATTTTTTTCCCTGGTCAGCAACGGCAACATAAATTTGTTTATTTAATCTTTCTCGCCAAAACTGATTAATAAACTAATGATAGCTTTCACCAGTGGCTCCACGTGGCTTGGCAAAAATTCCACCTAAGTTGTGGCCGCAAGGCTGGAAAATGATGCTTCAAATCAAAAAATCACCACCCGCGCCCGTTTTTCTTGACCGGGCCACGACCTCGCTCCACTATGAATTCCCATGAAGGAATTCGTTAAAACTGCAGCTTTTCTGACCATGGGATTGGCGTCGACCGCCCTGACGTCCACCGCTTTTGCGGAGACTGAGCCCAAGGTGCCGGCCTTTTCCGTGGATTACATGGACCCCACCGTGAGTCCCGCGACCAATTTTTATCTTTACGCCAATGGCACTTGGGCCAAAAACAATCCCATTCCGGCTGACAAGGCGCGCTGGGGTAGTTTTGTGGAGTTGAACGAGCGCAATACGTGGCAACTGCACGAACTTCTGGTGACGGCAGCGGCCGACACCAATGCGGCCCCGGGCACGCCGACGCGCGAAGCGGGTGATTTTTTCGCGGCGGCGCTGGATACGAACCGCATCGAAGCCCTGGGGTTTCAACCGATTGCCAGCGACCTGGCGCGCATCGCCGCAATTAAATCCCCGGCGGAATTGCTCACCCTGATAGCAAATTTTCAAAAAGAAGGTGAGGGCGCTTTGTTTGGCAGCGGGGTGGATGCCGATGAAAAGGACAGCTCGCTATATGTGTTCCAGATCGGCCAGGGCGGTTTATCCCTCCCGGACCGGGATTATTATCTCAAAGATTCCTTTGCGGCGCAGCGCGAAAAATATGTCGCCCACGTGACCAAGATGTTCACGCTGCTCGGCGAACCTGCCGACCAGGCCACCAATGACGCCGGCACCGTCATGGCCTTGGAAACGGAACTGGCCAAGGCCAGTCGCTCGCGGGTGGACTTGCGGGATCCGGATAAAAATTACAACAAACTGACGGTAACTGCCCTCGCGGCCCGCAACCCCGGTTTGAACTGGCCGTCGTACCTGGCCACTCGCGGGATGCCGGACATTACCAATTTGGTGGTGGGACAGCCGGAATTTTTTGACGCCCTGGAAAAACTGCTGGCCACGCATGCCGTGACCGAATGGCAGACCTATTTGCGCTGGCACTTGCTGCACGGTGCCGCGGGAGCATTGCCATCCGCCGTGGATGCGGAGAATTTCAAATTTTTCGGGACCGTGTTAACCGGCCGGCCGGTTCAGGAAGCCCGTTGGAAGCGCGCGGTGGGGGCGGTGAATGGCTCCATCGGCGAAGCCCTCGGCCAGTTGTATGTGGAAAAATATTTCCCGCCGGCAGCCCACGCCCGCATGGCGGCGCTGGTGGACAATCTCAAGGCGGTGTTTGCCGATCACCTCGCCAAGTTGGAATGGATGACGGCTCCCACCCGGGCCAAGGCACTGGCCAAGTTCGCCCGTTTTACGCAGAAAATTGGCTGCCCGGATAAGTTTCGCGATTACTCTTCCATCCGGATTGACCGGGAGGATTATTACGGCAACCTGCGCCGGGCCACCGCCTTTGAGGAGCATCGCCAAGATGTGCGGGTGGGTCAAAAGGTGGACCGCACCGAGTGGGGCATGACGCCCCCCACGGTGAACGCCTACTTCAACCCCGCCCAAAATGAAATTGTCTTTCCCGCCGGCATCCTTCAACCGCCGTTCTTTGATGTCACCAGGGATGACGCGGTGAACTATGGCGGGATTGGGGTGGTGATTGGCCATGAGATCACCCATGGTTATGACGATCAGGGCCGCAAGTTCGATGCGGATGGCAATCTCAACGATTGGTGGACTGCCGATGACGCCAAACAATTCGAGGCTCGGGCCCAGAAAGTGGTGGATGAATATGATGGCTTCGAAGCTCTGCCCGGTTTGCATGTCAATGGCAAGCTTACGCTAGGTGAAAATATTGCCGACCTTGGTGGCATTAGTATTGCCTTCGATGCCCTGGAACGCACGCTGGCAAAACACCCCGAGAACCGCAAACTGATTGATGGTTTCACCCCCGAGCAACGGTTTTTCCTGTCCTTCGCCCAAATCTGGCGCACCAATGCCCGCGATGCCGAAGTACGCCGGCTGATCACCGTGGATCCGCATTCACCCGGGCAGTTCCGTTCTGTGGGTCCGGTCATGAATTATCAGATGTTTTTTGACGCCTTTGACATTAAGCCGGGCACCCCCATGTGGCGGGCCCCGGAACTGCGGGCGAACATTTGGTAATATCGTGATGAATTCCCTCAGGCTTGGGATGGCCTGAGGGAATTTTGCTGGTTCCCTTTCCAGCATCCGAGTTCCAGGCGCACCAACCGATGGCGGGCATTCGCCTGGGTGCCAGGAGCCATGCTCAAACTGGCGCATTCAACTATTGGTAGAGTTCGATTTCACTGAGCTGCGCTGCATTAGGATAGGCCGGGTTGGCCGAGGCGCTAATGGTTAAACGGAAGGCGTCGGTCGTCACTGGTTTAATCTTCACGCGATAGGTTTGGCTCTCGCGGTTGCCGGTAACATTGATGACCTCGCGCTCCTGACCGTCAACCCGTACGGTGCCCGCGAAACTCACTGGATAACCGGCCGGGTCCGCGAAGTGAATTACCACGGTGCGAATCCTGGCCGGTTTGGCCAGGTGCACTTCCACCCAATGCGGATGCGGTTGGTCCAGTGACGAATGCCAGCGGTTCGAAAAATCTTCGGGCGTGGCAATCACTCCGTCAATCAGCCTGGCGGTGCCCCCCGGTTCGTTGGCATATTCGCTGTCGGATGTGGCGGTGGCGCCGTTCGCCGCCAGCGCCAAATCTTTCGCCCGGTTTTCCACGTGCGGCCGGGGCTTGGGCGGATTGGTCCACGTCCGGGCATGCGACAGCGTCTGCCACGTCTGGCCGGTCTGATATACCGTCGCCAGATCGAGCGGTTGCGGCAGCCACGTGCGAAACTGGTTTTGCTCACTGAAACCGTTGCCCGCGGAGGCATAATCACAAAAGGTAAGTCCGCCCACATCAAAGGCCATCCAGGCGCCAATCTTTTTCACTGCGGCCGGGTTGGGCTGCAATAACGGATGCCGGTCGAGCGTGACCTGGCCGGTGGCGGCGGGCGTGAGCCGGTTGTCCAGCGACAGTACCACTGGCCCGCGTTGCAGCGCGACTTGCCCGTTTAACTCCACTACCTGTGCGCGCAGGTCGAATTTGATGCTCACCCGGTCCCCTGCATGCCACGTCCGGCGTAGTTTGACATACCCGGGCGTCACCGACTGGGGCTCACCGTTCACCGCCAGCTCCGTCCGTTCGCTCCAGGCCGGGATGCGCAATGCCAGCGTAAACTCGCCGGTGTGTTCCGGCCGCACTCGGATTTCCACCCGGTCGCTCACGGGATAGTCGCCGTTGATTTCCAATTTCACCGCGCCCACCTGCGCGCTGCCGGGCGCATAAAGGTTGATCACCGGACCGTCCGCGCCTTGCATGAAGGCCCAGAACGGCGTCAGCATCAGCCCGCGCGGACCGTTGACCACGCAGCAACTCAGCCCCACGTCCGCGTGTTGCACATAACTCGGCACCCGCACCCCCATCAAACCCTCAAAGTAAGCCCACCATTTGCCGTCGGCCATCATCGCGCCCAGCAGTCCGTTATAGAGATTCTTCTCCAGCTCGTCCGCGTAACGCCCGTCCCCCGTTAATCGCAACAATTGATCGCAGAATTTCATCCACGTCGCCGTCACGCAGGTCTCCATGGGGTTTTCGATGACGCCGGTCTGTAGTTTCGCACCACTATACCAAATCTCGTTGTGGGTACCCACGCCGACGAGAGTCGCCTCTTCGCGAAAGATTCCGTCCGCCAGCTTTTCCGGCGCCTCTAGATACTCCCGCTTGCCCGTGGCCCGGTACAATTCACACAAACCCTCAAAGCACGACATCATCTCATAGGCTTTCGGGGCGCACATCTGGTCCGGGTTTTTACCGGCGAGTGCATCTTCCACCAACCGCATGCCAGCGGGCAAGCGTTTGGACGGCGCACTCCAGCAAGCGACAATGTGCTCCGCCAGGTCGCGATATTTAAACTCACCGGTGCGCTCATACAGCAAAGTGACCGGTTCCAGCACGGAGGAGGCCGGCAACCCGTTCCATTCCCCCACGTCGGCAATGCTCGTTTTGCCCGGACCGAATTCGCTGATCAATACATCCCCTTGCCGACGCGCGGCGGCCAGCACGGCCGGATCCCCGGTGCGGTCATAATCCGCTAGCAAGCCCAGCAAGGCATATTTACAACCCCACAAGTCCCAGCCTTCCATCCGGTGTGCCGGTACCCGCGTGCCGAGATAGCCATCGGGAGCCGCCGTCGCAATGAGGGCCTTGGTGGCTTCATCCCGCAGTTCCCGCGTGGCGGGCGTGGAATGATAGGCGTCGGCCAGGGTCAGGGACGTGAACCACTTGCCCCAATACTCACAACGCCAGTCCGCGCCGCCAATTTCCGTTTTGTCCCGATAAGGGGCCACCAGCGTCTCAACATCCTGCTCTAGCAGGCGATTGGTGACACATAGGTCGAGTTTTGCACCAAGCCGCCCGGTAATCCGCACCGTTGCTGGAGCGGCGGGTGTCAAAACGTCCTTCACCGCCATGGTGTCGGCATATCCCGGACCGGGCGAGCCAAGGCAGAGCAGTGCCACCAACTGGAGCCATCGCAGATTCCGTCCCGGACTGGCCTTGTG
>CAIZWI010000401.1 GCA_903936645.1 uncultured Verrucomicrobia subdivision 3 bacterium
CTGGCCGCCAAAGTGGCCGAGCAGGTTTATGACAACGCCCGTGTGGCTGCCGGCCTGCTGGACGACCCCCGCGCCATGCTCAAGCGGTTGAATGAACTGCTCGAGACGGTGTTGACCGCAAAGGCGTAAGTCCTTCGCGCCGAAATTAATCAACGAGGGCGGACAGGTAACTGTCCGCCCTCTGCATTTTTGTAGGGACGTCACGGCCGTGCGCCGAATTATTTCATCACGAACGAGGACGCCGACATTTCCAAATATTGAACGATAATTGCGGTCGGTTCATTCATACTGCAATCGGGCTTGAATTTTGGCACAGGAGCAAAGTTTTTCATTGCAGCTGGTCAGCATTGGGACATTAATGGCTTTGTGACCGTCATTTACATGCTGTGGGGGAGAGTTGGTAGATTCGGAGCCTTCCAAGCACGTCGAATTTTAATGCGGGCTTGCATGCTGCTCTGTTTGAGTTTAATCGCCATCGCATTATATTTATGGGGTGCTTGGGAAGTCCGGGGGCATTTGGAGGAAATTGGGGGTTTAACGATTTTGGGAGGAGTTTGGCTGCTGGCGGCACGAAGCGCGTTTGCGTGGCTGGGCTTGAGCGTACACGACGATGCTCTGGAGCGAAATAATCGAGCGGCATTTATTGCCATATGCGGGGGCATCCTTGGCATCACTTTCATTTTTACCGGCGGCAATCTTGGGGAAGGCCCCACCTATTGGAATAATGTTTTTTCCGCAGCCGTGGGTACAGCTGGATTATTTGCGCTTTGGCTGGTGATGGAGATGGGGGCACATGTATCAGCATCAATTTCCGTAGAACGCGATCTGGCTTCGGGTTTGCGAATGGGTGCATTTCTCACATCGGTGGGATTGATGTTTGGCCGAGCATTGGCCGGTGACTGGCATTCCATGACCGGCACGATTCATGATTTCTTCCGCGATGGCTGGCCGGCATTGGTCTTGTTGGGCAGTGCCATTTACATCGAACACCGAATCCGGCCCAGCATATTATGTCCATTTCCCAATTGGGGAGTATGCGGCTTGATTCCTTCCATATGTTATCTTGTTTTTGCCCTGTTATGGATATGGCATCTCGGCGCGTGGGAGGGCATGCCGAGATGATTTCGAACCTGGCCGAACCGATTCGCGGAGGGCTGGCGCTCAGCCCATCCGCGCGGAATGATCTGCGTACCGAATTACCAATTGATATCGCCAAGCAATCGGTTTTACGCCGGCGCTTTATACTTGATGGTTGCAAGTGGGATCCTCAAGTAGGCGATATTAACACCTTGGCTCCGTTTCCAATTGTCATGCCGCGTCGCGTGTGGAATCAGCTCGCCCGACAAGCGGAGCAACTCGCCTCGGAGGCCGTTGCAGCGGAGGCGGAAATTGTCCGGCGGCCACATTTGCTGGCCGCTCTGGGATTACCTGTCGCCTTGCAATCTGTATTGCGGGATGCCGCGCCATTAACGCCGGCACCGGTCCGGGTGATCCGGTTTGATTTTCATCCGACCACTCAAGGCTGGCGGATTACCGAAGCGAACAGTGATGTGCCGGGTGGGTTTGGTGAGGCATCCTATTTTACGCGGTTGATGTCTAATCATTTTCCCGGTTTGCAGCCAGCTGGCGATCCGGCGGCAGTCTGGTGTCAATTACTGGCATCCGCCACCGGACCAGCCGGGATGATTGCCCTGCTATCAGCCACCGGCTACATGGAAGACCATCAAGTAAACGCTTTCTTGGCAGCCCGATTGCGCGAATTCGGATGCCGCGCCCAATTGGTTACTCCGGAACAAATACGCTGGCGCGACGGCATTGCTTCACTCGACACACCTTGGTATCGCGGGCCAGTGGCGGCCATTCTGCGATTTTATCAGGCCGAGTGGCTGTCGCGACTCCCAGCCAGCCTGGGTTGGAAATTCTATTTTCGCGGTGGCAAAACACCGGTGGCCAACCCGGCCCTGGCCATTATCTCGGAAAGCAAACGGGTTCCGCTCGTGTGGAGCCAGCTTGCCACCCAATTGCCCACCTGGCAGGCATTGTTGCCAGAAACGCGCGATCCACGGGACGTGGGTTTGAATACTGATAAAAGTTGGTTGCTCAAGACCGCCATTTGCAATACTGGCGACGCAGTGAGTGCACGAGACTGGCTGCAGCCGCATCAATGGCGTGCGGCACGCTGGCGGGCCCGGCTTTTTCCTTGGAATTGGATCGCCCAAAAGCGCTTTGAATCATTACCGGTGGCAACTCCCGAGGGCCCGCGTCATGCATGCGTGGGCATTTATACCGTGAACGGCAAAGCTGCCGGCGCCTATGTGCGCTTATCCGAAAAGCCCTGGGTGGATTATTTGGCTGTGGATGCCGCATTGCTTCTTACCGAAAATGAATAAGGCGGAAATCTTTGATATTTGGGCGCCCGCAACAGCCCGGTGGTCGCCGTGGGCCAAACCAGTTTTATTCGCCCACTTGGATTCAATCCCTGCTTTTCCTGCGGCCATCCCGCAATTGCCAGATATCGCCTGGGCCCGAAACCTGGACATGCGTGCTGCGCTGGTTCTGGACTTGCCCGGCGCTGAAAGTGTTTGGCTGGGACTGGCGCTTACCTCACTGGGATTTCGCCCTGTACCGCTTTACAATGCCGTCCCCATGCCGGGCATTGCGCGGCTTGCTGAACTCGATTTTTTGGTGCACAGCACCACTGTGGTCAATGTTTCGGAGATTATGACTGCCTTAACCTGCAGTGCCGAAAAGCTGGCCGCGGCGGCTTTGCCATTGAATGCACCACCTGCATTCTTGCTGGATGCCCATCGTCGTGCTCCCCGACGCATCGTTCACCCCTCGCAATTCGATAATCGGTCCATTTGCTTTACGACTGATTTTCCATCCGCCACTTTTCTGATCGCCCAAGGCATACAACGGGTTGTGCTGGTTCAGCGTTCCGGACTTCAACCTCAAGCTGACCTGGCCCAAGTGTTGCGGCGCTGGCAGGATACCGGACTGTACCTGGAACGTTTACAGTTGGATGTTGCAAATTGCCCCGAACCATTCCACGTTTTCCGGCCCGCCTGGTATGGGACCATGTTTCAACGGGCGCTGGCAGCCATTGGATTGCGGCGATCGAGCAGCGGTGGTTTTGGTGCTTGGGGGCCTGATTCCTCCAGTGGTGGGTAGGCTTTC
>CAIZWI010000402.1 GCA_903936645.1 uncultured Verrucomicrobia subdivision 3 bacterium
AATCCATGCAATCCCTAGACTTCTAGATGCTTATTATGCCAAAACCCGTGAAAATGAACCTGCCGGAAGAATTTTGTCTCACACCCTCACCCCGGACGCAGCCAGCGGGCCACATCCATGGCCGCATAGGTGATCAAAATGTCCGCCCCGGCCCGCCGCATGGCGAGCAAACTCTCCAGGGTCACCGCCTTTTCATCAATCCACCCCCGCTGGGCCGCCGCCTTGATCATGGCATGCTCCCCGCTCACGGCGTAGGCCGCCGTGGGCAGCCCGAACTCGGCTTTAACCCGCTGAATAATATCCAGATAGGCCAGTGCTGGTTTCACCATGACCAGGTCCGCCCCCTCCTGAATATCCTGGGCCACTTCCCGCAAGGCTTCGCTGGCATTGGCCGCATCCATCTGATAACTCCGCCGGTCACCAAATTGCGGGGTGGACTCGGCCACCTCCCGGAAGGGTCCATAAAACGCCGAGGCGAATTTCGCCGCATAAGACATAATGGGCGTGTCCCCAAAGCCCGCCTGATCCAGTTCCGCACGAATCGCCCGCACCCGGCCATCCATCATATCGCTGGGGGCCACCATGTCCGCCCCGGCCTCCGCATGGCTCGCCGCCGTGCGCGCCAGCAGTTTCAGGGAGGGATCGTTCAAAATTTTACCATCCGCCACAATGCCGCAATGGCCGTGGCTCATATATTCACACAGACACACATCGGTAATTACCAAGAGCGATGGTAATTCCTTTTTCAGCAAACGCACAGTTTCCTGGACAATCCCCTTCTTGGCGTAGGCCCCGGAAGCCTTGGCATCCTTTTTGTCCGGAATGCCAAACAGCAGCACGGCGGGCACGCCTAATTCATACGCCGTGGTCGCCTCCCGCACAATTTCATCCGGCGACAATTGAAACACCCCGGGCATCGCGTCCACCGGCCGGCGCAACTTGCTGCCGCTGCGCGCGAAGAGCGGCAGGACCAGTTGGGCGACATTCAACTGCGTTTCCGCCACCAACCGCCGCAACGCCGGCGACTGCCGCAACCGCCGTGGCCGGGCGACCGGAAAGGACGCCAGAGATTGTATGTTCATGCCCCGAGTGTAAGTTTTGCCGGGACCTCACAAAAGCAGAAAGTGGCGCGGCCTGGACTGATGCGGCTGTCAATGCCGGTTTAGCCTGGTCGCGGTCAGCGCGGCCTCGCGAGCGCATTATCGGTTGGCCAGATCCCTTTTCAGCCGCCAAATACAACCAGCCAGCGTCAGGACGCCAAAAGCACCAATGATAATGGCGGGCAGATTACTCGCATTGGGGCGGGCCAGTCCGTGTTTTAAGACCATGGAAGCCAGCACCAAATACCAGCCTCCCACCACGATGCCCAATCCTAGCAACCATCGTGGCGTGCCCGGACCCCAAACCCCCATGGACCAGCCAATGAGATAGGGCAGGATCAGGATGCCCCACCACATGGAATGTCCGGAAGGCCCCCCGATGCCGCCCAGGTGGCTTAAGCCAAAAAGCGCGGCCACCCCAATCGCAACGAGGACAAACACCCAAACCCGGTAAACCGTTAGACGGCGTTCTTGGTGGCCAAGCCAGTAACCAAGCGCAACCAAGGCACTGCCGGGCAGAATGATGACAGAGCCTTCCATGGGGTCGATGGCACCGACCAGCATGGCAATACTTCCGAGGGTAATAGTCAGGCGGGAGCCGAAACCTGGCTTGCTTATCCTTGCGTCCGGATTCATAAACCAAGCTTACCAACAAGCCGGCCGCTCGGGAAATTGATTAAATCAATCCAGGGATTGATTCATTCGATGTTTCCCGGATGCGAGACTCTGCCAGGCCGCCGTTTAGATTTTACCAGCGGTTCCGTGGCCTGCTGGCAAACAGCATAAAACGCCTGCCAATCAGCGTCACTCGCAAACGCCCGTCGGGGGATGACGTGCGCGGCATTTTGTGAAATATAAATGAACAGGTAACGCTTTGTACGGGCCAGTTTTTGGACGGCCAACCAGTTGTATTCAGTTCGATTGTAGGGGGTCTCCTCCACAAAAAATGCCGCCCCAACCGTGATGGCATGCTCCGTTAAAAATGTCTGATTGCGCCGGGATAGCATGCCCAAAACAAAAACCATGGCTAAAACGCCGGTATATATCAGGGAGCCGGTCGCAGCCACGAACAGCATGACGATGGCCTGGGCAAAACCGGACATGTCGGCGGGAAACGAGCGCGCGGCATCCCATGAAATAAAGCATACAACCACGGCATACGTACCTAGAATGATTGGGGAGCGCGGATAGTGATATAATCCAAAAGCGAGCATATCACGAAAGGTGGTTTGATATCGGATGGTCATCTTGGTGCTGGCCCGGCTTCAAGGAGACAAACAATGATGACGGCGAACAACCAATAGCGTACCAACAATGATAGTTGGCCAAGCAGGTATATGGGCCGGAATTTTGACGTATTATTGGTGCGCGGAAGGAAAACGATCATTCCGCCCAACCATCCCAATAATATGAGCGCTTGATAAAAGCGAGCGCCCCCCCATTGACCTGCCTGCTCAAGCTTATGGGCTGAGATAAAAGCCGTATCACCGCAAGGCAGCGCGATCATAAAGGTCAACACCATGGCGACAGGTATTTGCAAGCCTGGTGGGACCGTTGGGCAGCCAAATGAGAATTGGCGCAGAGACTTTTTCATAATGTGTCACTTTCCAAGCCGGCCTCAAGTCCGACTAACACTGACCTCCGCCGCAGGTTGAATCGGCCCGAATGCCCCATGCAGGATGCAGGGTAATCACCGGACGGACAAATCCCTCAGTTTAAAAAATTCATAAAAGTCATGGCAAACCGAGCGAATTACCAGCGCACGCCCGTGGATTACGTGCACGGAACGTTGAGTTATCCAATTTAAAACCATTATTATGGCTTCATTCCTTCGCCCAGCCCCAGCTTCTGCTTCAAATACACAAAACTTTGCGCCCACATTTCGGCCGATTGTTTGTGGTTGGCGGCGGCGGCATGTCCGCCATCCGTGCTTTCGTAAAACAGCACTTCGTGGCCTTGAGCTTCCATCTTGGCCGCCATTTTGCGGGCATGCACTGGCGTCACCCGGTCATCGCTGGTGGCGGTGACGAAGAACACCGGCGGATACGTTTTGTCCGCCTGCACATTCTGGTAGGGCGAGTATTTCAGAATCCAGGCACGGGCGGCTGGGTCCGCTGGGTCGCCGTATTCAGAACTCCACGAAGCCCCGGCCCCGATTTGGGTGAAGCGAATCATGTCAATCAGCGGAACCTGGCAGACCACCGCGCCAAAGAGCTCGGGGCGCTCGACCATGTTGGCGCTCACCAGCAGCCCCCCGTTGGAGCCGCCCATGATGCCCAGTTGCTTGGGCGTGGAGAAACCGCGCTTCACCAGATCCATGGCGACGGCTTGGAAATCATCATAGGCATTTTGCCGGTGCTCCAGCAGGGCGGCCTGGTGCCAGCCCGGGCCAAACTCCCCACCGCCGCGAATATTCGCCACCACAAAAACCCCGCCCCGGTTCAGCCAAAGCAGACCGAAATTAGGCGAGTATTTCGGCGTGAGCGAAATCTCAAACCCGCCATAGCCATACAGCACTGTGGGCGCGGGACCCGTGACCGATTTGGCTTTGGTCACGAAATAAGGAATTTTGGTGCCGTCCTTGGAAGTGGCGAAAAACTGTTCCGTCGCCAGGTTGGCCGCCTCGAAACGGCCAGGCAACGATTTGATGGGGACCAAATGATGGTCACCCGCATCGGCATACAGCGTGGGCGGCTGAATGTAACTTTCAAACGTGAACTGCGCCTCCGGGCCCCAATCATTGGCGGTGGCGATGCTGGTGGAACCCCCGGCGGGCAGATTCAGTTTGGTATCACTCCAAGTGCCATCGGCTCCACAATGGAAAGCGTGAATGCTCCCGGTCACATTGCTATAAATGGAAACATACACCGCATCGCGCCCGGCAGTCACGGCATCCACCGAACTCCGCTCATCCGGCGTGTACAGCACGGAAAAGGTGGGCGGTTGTTGCGACTTCACAAAGGGCAGCAGGGGGAAGGCGACCAGCGATCCTTTGGTGATCAGCTTGCCCGCCGGGGGCGTCCAGTCATCGCGCAATGTAAAGATCAGGTTGCCGTTTTGCGCGCCTTTCAGGTCGGCTCCCAGCGGCAGCGGGAGTTTCAGCGTGGAGCCATCCGGTTGCAGATAAAAATATTCCTGGGTGTAGAAGGTGATGCCCCGGTTGATCAGGGCGATGGTGCCGGCGGGCTGCCGGAACACGATGCCGGTGTCCGAAACATCATCGACCTGGCCTTCATAAACGGTCCGGGCGGCGGACCGGGGCTCGCCGCGCTTCCATAATTTCACGATCCGGGGATAACCGCTCTTGGTCAGGGAGCCGGGGCCAAAATCCGTCCCAAAGAGCACGGTGTCATCGTTCAGGTAAGTAATGGCGGATTTCGCCTCAGGCAGGGTAAAACCATCCTTGATAAACGTCCCGCTGGCGTGGTCAAATTCACGCACCACCACGGCATCGCCACCACCCCGCGACAGATTAACTAGCGAATGCTTGAGCGAGGGGGCACTGTCCGCACCTTTCCAAACCCAGTTTTCCTTTTCGTCCTTGGCCAGTTGATCCACATCAATCAGGGTTTCCCACGTTGGCTGGGCCTGGGCGTAATCCGTAATCGTGGTGCGCCGCCAAACTCCCTTGGGATGCGGCGCATCCTGCCAGAAGTTAAAGATATATTGGTGATCAAAACTGCCGAAGGGAATGCGGTCGGTCGCATCCATCACCTTGAGCAGGGCGTCATAATCCGGCCGGTAGTCCGGGTCCGCCTGCAAAATGCCGGTGGACTTGGCATTCTGGTCTTTCACCCAGGCCATGGACTTGGGGGCGTGAACGTCTTCCAGCCAGAGATAGGGGTCGGCAGTTTCCATAGATAGTTGATTGGTGCCCGCCGTTTGGGCGACGGTTTGGGGTGGTCCGGCCACCAGCCAGGCCAGATTTAAAATGCCTCCGAGCAGCATGGCCCATGGCGGGCGGCGGCAGGGTCCTGCGCGTAATGGCAGCGCCGTTGCGATCGTGTCCTGGGTCATGATCTGCCGCGAAGTGTAAATGCTCATGCGGACAGCACAGTAAAACGCGCCGCCCACCCTGTAAAGCCGGGATTGGACACATCAAGCAATGGACCCGCCGCCCGGCCCCGCGCGAAAACCCGATAATTCAACTATTGCCCCGGGATAAAATCTGCTATTCAAGCAACCAAACTTACATCCATTTATGCCGAAATCTTTCTGCCAGCGCTGCCGCCAACCCTTCGAAGTGACGGCCAAAATGACCGGCCCCGAAGTCACCTGCCCGGTGTGCGGCAAAATGACAGCCCTCGTCTTTGATGCCACCCCGGCCGTGGCCCGGGCAAAATTGATTGTGCCGCCCGTGGAAGCACCCCAGGCGTTCTTGCTCCCGCAAGTGGCCCCGGTGGCCCGCCAGCTCATTGAGAATGTCGAACGCGTGATCGTGGGAAAACCCGCGCAGATCAGGCTGGCGGTGGCGACCCTGATGGCCGAGGGGCACCTGTTGTTGGAAGACGTTCCCGGCGTGGCCAAAACCATGCTGGCCCGGGCCCTCGCCCTGAGCGCCGGCTGCACGTTTAAGCGCATTCAATGCACCCCGGACCTGCAGCCCGCCGATGTCCTGGGCGGCAATTACCTGGATGCGCAAACCGGACGCACGGAATTTCGCTTTGGCCCGCTCTTTGCCCAAATTGTCCTGGTGGATGAAGTGAACCGCTCCAACCCCCGCACTCAGGCGGCCTTGCTGGAGGCCATGGGTGAGGGCATGGTCACCATGGAACGGGTAACTTATCATCTGCAACGGCCCTTCATGGTCATTGCCACCCAGAATCCGATCGACCAGGCGGGCACCTTTGAATTGCCCGAGGCCCAGAAAGATCGTTTCCTCACCCGCATGTCCCTGGGCTATCCCCAGTTGGCGGATGAGAAGCTGATGGTGGAACGCTTCCAGATGCGGCATCCCATTGAAACCCTCCAGGCGGTGACCAATCCGGATCGCATCACCGAATGCCAGCAGGCCGTGCGCGCGGTGAAAGTCAGTTCGTCCGCGTGCGATTATATTCTCGCGCTCGTCCAGGCCTCGCGACGGCATCCGGCCCTGGTGCTCGGTTCCAGCCCGCGCGGGTCACTGGGCTTGTTCCGGGCCGCCCAGGCCCTGGCCGCCATTCAAGGGAACGACACCGTGACCCTGGAGCATGTCCGCGAGCTGGCCACCACCGTCCTGGCTCACCGTTTGATCGTCCGCGCCGAAGCGCCCTGGCAAGGCCTGAAAACCACCGATGTGGTGCAGCAAATCCTGGAGCAAACCCCGGTGCCAGAATGAGGCTGACCGCCCTGGCAAGCGATTTACCTGGCTTGCCAGAATGATTGCCGCGTGAGGTCTCTGACTGTGCGCGTTTCCTCGGGGGCAAACGCGATGCGGATGCAGCGTGGGCCGGCCTATCGGGGGTGAGGTGGTGGTTTTACCCTTGCCCCAAACCAATGTTCAGACCAGCAAACGCCGATGGCTTTTCCGTGCCGCTGCCGGTTGCCAATTTTGCCCAAGACCGGCTGTCGCTGGAGAGTTTTCTCCGTCCGCAAAAGCTCTTCGGCTTGGTGCCTCATCGCGAGCGTCTTGTCCGCTTGCGACTAGTTTTCGGCCCTGGATTCCTGCGCGGTTTGTGGAACACCCCAACAGCAAAAGCTCACCGATTCAGGAAGTCTGGAAACTTCTCCGGATGCGCGGACACGCCTTTAAAACCCCACAATTCCAGCCCGGTCACATGGTCGGTCTCCAAGGCGGTGGTAAAGTAATCTGGGATTTTCTTACCCCAGCGCAGGGTGCAGTTCTTGAGCACCACGCCATCGGCATACCGAATATTGTACCCCGGCGTGGTGTGGAGTTCGATGGGCTCCAGCACTTTCGTGGGGCGGTTGTCGTAACGGCCACCGGGATATTTGGTCCACCGATCCAGCGTGACCGTAACATTTTCCAGCCGCACGTCGCGGATATGACTGTCCGGCGTACCATTGATCCGCACACTGTTTTCCGCCCGGCCGGTGACATTGGTGATGAGGATGTGCTGCATGCTTCCCAGCTTCGTGGCGGGCGTTCGCGGAATGGCAGTCAGGGAAATCCCCTCGCCACGGCCCCACCAGGGATCGGCATAAAACCGGGAGAGAAACTGAATGTCCCGAAATACCACATTCGAAATACTGCCTTCATCCCGCAGTTGGATGCAAATGCCGCGACTGGCACTCAGCACCCGGCAGCGTTCAAAGAGGATGTCGTGAATATCGCTCACCGTCTCGGTGCCCACTTTCACGCCGGCATCCTGGGTTTGCAAGGTGCAGTCATGCACATACACAAAGGCACTCGGCCCATAGTCATTGGTCTGCCGCGTGTTCTTCACCACAATGGCATCATCCCCGGAGAGCACGTCGCAGTTGCGAATTTCCACCTGCTGGCAGTGATCCGGGTCAATGCCGTCGCAATTGGGGACATCCAGCCGGTTGCGGACCGTCACATGATCCACCAGCACATTGTGGCAGCCGAGCATGTGCAGTCCCCAGTAGGGGGAGTCACCAAACGTGAGGTCGCGCACGGTGAGATTCGTGCAACCGGTGAGCATAAACATTTTGGGCCGCCAGGGCGCGAACAGCCACCACTCCCCTGCCCGGTCGTAGCCCGTCATCCAGGACAATGACCGGCCCACCATGCTGCCCGTCCCGCTGATTTGCAAATTCACCGCGTTGGAAGCGGTGATCACAGCGTCGCCCGAGTAATCAGCCTGGTTGGTGCTGAGCACGAGCTGGCCCTCCAGATGAAAATCGATGCCCCCGCGCAACACCAGGGTGCCCACCAAAAAACTAAAGCCCGGCGGAATGTCCACCTGGGCCCGGCCCCCGGCCCGGGCTGCGGCATCAATGGCTTTTTGCACTGCCACCGTGTCCAAGGTCACACCGTTGCCGGTGGCGCCATAGCTAAACGGATTGAAAGTCTCGGCTGCCCGCAGACCGGACAACCCGGCCATCAGGGCCAGGACGAGCAGCCAGCGTGGCATCAACCGCCAATGAGGTAACTTCATGTTGTTCAATTATTTTAAGACCACATCCCAAACCTTGGCCCGGCGCGACTTTCCCGCCGGCCCCGCCACCCACAGGACCACCACGTAATGGCCCGGATCGTGATAGGCATGCAGGGGATTCTGCTCCGTGGAAGTCGTGCCATCCCCGAAATCCCATTGCCAGGAGTTAACGGTGCCCACCGACAAATCTTTGAAGGCCACCAGCCGGCGGTCCATGTCCAAAACCTGAAAGGACCATTGAGCCTCGAGGGTTTTGCGGAGCGAC
>CAIZWI010000403.1 GCA_903936645.1 uncultured Verrucomicrobia subdivision 3 bacterium
CAGATGGCGACGTCTATTACCTCCGCCATGCCCCCAACCAAAAGGCCAAACCAATCGTTCTGCTCCACTGTCCGGTCTTCTGATTAATGTCTCCTTTTGCTCGCACACAAAATTCTCCTTTTGAAAACTACACGACAGTTTGCCAGAAAACCCTTGCAGTTCGAAGGTGCGAGAATTAATCTGAACTCCGTTGGGTTATAATTGTTATAAGGCGGCATTACGTATTATGCGAACTCCTTGCCTGGGCATTTCACTATTGTTAGTGATGGCGTGTGGTTGCGCGTCGCAAAAAATTAAATCAAGTTCTCCCGCACCCCATTTGAACGGGCTCCCAGGGGAACATGTTACGGGCATCGGGGGAGTATTTTTCAAAGTAAAAGACCCCAGAACAATGGCCGCCTGGTATCGCGAGAATCTTGGCATCCAATCCCAGCATGGCTTTGCCGAATTTACCTGGCGTGAGCAAGAACATCCTAAAGAAGTTGGCCAAACCACCTGGGCACTGTTTCCGACCAACACCACCTATTTTGGCCCAACGTCTTCATCTTTGATGATTAATTATCGCGTCGCGAATTTGGACCGGATGGTCGCCCAACTGCGCGAGCGGGGTGTGAAAATTGAGAAGATCGAGGATGATGCCTTCGGGCGCTTCGCCTGGATCATGGATCCAGAAGGCAATCGCATCGAACTCTGGGAGCCCAAGCACAAATGAGAATGCGGTAATCCCATTTGAATAATGCCCCGAATCTTTAAACTCGCAGCAATCGACCTGGACGGCACCTTGCTGGGCCACGACACCCGAATTAGCGCGACCAACGGACAGGCCGTGGCAAGATTGCAAAATGCCGGGCTGCAAGTCGTGCTGGCTTCCGGTCGCCATTACAAAAACATGCGCCGGTATGCCGAACAACTGCCGGGGGTGAACTGGATTGTTTCGTGCCAGGGCGGGGAAATTAGTAACCTGGACCGTAACGACATTCTCACCACTGAATTCCTGCCCGCCATCCGGGTCCAGGAAGCACTGACCCAGGGGGCCGCATTGGGCTTCACAATAACCGCTTACGGTATGGATGAAGTTCTTACCAACTCGCCTTGGAATGAGCACCTTCAGTTTTATTCCGACCTGGCCGGCTGCATCCCGCGCTTTTGCTCGAATCAAGAAATTTTGGAGCAGCCAATTTTTAAATTACTCTGGATGGGTTTCCCCGCTGACATCGAGCGCACCCTGCAACAAAACCTGGTTGATCTGCGCGTTGTCCAGATGGTGCGCACTCATGCGAAATTACTCGAATTCATGCCTTTAAGGGTTTCCAAAGCTTCCGGTCTGCAAATTCTATCCGAGCACCTTGGGTTGACACCGGCCGAAACCATCACTTTTGGTGATGGCGACAACGACGTGCCCATGTTTGAATGGTCCGGCATTTCAGTGGCCATGGCTCACGGCTGGCCGGCGGCCCTCCGCCAGGCCACCTATATCTCCTCCGCTGGCCCTGTGGACACCGCCTTGTCCCGTGCCGTCGATTTGGTCTTTGAAAAACACCTTGTAATTTCGGTTGGGGTGCCTTCGAGGATCACTTCACATCGGCCATAGCAGTCCTCCTAAGTCAAGCTAGCTGGCCCAGCTAATAGTACTTAAAATCTGAAATTGGGGTGTCAATTTAAAACTCCCCCTAAAACTCCCCCGAATGTGGTATGGTCAGAGGAAGAAAGCGCTGTTAGGAATATGCGTATTAGGGTTTTGAAGGAAAATCCCGTGCCACCGTTTCCAACTAAATGAACACATCATACCTTGATTATGCGGCAGTTACATTTCACCTGCCCCTAGAAGGGCTGTTCGTTGATCCATCTTTAAATTCATAAGCAAGCACCTCAAAGTCAGAATTGAATCCATGAAAAAACAATCCTCACAATGTTTAAAGTTCCGCTCGTTGGCTGCGGTCGGCGTGCTTTTCAGCCTATGCAAAGGCATAGAGGCTGCCGATGACACCTGGTCAGGTAATGGCACCACGCCTAATTGGAGCGATTCAGGAAATTGGGACGGGGTGCCCAAGAGCGGCGACGACGTGATTTTTTCCGGAACTACACAGGTCGTTAGCTCGAATGACATCTCCGGGCTGACAGTGGGGTGGATATGGCTGAATAACAGTGGCTATACTTTGGCGGGCAATCCGCTGGTCCTTGCGGGTGGTATAACCAACTCATTTGATGGCAACACCATCGGCAACGCCCTGACGCTGGCCGCGCCGCAGACCTTTTCCTCACTTACTGGAACTCTGACCCTGGGACCCGGTGCCGGCCAGTCAGCTACGATTAACAACAACGGCTATCCACTAACGCTCACGGATGGCGGCAGTTTTAATTTGTTGGGAGCAGTGAGTGGCGCAGGCAGTCTCACAATGGCCGGAACCGGCAACCTTACAATGACCAATCGTCAGCCGCTTACCGGCGGAATATTCATCAATAGCGGAACGCTAACCGTGTCAACGGCGGGCAATCTTGATTTTGGCGGAGCCCTTACGCCCTCGCTCATTACCGTAAACACTAACGGCACCATTTATGGTACCACCACGCACGCCATTGGCGGTGGCACGTCCGTCTTTCTAAATCGCGGCACATGGATGCTCGATGCAGAAGATTACAAGCAAAACTTGACCCTTTGGGATGGCACGATCGAACCCGGCCCCAATCCGAACAGCAGTGGGGGTGAACTCCGCGTAGGCAATGCCGGGGGAAACGGCAGTTACACATGGTACGTGACGAATTCGGTGGCCGGCTCGGTCATTAGCAGCCCACTGAATACCATTGGCCCAGGCGTCACCGTTACCTTCGATGTGGCTCGTGGGCAGGCGGTGAGCGACCTGACAATCTCGGGAAACATCAAGAATGGGGGAAACCTGATTTTTGCCCGGAACGGCATTACGACATTGTCTGGTGCCAATACCCAGACGGGCACCACCACTATTACTGGCGGCACCGTTATTCTTACTGGCACCCTTTTATCCAGTGTGATAAACGTCGCCAGCAATACGACTTTTGACATTTCCGCAGGTAATTTTTCCTTAAGTGCCAACCAACTGCTCACCGGCTCGGGTACGGTGATTGGCACCTTGAACGACCAAAATGGCGTAGCGGGGTCAACGCTAAGTCCGGGCGGAAACAATCTGGCTGGCACCCTGACCATGGGGGGGTTGAGCCTGGGCGGGTATCTCAACTTGAATTTTGATTTGGGCTCGACTACCGGGATTGGCGGCGGAACCAATGATCTGCTCATTGTCACCAATTTCACCGCGACGGCTGGCACGACCAACACCGTGAACATTTCGTTTTTGAATGGCACCCCAAAAGTGGGCGGCGTTTATACCTTGATTCAGTATGGTAATGGCTTCACCGGCGATCCTTCGCAATTCCTAGTGGCGGCGGCATCGCGATATGTTTATACCTTTACCAACGACACCACAGCTGGGGCCATAAAGGTTATTGTTACCGGTGCCCCGGGCAATTTGGTCTGGAAGGGTGATGGGGTGACGAACACCTGGGACGTGGCTAGCACTACCAATTGGTTCAACGGGGCGCCCGCCAAGGATGTCTTTCTCCAGGGGGACAATGCCACCTTTAATGATCTCGGGTCCAACACGCCCGCGGTTTCAATTGCCACCACAGTGCAACCGACTGTGCTAACGATCAATTCGACGAAGAACTATCTCTTTAGCGGTACCGGAAAAATCTCGGGCGGGGGCCGGTTGATCAAGAGCAACTCAGGCAATCTCACGCTGCTTACGGCCAATGATTTCGCTGGCGGCGGCAGTTTGAACGGCAGTGGGGTGGTGAATGTTGGTAATGGGGGCGCAACCGGTGCACTGGGGAGCGGTTCCCTAACTAATAACACCACGGTCACCTTTTTCGAAACGGCCAGTGCCACCTACGCGGGCAATATGAGCGGCACGGGGTCAGTCGTTTCCTTCATGCCCGGTGCCACCCTCATATTGACCGGTTCCAATACGTTTAGCGGTGGTTTAGTGGCACTCGCTGGCACAACCCAAATTGGTAATGCCACCGTCGCCAGCGTCGCCGGGAATATTACCAATTATTCAACTTTGAATCTGTACCGGTCGGATGCATTTACGAATAAAAACAATATAACGAGCGCCGGCAACACCCTGGAGTATGGCAATGGCGATATTAATGTGCGGGGAGCGGGCGGTATGACCGTGGATGGTTCGGCCAGCATCAACGCACTACCGGCAGGCAGCTTGTCAATCAGCCAAAGTGGCTTCGGCCAAATGACGGTTAACCCCAATGGGCTGGTCAATATTGGACTTAATTTATTGCTGGGAAACCCGAGTGGTGTTGCGGGTGGCAATGTCATCCAAAATGGTGGCGTGATAAACGTCGGCAATAATTTGCGCATTGGCCATTGGGCGACTGAGCTTTCCACCTACACGATGAATGGCGGTACCCTCAATGTGCCAAACAATGATCTGGCCGTTGGCTGGGATGGCATTGGCCTAATGACGATGAATGGCGGAACAATCAATGCCCGTACGTTTGCCGTGGATGACAATGGCATCACCTCAGCCTTCAATGGCACCAACAGCACCTTCACAATGACGGGCGGCATCCTCAACATCGGCACCGGGGGCATTGGTGGAGCCACCCAGACCAATGCCGTGCTGCCGACCATCTTACTGAGTGGTGGCATCATTGGAACACTGGTGCCTTCAACCGCCATCGCCGCCGGTTGGTCATCGGCGATGAACCTCCGGCTCACCAACGGATCACCCACGTTCGACAGTTCGAATAGCACCATTACCCTTTCCGGTTCCCTTTCCGGCAATGGCGGGCTGACGAAGCAGGGTTCCGGCTACCTTAACTTGAATGGGGCAAGCACTTTTACGAACGTGACCACAGTAAGTGCGGGCACCCTGCAAGGCACGGGTTCGACGGCAAGTCCAATTGTGGTACAGTCCGGAGCAAGTATTTCGGGAGGAACGACCTTAACCACCGGAACCCTCACGGCCAGCAACGTTACGATTAATCCCGGCGGAAATGTGGTCATTGACGCCTCATCCAGCGGTGCGACCAGTGATTTGCTGTATGTCCGGGGTTCCCTGGCCTTGGATGTCAGCACCCCGCTGTCCTTCAATTTTCTGGGCGGCACGCCCTACACCGGCGGTCCGTACACCGTGGTCAGCAATCTGCTGGCGCGGAGCGGCCATCTCGTGCTGGGCCCGTCTGGTTTGACGCGTTACGCGGCGACCGTGGATGAAAGCAATCCCAATCGCATTCAAGTTAGTTTCAGTGGGACCAATGCAAGTCTTGTGTGGAAAGGCGGAGTGAGCACCAACTGGAACGTCAATGCCGACGCAAACTGGTTGAATGGCGGGATCGCGGACAAGTATTTTCAATCCGACGCGGTGATTTTTGATGATTCCGGCATCACCAAATCCAATGTAAATCTCACCGCGGCCGTCACTCCGGCGAGCATTACGGTGAATGCGTCGGGCAATTATACTTTTGCGGGCAGTCCGATTGCAGGCACCACCACCCTCACCAAAAGCGGCACGGGGATCTTGACCTTGGTTAACAGCAATGCCTACACCGGGTTGACCACCGTTGCCGGGGGCACCCTCCAGGTTGGCAACGGCGGCACATCGGGATATCTCACTGGTGGCACCATAAACGACTATGGGTCTTTGGTGTTCAACCGTTCGGACTTGGTTAATTTCAATGGTTCGATTAACGGACCGGGCAGCCTGACCCAAGCCGGCTCCGGTACATTGCTCATTACCGCCACCCAAAATCATTATGGCGGCACAACTGTCAATCCTGGAAGCACTGTGCAATTGGGCAACGGCGCCTTGGGCGACTCGGGAAGTTTGGGTAACGGCCCGGTGACCAACAACGGGACCATCAATTTTTATCGGCTGAGCAGTATTGCTATAGCGGCCCCATACACCGGCCCGGGGAATTTCAACTTCCTCGGCACGGGTAATGCGGGACAAAGCGCTTATTCGCTGAATGCCACGAATACGTTCACGGGGCCGGTGACCCTTTCCCTCGCCCGCATTCAAAGCGGTGCGGGGGCTTACAGTTTTGGCAGTCCTTCCAGCATCACGGTGAATCCGGGAAGCCAGGTTTATGCCGTCGCCACACCTAACAGTCCGATCTTTAACATGCCACTGACCCTGGCGGGTTCAGGCTGGCAGGACGGGTTGGGTGCGTTACGATTGGAAGGCATTGGCACGTGGGCCGGTGGGATCAGCCTGGCGGGCAATGCCCGCATTGGTGTGAATAGCGCCACGACCAATACCATTACTGGCAATATTTCAGGTAATTACGAATTGGAAACCTATGGCGGTAATGCTGCCGGTGCCCTGGTGCTCGCGCCCACCGCGAGTAATGCTTACACCGCGCTGCGGGTGAGCATTGGCGCCGCCGGAGCCAAAACGATTGCCGGAAATGCCAATGCCATTCCCAATAATATTCCGCTAACGATGAACGGGGGCACCCTTTGGCTAAACGGATTCACCAAATCATTCAGCCCATTCCTGAACCTGAGCAGCAGTTCCTCCATTCAAAATGGCAGCCTCACCTCACCAGCCTCAGTGACGCTCGCCCCGGTCTTGGGAACTTCCACCTATTCAGGAACGTTTTCAGATGCTGCCACTCAGCCGTTGAATGTCACCTTTAACCAAACTCCGGGATTGTGGAGCATGACGATGTCTGGCTTAAGTCCAAACTGGACAGGTAATTTTACCAATAACGGCGGGACCATCACTTGCGGCACCCAGAACACGGTATTTGGCAGCCAAGGCGTGGTGGGCCGCAATATCGTGGGCAATAACGGAGCCACCTTCATTACCACCCTGAATAATGTGCTTAACGGTTATAGCGGAAATCTTGTGCTGAACAACAGCACCTGGTTGTGCAATCGCTATGCCAGTTTTGTCAGCGCAGGATCGCTGTATCTGGCGGGGGCCACCATCAACGGCACCAATAATTCGGATGGGGCCTACGAGAATTTGCAATTGCCCGGCCTGGTCACGGTTCGCGGCACCACACCATCCTACATGCTGGTATCCGGAACGTCCCCGGCTTACGACCTGCAGGCCAACGGCACCACCTTCGATGTCGCCGACGTCACGGGCAATGCCAGTTCCGATCTGGTGATTGGCGGTGGTTCGAGCACCAGTTTTCTCCATAACCCGGCGAATAGCAGCACAGCGGCCGCCTTGACGAAAATTGGCACAGGCACACTGGAGTTGGATGGGGCGAACACTTATTCCGGGCCGACCACCATTGCCGCGGGAACCCTGCTGCTTGGGGCTTCCGGAACGGTTAACCTGACGCCGAGCATTAGCATCGCCAGTGGCGCAACGTTCGACGTCTCGGCTGTTGCCGGCGGTTTCTCGCTGCCCACCAGCGAGATATTGACCGGCAGCGGCCGAATCAATGGCAGTATTGTGGATGGCGTCAGCACGCTGATTCAACCCGGCGGCAATGGCACGGCCGGAACCTTGACGATCACCGGCAATTTGTCGCTTGGCGGAAATGGCAGTTTGAATATTGATCTCTCCAATAACAATGCCAGTGGCAATGATCTGATCCAAGTCAACGGCAGTTTGTCCTTGGCCAGCGGGGCCACTCCGACCCCAGTGAATTTCACCTTTATCAACGGGGCGCCCTTGACAGGCGTGCCTTATACACTTATCCAAAGCGCCAACCCTATTAACGGCACGGTGTCGGGGGCTTTCACGAACAGCCTGACGCGTTATAATCCAGTCTTTAGTCAGGTGGGCAACTCGGTGGTGGTTACCTTTAGCGGTTCGTCTTCCAATCTTGTGTGGACAGGAACAGATCCCCTGGGAGCATCCGCTTGGGATGTGGGAACCTCGACCAACTGGTTCAATGGCTCAGGCGGCGACTTCTTCGAGCAGTTCGACGGCGTGAGTTTTGATAACACCAGCGTGAACACCACAGTAAGCCTCAATGCTACGGTAACGCCGCAATCCATCATCGTTGACAGCACGAATAATTACACCATTACCGGAAGCGGCTCCATCGCAGGCAACACCGGCATTGTCAAAAACAACACCAATATGCTGACGCTGGCTACCGTCAACACTTTCACCGGCCCGGTGGTGGTGAACGCCGGGACCCTGGCCTTGGGGGTGAATAACTCCTTGCCGGTGGGCACGGTGGTCACCGTGTCCAACGGTGCCGCCTTCGATTTTGCCGATTTCAACGGTTCAACCACCACGCGTGGCAACAGCTTTGTCATTGCCGGCGCGGGTCCCACTGGGCAGGGTGCGCTCCTGGATAGCGTCAATAATGGGGGCATTTTCAGTTATGCCAACGTCTCCAACCTCACCCTGGCGGCTGATTCGGTAATCGGTGGGGCAGAACGTTGGGATGTGGGGCCGCTGCCGAATAGCAAACTTGATGGTCAGGGCCATAAACTGGCCATCGCGGGCTCTGGGGCCATCGATTTACGCCCGCAGACTATCACGAATGTTTTGAGCATTACGATCAGCAATGCCTTGACCTTCTACGAAGCGTATAGCCAGACGAATGCCTGGACCGCGACCACGACAAATTATGTCTTGAGTGGCTCGAAACTGGGTATATACGGAGGGCAGGCCTTGAGCATGCCGATTGTACTGACCAACGCAACCATGCTCAATCAAGGCGGTGGGACGCCATTGTGGTTGAGCCCCATTACCTTGCAAGGCACGAACCTGTTTAATGCCAGTGCGGCGCAAAACTTCTCCGGAGTCATCTCGGGTCCTGGCACCCTGACCATCGGCGGGGTCAGTGGCACGGCTGGGACGATTCCGGCCACCCTTACCTTTAGCAATGCCAGCACCTTTTCGGGTGGGGTCATTATTAGCAACGCACCGGTCACCCGGCCCGCCATCGCCGCGGTTGGTGGTTTTGCGGCGCTCGTGCTTACCAGTTCCAATGCCTTGGGTACGGGGCCGATTACATTCGATCTAAGCCAGATGACAACCAATGCCATGACTAATGTGGCACGGGTGTTGGAATGCAACATTACCGGCGGGGGTATCCTGCCCAATGCCATCATCTTGCCGGCCAGCGCCTCC
>CAIZWI010000404.1 GCA_903936645.1 uncultured Verrucomicrobia subdivision 3 bacterium
ACGGCCAATAATCACAACTTCAAATCCGCATCCGTCACCGCCCCCAGCGAGGCGCTGGTGACATGACTGGCGTATTTGGCCAGCACCCCGCGCGTGTAGCGCGGTTTGGGGGCCTTCCACGCCAGCTTGCGTTTCTTCAATTCCGCCGCCGGCACCTCCAGGTTCAACTGGCGTTTTTCCGCGTCAATCGTGATCGCGTCCCCATTTTTAATGAGCGCAATCGTGCCGCCCACATAAGCCTCCGGCGTGATATGGCCGACCACAAAACCATGACTGCCCCCGGAGAAGCGGCCATCGGTGATGAGCGCGACGTCCTTGCCCAAACCCTTGCCCATGATGGCCGAGGTCGGCGAGAGCATTTCCCGCATGCCCGGACCGCCCCGCGGCCCTTCGTAACGAATGACAATCACGTCGCCTTTGACGATCGTCCCGTCCAGGATGGCGGTCATGGCCAGTTCCTCGGAGTTAAAAACGCGCGCCCGCCCGGTGAATTTCAGACCTTCCTTGCCCGTGATCTTGGCGACGGCCCCCTCCACCGCCAGGTTGCCCCTTAGGATCACCAAATGGCTGTCCTTTTTAATGGGTTGGTCCAGCGGACGAATGATGGTCTGATACGCCGGGTAAGGCTTCACTCCCGCCAGGCTTTCGGCCATCGTTTCGCCGGTAACCGTCAAAACGTCCCCATGCAGCAGGCCCGCGTCCAGCAACGTCTTCATGAGCGGCCGGATCCCACCAATGGCGATCAATTCAGACATCAAATGTTTGCCACTGGGCTTCAAATCCGCCAGCACTGGCACCCGTTTGCCCACGCGCGTGAAGTCGTCAATGGACAATTTCACCTTGGCCGCGTGCGCAATGGCGAGCAAGTGGAGCACGGCATTGGTGGACCCCCCCAGGGCGATGACCACCGTAATGGCATTCTCGAAGGCTTTTTTGGTGAGAATGTCCCGCGGCCGGAGCCCCGTTTTGAGCATGTTAATCACACACGCACTGGCACGCCGGCAGTCATCGAGTTTTGCGGGGGAGACGGCGTTTTGGGCCGAGCTATTCGGCAGACTCATCCCCAATGCTTCAATCGCCGAAGCCATGGTATTCGCGGTGTACATGCCGCCACAGGACCCCGGGCCAGGGATGGCGCATTGTTCCACCGCTTGGAATTCCGCGTCGGTAATTTTCTGATTCGCATGCGCCCCAATCGCCTCAAAAACGGAAACAACATCCAGCTTGCGCGTATCACCGGTGATACAGCCGGGCAAAATCGTGCCGCCATAGACAAAGACAGACGCCCGGTTCATCCGGGCGATGGCGATCATGGACCCCGGCATGTTTTTATCGCAACCGCCAATCGCCACAAAACCATCCATCCCGGCGCAGCCCACGACCGTTTCTATGGAATCGGCAATGACTTCTCGGGAAACCAGGGAGTATTTCATCCCTTCCGTGCCCATGGAAATGCCGTCGGAAATGGTGATGGTATTGAAAATAATGGCTTTGCCCCCAGCCTTATTGGCCCCGCCCTCGGCCTCGCGGGCAAGCTTGTCGATGTGCATATTGCAAGGCGTGACATCACTCCAGGTGGAGGCGACGCCAATCAGGGGCTTTTTGAAATCCTCGGCGGTAAAACCCACCGGATACAGCATGGCCCGCGCGGCGGCGCGTTCATCCCCGTCAAACAGGATGCTGGAAAAAGGGCGCAACGGATCAGACACTTTTTTGTTCATTTGCGGGTTAATTTGCCAGTTGGGACGGGTTTCGGCAAGTGGTTGGAATTTTAAATTGAAAAGCCGGCGGGAATCCCGCATGATGGAGTTTCAGCGGAGAGATGGCTGAGTGGTTTAAGGCACACGCCTGGAAAGCGTGCGTAGGTAACACTACCGGGGGTTCGAATCCCCCTCTCTCCGCCATAATGTTTACAGGGGTTTGGTGAGGGTCCTTTGCCCAAACTATGCCCAAGGTGGTGAAAATCGGTTTCTTTGCGGTGATTTTTCCGGCGGTTTTTTGAGGCTTCTTTCCCGTTGGCTTCGCGGAGTTTTTCCAACAGTTTTTTTCTCGGGAGGGTCCATGTCTAACCATTCGTTTGCGGATGTCAAGCTGCGCATCGGGGGGCGCAAGGGGCTGATGCAGAAGCTGGGGGATGCCTCGGCGCAAGACCATAAGTGGAAATCCCTGCCGGCCGGCCCGTTCTGCGGGCGCAAGGACAAGGCGGGGGTGTATCGCTCCAAAAAGCATGGCCAGGATGAGTTCAAGTGCCAGCATCCCGAATGCTCGACGGGCGGCCGGGCAGTGACGGAGGTGGGGTATGTGGGGATGAGGCTGGGCCTGAGTGAGGACAAACCTGCCACCGGCGGAGCCAGTCCGGCCTATGAGTATTTGTTGAAGCAGGCGGGGCTGTGGGATGAGCCGGGTTCCAAGCTGATGCCGACGGCGCGGTGGGCGGATTAGGATTAACAGTTGTTGGCAAAGGCGGCGGCATTGGTGCGTGCCAATGGGGTGGCCACGGTCAAGTTGTTCATGCAGTCGTTCGGTGTGGGGGCACCCGCGGCGCGCGTTTAATGGACGGGTTGGAAAAGCGGTGCGTGGCAGGGCCAGCCCAGGGTCTGGCACTGCGGGAGATTTTTCCGGCTGGGGAGGAGCAGTTACCCGAGCCGCCCCGCTGCCAATGACCAGCCAGCGCAAAGGGGGGCGGTGCTGCCGAGCCGTGGTGCATTCTTGACTTCTTCTACACCCCAAACGTATGCATTTTCTGTGACGGCTCCGTCCACGACGAGCCCGCCTAGGCCGCCCGGGACATTGAACTCCGCCGCGAACTGATCAACCACGGCTACCGCGTCGTCGTCATCCGCTACGACTGCAACCTCGCCAAGCAAATCGCCACCGCCACCGAGATCTTCGACCTCCCGGTGGCCGGTTAAATTAAAGATTTATAATAACCGACTTTTTGTTTGTGAAACCTTAAAAACACCCGGATAGAATTTGAACTGCTATGAAGTCGGACGGAGGAGCAATTCAGGGCTCACTACGGGTATTTTTCCGGCTTTGAGCCTTCTTTCATCACCGTGATGTTTAATTGCCCCTGATTGACGCAATTTATACCCTCCCAAGTACTTTTTTGCTGTTTAAGCTGTTTAGAAATCATGTGTCCGAAGCTATCTTATTTTTTTGCCGAGTGGTTTTGGTGGGAGTGGTGGCCATGAATGATGGCGCTTCATCGCGGGCAAGTCGAACCAGACTGGTCGAGGGCGGGGAATTCTTTGCCGGGCTGGCGGCGAACCATTGCGCCTGTCGGGCGGTGTTTAATCGTTACGACTTTGCCCGGGGCAATTTACTGGCAAACCGCATGGAATACGGGCTTGGACCGAAGGCATTGACGGTGCGGCTGCCGGAGTCTGAATGGCTGATCGCCTGCCAGGTGAGGCCTCTGGCCGGGCCGGGGGCGTGTGAGGTGGTGGTTCGTTTTGAATGCCGGGCGGGGCAACTCCGACAAGCGGCAGTCGCAGTTGAGCTGGTTTTCGATGATTGGTCCGCAGCCAATTATGTCTTGCTGCCAGCGGCGGCATATAATGGCAACCGGTTTCTGGCCCGGAAAATTCCCTATTCGCCGAAGTTGTATTTCGTGCAGGACATTGGGAAGGACACCCCGGTGATTATCAGTGATGTGCCGCGTTTGCATTGCGGGGAGGGAGTTTCCCGCATTCAGGAGCGCAGTGGCAGTCTCGCCGTGCCGGCCATTGGATTTCAAAATCAACGTTCAGGCCGAGGGTGTTTAGTAATTACCCGGCAGGGCAATTCATTAGGTGATTATGGCTTGGGTATTGAGGAATCACGCCGGCGCGATCAAGCCTGGGTCACGGTGACCAGTCCGGTGGTTCGTGAATTGCATAGTTACCGCATCTGCGACCGGGAATTTCCGTCGGAGGACCAACCGCATGATTTCAAAGCGGGCGAGGTGGTGGAAATCAGTTTCCGGCTGGTGCTTTTTGATGCCGCGCACCCGCAGGATTTGTTTGACCGGTTTGCCACGGAACGCAAGGCAGGGAACGCATCCCCGGACAAGGTGCCGGTGATGCCGTTTTCCGCGTGTTTTGAATTGCAGGAAGGCAAGTTCAACCGGGATAATTTTGTGGCCAAGCACGGCTATTATTCCGTTGGGCCGCGCCAGAATTTTTTGCAGGACTGGCAGATTGGCTGGACCGGCGGGATGATTAGCACCTATCCGCTGCTCTTTGCCGGCGGCCGGCAGACGCGCAAAAATGTTTTGCGCAATTTCGACTGGTTGTTTCGGGCCGGCATTGCGCCCTCCGGTTTCTTCTGGGATGCGGGAGGTAATGGCACGCAGTGGTTTGGAGGGGATGTTCGGAAGCCGCATACCGGTCAATGGCACTTGATCCGCAAAAGTGGGGATGCCGTGTTTTATATCATCAAACAGTTCCGGTTGATGAAGCAGTTGGGAATTCCGGTGAAGCCAGCCTGGCGGGAGGGCTTGAAGCGGGTTTGCGACGCCCTGGCCAAACTCTGGCAGAAAAACCGGCAGTTTGGGCAGTTTGTGGATTCACTGACCGGGGAGATTCGCGTGGGAGGATCGACCAGCGGAGCAATTATTCCGGCAGCGCTGGTGCTGGCGGCGGAGTATTTCAAGGCCCCCAAATATCTGCGGGTGGCGGCGGCGGCGGCCGAAATATTTTATGAGGAATTTACGACCAAGGGATTGAGTTGCGGCGGTCCGGGTGACGCGTTGCAAAATCCGGATTCGGAATCGTGGTATGCCTTGCTTGAAAGTTATGTGGCATTGTTTGGGGCCACGGGTGAACGAATCTGGTTACAACGGGCGGGGGAGACATCCCGGCAATTTTCCACCTGGGTGGTGGCTTATGATTTTGAGTTTCCCCCGAAATCAACCTTTGCCTGGGCCGGCATTCGGACCACGGGCGCGGTTTATGCGAATACGCAGAATAAACATGCCGCGCCGGGACTCTGCACGTTTTCTGGGCTGGGCCTTTTAAAGTTGTTTCGGGCCACCGGGGATCAATTTCACCTGGAATTGCTGCGGGACATTGCGTTTGGCCTGCCCCAATATCTGCCCCATCCCCAGCGACCCTTGGGCAGGGCCAGGCCGGGCTGGATGTGTGAGCGGGTTAATCTGACTGATTGGGAGGGCCCGGAGCGCATCGGTGAAACGCTGGAGATGACCACGTGGGCAGAAACCGCGCTCATGCTCACAACCATTGAGATCCCGGGGCTCTACGTGCAACCGGACCAAGGCATAGTGGTGGCATTTGACAATATCACAGCAGAAATCAAAGGCGAAACGGACGATGAAATATGGGTGCACATCCACAACCCCACACCCGCGGCGGCAGCCGTGCGAGTGTTCTGCGAAAGCCGACACGACTCTGGCAAGGCACTGCCGGACAATTATTTGCTGGACGGCCGGGTTGAGTGCCTGGCGCCCGATGAGTCAAAAACGCTAAAATTCTTGAAGTCATGAAACGATTTCGCGCGAGCAGTGGTGGCCAGGATGAATTATCATAATCCAGTGATTCCGGGTTTTTATCCCGACCCCAGTGTTTGCCGGGTGGGCGAGGACTTTTACCTGGTGAACAGCAGTTTTGAATACTTTCCCGGGGTGCCGATCTGGCACAGCCGGGATTTGATTCACTGGCGGCAGTTGGGCCATGTGCTGACTGATCGCAGCCAATTGGAACTGTCGGGGGTGCGGTGCTCGGATGGTATTTACGCGCCCACGTTGCGTTATTACCAGGGCTTTTTTTATATGGTTACGACGCTGGTCAGCGCCGGAAGCTACCGGAATTTCTTTGTGATTGCCACGGACCCGGCGGGGCCCTGGAGCGCTCCGGTTTGGTTTGACCAGAGCGGCATTGATCCCTCGTTATTTTTCGATGAGGACGGCCGGGTCTATTTTCAATCCAATCGCGGGATGACTTTCAAAATGGAGCGGGCCATTTATCAAAGCGAAGTTGACCTGCCATCCGGCAGACGGCTGACGGAACCGGTCATGATCTGGCGGGGCAGCGGCGGGAGCTATGTGGAGGGTCCGCATATTTACAAACGGGAAGGCTGGTATTATCTCTTGACGGCCGAAGGTGGCACGAGTTACGGCCACATGGTGGCGGTGGCGCGGAGCCGTCATATTTGGGGCGACTATGAGTCCTGTCCGCACAATCCCATTTTATCCAATCGTCATGCCTATGAGAACCTGCACGGCACGGGGCATGCGGACTTGGTGGAGGCGGCGGACGGCAGCTGGTGGATGGTTCATCTGGCCTTTAGAAAAACGGTGGGGGATGTACATACCCTTGGCCGGGAAACGTGCCTGACCCCGGTGACGTGGAGTGAGGGCTGGCCGGTGGTGAATCAGACCGGCACCACTTCGGCAATCGTGGAGGCGGCCACGCTGCCGCTTCAACCATGGCCCGAGGCGGCGGAGCGTGATGATTTCGACACGCCGCAATTGGGCATGGTCTGGCTGCACCTGCGCAATCCGGAGATGAGCCATTATTCGCTGACGGAACGGCCGGGATATCTGCGCTTGCGAGGGGTGGCCGCCAGTTTATTTGAGCTGGCTTCGCCCACCCTCGTGGCCCGGCGCCAGCAACATTTTGAATTTACAGCGGCCACCCGCCTGGAATTTGAACCAGGCAAGCCGCAAGAAGAGGCGGGGCTGGCTTTGCTGATGACCAACGAGCACCACTACGATTTTTGTGTGACCAGCCGGGCGGGGCAGCGGGTCCTGCATGTGCGATATCATTTGGAATTAATCAGCCAAACCGCGGTGGAAATCCCCCTGCTGGGCGGTTTTGTGGATCTGCGAATTACGGGGACGCGCGAGCATTATGGCTTTTCATTTTCCCAGGCTGGGGGAGACTTCCGCGAAATCGCCCGGGTCAACACGCGTTATTTGGGCACCGAGGTGACGGGTGGCTACAATGGGGTGGTGATTGCCCTGTATGCCACTGGGAATGGCGTAATTTGTGCCCGGCCCGCGGATTTCGACTGGTTTGATTATCAGCCGCAAGGAGGTGGACGATGAACGGATGGTTAAACTCATTTTGGGGCGGCTGCCTGCTGGCGGTTGCGCTGCTGGTCAACGGCCCCGCCAGGGCACAGACAAATCAGGATAATTTTAAGTTTTTCCGCCGGGAGCCGGGCCTGCCGGTGGAGCGGGAGGGACGATTTGTGGGCCAATCCGGCGGGCGGTTCATCGTGGGCGGCGGAATGGATGCCCGGAGCAAGCCCAGCGACGAAGTGCTGGTGCAGACGGAGGCGGGATGGCAACCATTTAAATTGAAAGAGCCGGTGGCGTTTTGTGGATTTGTGAGCGGCACCTTAACGGAAGGCGGGGAAAGCCGGGGCCGGTTGTTTATCATCGGGGGATTGACGACGGGCGGGCTCAGCCGCCGCGTGATTTCGCTCGAGTGGCGCCATGGCACTTTGGAGCAAAGCGAACTGCCGGCGTTGCCGGAAGCGCTGGCGCGGGTGGGCGCGGGCTGGTTTGAGGATCAGGCCCAAAAGCAATTGTATATAGTGGGGGGGACGACGGATGCGGAGGGCACCCTGGTTTCCCATAAATTGTGGCGGCACACCTTTGGGGATCCGGCCAAACCCGGTTGGGAGGAGCTGCCGCCGCAGCCGGGGGCGGGACGCCTGTGGCCCGGGGTCATCTGCTTTTACAATGACGTGCTGGTGTTGGGCGGGTTTACGCTGACGCATGCGGGGGGCAAAACCAGTTATATTCCCAGCCATGAGGCCCAGGCCTACCGGTGGCGGGTGATTGACGGGACGACCTTTACTGGATGGCGGGACCTGGCACCGCTGCCGGAGGCCGTCGCTGCGCCGGCGGTGTTTATGACCGGGCAGGTGCATGCGGGTGTGGCGGGTGGATTTAACCAATCCTTCACGGGGCCCATCGGGGATATCCGGACCGGGCACGGCACGCGAACCATTCAGATTTATCACAATGTTACAGACACCTGGGTGCGCAAGGGGGAGTTGCCAGAGGCGCTGACGGCGGTGACGGGGCTGAATGATGGCAAACTGACCCTGGTGGGCAGCGCCCCCACCGGGATCACGGCGGGTTATGAGGTGGCCATTCAACGGCGGGTAAAAAGCCTGGGCTGGCCGGATTATGCGGGCTTGCTGGGCTATTTCAGTGTGGTGGCTTTTGCCGGAATCTACTTCAGCCGCCAGCAAACGGGCAGCGCGGGATTTGCCCTGGGCGACCGAAAAATTCCCTGGTGGATGGCGGGCATTAGCATGTTTGCCAGCGCGGCAAGCAGCATTAGTTTCATGGCCATTCCCGCCCTGGCATTCCGGACCAGCATGCTGTGGGCACTGGCCGCGCTGATGCTGATCCCGCTCTTTTTCCTGGAGGCTTATGTGCTATATCCCCTGATTCGCAAACTGGAAATCACCTCGACTTTTGAATATTTGGAGCGCCGGTTTCATCCTTCCCTCCGGTACATTGCCAGTGCGCAGGCGATGGCGCTGCAGACGTTTGGGCGCATGAACATGGTGCTGCTGCTGCCGGCCCTGGCCATTGCGGCGGTGACGGGGATGAGCGTGTTTGCGAGTGTGCTGTTAATGGGGGTAGTGACCACCATTTATTCGGCCAAGGGTGGCATGCGGGCGGTGGTGGTCACCGAAGTGATTCAAGGCATCACGATGGTGCTGGGCATCAGCCTCATTGTCATCATGGCGATCACCGGACTGCCGCACGGGTGGAGCAGCTTTGTGGAAGTGGGCGAGCGATTCCATAAGTTTGACCTGGGGATCTGGAGCCTGGACTACACGATGCCGGTGGTATGGATATTGGTTTTAACGCCCTTGTTCAACAAACTGGCCTTTGCCGCCGACCAGCCGACGGTGCAGCGGGTGTTTGCGACCCCCTTGAAGGACGTGCGCAAGCTGGCCCTGATGTTTCTATGCTTCAGCGTGTTTATTTCCTTCGCGGTGAATTTTGCCGGCATCTCGGTGTTTGCCTATTTTCACCAGCACCCGGATGAACTGGACCCGGCAATGACCAATGACCAGATAATTCCACTTTATATCGTTCAGAGACTGCCGGTGGGCATTGCCGGTTTGATTATTGCCTCCCTGTTTGCGGCGGCGATGTCGGCGCTGGCGGGAAGCATGAACAGCGTGGCGATATTGTTCACGGAGGATTTTTATGCCAAGCTGAAGAAAAATATTTCGGACCGGGAGCGGTTGCGGACCATGCGCCTCGCCTCGCTGGCGGCGGGCACGGTGGCCACACTGTGCGCGCTCTATATGGCCACGATGAACCTCCGGTCGTTGTTTCAAACGTGGAACGAGCTTTTTGCCATGCTCGGCGGGGGGTTTCTTGGAGTTTACATCCTGGGCACTTATACGCGGCGAGCCAATTCCATCGGGGCGTTCAGCGGGGCGCTGGCGAGCATCGGGGTGGCATTATGGTTGAAGTACGGCACGGCGGTGCACTGGTATTTTTACACACCCGGAGCGGTGATTGCTTGTGTGGTGATTGGTTACGCGGTCAGCCTCGGCACGCCACCCCCCCGTCACAGCCTCGCCGGCCTGACGGTGTTTGATACTAAATCGCCTTGAGACCAGCGCCGGCCCGAAAATTTATCTATGGCTTTGCTCGTTCAAAATCCCATTCTCACCGGGTTTAATCCCGACCCGGCGATCTGCCGGGTCGGGGAGGATTATTACATCGCCACCTCGACCTTTGAGTGGTTTCCGGGAGTGCAAGTCCACCATTCGCGGGATTTGGCTCATTGGCGATTACTTGGACGGGCACTGGATCGGGTTTCGCAACTCGACATGCGCGGTTGCCAGAATTCGGGCGGCATCTGGGCACCCTGCCTGACCCATGCGGACGGAACATTTTGGCTGGTTTACACCAACGTCCATCATCACATGGGCGGGGTGGTGATGGACACCCCGAATTATCTGGTCACGGCCGAAAAAATCGAGGGTCCGTGGAGTGAGCCGGTGTTTCTGAATGCCAGCGGTTTTGATCCGAGCCTGTTTCACGATGCGGACGGCAAAAAATACGTGGTGCAAATGCAAATGGGGGAGGCGGTCACGGCGGTGCGCTTCGACGGCATTATTTTACAGGAGTTCGACGCGGCGCAGCGACGATTAGTTGGGGAGCCGAAAAAAATCTGGGCGGGCAGCGCGTTGGGCATCACCGAAGGACCTCATTTGCTGAAAAAGGGCGGCTGGTATTATCTGATTACCGCCGAGGGCGGCACGGCGATGCGCCACGCCATCAGCGTTTGTCGCAGTAAAGATCTTTGGGGTCCGTATGAGTTGCATCCGCAGAATCCCCTCTTGACTGCCTTTCAAAAAGAGCAGCTCCCACTGAAATCCACCGGGCACGGATGTTTTGTGGAGACGCCACGGGGGGAATGGTTCACCGTTCACCTCTGTCACCGGCCGCTGCAGCGCCCCGGCCGGCTGGTGCTCGACCGGGAGGAAAACAAATCCGCGCCGTTGGGGCGCGAGACGTGCCTGCAATTGCTGAGGTGGGATGAGGATGGGTGGCCGCGCCTGGCGGAGGGGGGCAATTCGCCGGCGGCCACGGTGGCGGTCAACCTGCCACCGCAACCATGGCCTGCCGAACCGTTGCTCGATGATTTCACGGGTCCCCAGCTTAACCGGCATTTTCAAACCTTACGGGAACCGTTGGAGGAACATTGGGCCTCGCTGACGCGGCGTCCGGGCTGGCTGAGCTTGCGGGGCCGGGACTCGCTGGCTTCGAGTTTTGACCAGAGCCTGGTGGCGCGGCGGTTGCAACATTTCCGGGCCGGGGCGGAGACCTGCCTGGCCTTTCAACCTTACCACTTTAAACAGGCAGCGGGCCTGATCGCCTATTATGACCGGTTGCATTATCATTATTTCCGGGTGACGGCCGCCGGGCCGGGCAAGATCAAACTGGGCGTAATTTCCTCAGAAAACACCAAGGCAAGCCGCTGGGAAGTGGCCGAATTACCGATCGAGGCGGGGTTGGGCCTCCGCCTGCGCATGGAAATGGATCACGCCGAGCTGCGGTTTTCATGGTCAACGGCGGCAGTGCCACACGGCGGCAACTGGGAGAGCGTTAACCAAGTGTTTGAGGCAACGATGCTGGGCGACTGGGTTTCACCGCACAGCAATTTCACGGGCACTTTCTGGGGGGTATGCTGCCAGGATTTGCTGGACCGCTCCATTTGGGCGGCCTTTGATTATTTTGATTATCAACCCCGGGCGTGAAGCCCAAAACCAGCCGCACATGCGTTTCATACTCGACATGGTCCACCATAATCCGGGAGAGCCGCCCTTTGCCACGCGGTTTAGCGATCCAGCCCATTTGCGGGAATATGGTTTTAACGGCCAGGTTTTCAAACATATTAACTGTGTGGCCACTTATGCGGCCACCGGGGTGGATTGCTTCCCCGCTGGCACCCCAGAACGCGCATGGCTGGAAGCGTTCACACCCCAGATAGAGCAGGAAATTCTCCGGGCCAAAGCGCAGGGGCTGCTGGTGTTCTACCATTTGGATCTGTTTGTGCTGCCGCGGCGCTTGCTGGAATATTTCAGGAGTGAAATTTGCGATCCGCAAACCGGACGCATCTTGCTGGAGCGGCCCAGAACACTGGAATTGCATGCGGTTCTGTTCGAGGAACTGGCCCGCCGGTTTCCCAAGGTGGATGGCTATATCATCCGCGTGGGGGAGACGTATCTTTTCGACACCCCGCATCATGCTGGTAACAGTCCAATACCGCGCATTGGTCCGGCCTGGACACCGGATTATCTCTATGCGGAGACGCTCGCTGGCCGGGAACCGGCGGACGACCGCTGGACAAGGCAGCAGGCCGACGCCTATGTGGCATTACTCCGCTTTTTGCGTGAGGAAATTTGTGTGCGCCACGGCAAACAATTGTTTTTCCGAACTTGGGATATTTTCCCGGACAAACTGCATGCCCGGGTGGATCATTACCTGCAAGTAACGCAGGCAGTGGAGCCGCACCCGAAACTGGCCTTTTCCATAAAACACACGGCGTTGGATTTCTGGAGGCGGGTGAAGGTCAACGACTGTTTGATGCAGGGACAACATCCACAAATCATCGAAGTGCAATGCCAGCGGGAATACGAGGGCAAGGGGGCCTATCCAAATTATGTGATGGCTGGCGTTATCGATGGTTTTCCCGAAAACAAAATTAAAATAGGTCTTAAAGACCTGCTCGGCCACCCGCAGATTCTGGGGGTTTTCGCCTGGTCGCGGGGTGGTGGCTGGTATGGGCCATACATAAAAAATGAACTCTGGCCGGATTTGAACGCGTATGTCCTGGCCCAGTTTGTGAATGATTCAAGCCGGACGGAAGCGTTGATTTTTCAGCAGTTCGCGGAGGAGCGTTTGGGGCTGACTGGGAGGTCGGTTCGGGATTTTCGCGAATTGTGCCTGCTTTCCGCACGCGCGATTTTGCTGGGGCGGCACTGTGCGGTCTTTGACCAGGCCCTGGGGGAATCGGTGCTGCCCACGGCCTGCTGGATGCGGGATGACCGGCTGGGGGGGCGCAAGCAACTGGCGGTGGTGCTGGATTATTTGAGCAACCACCGCGCAGAGGCGGAGGCCCTGGCCGAAAAGGCAGCGGCGGTCAGCTTATGGAAGCAGATCGAAACGCTCGCTCAGCGCATCATCTGGCCTGATGCGCCGACTGGGGAAGCAGTAACCATTTCCGCCAACTATGGCCGCGTGTTGTTCAGCATCGTACACCAGGGATGGCGTGCGCTGCTTGCAGGGGAGAGTGGTCGCCGGCACGAGTTTTTCGATGCCGACCGGCGCTACGCAGCCGGGTGGCAGGAATTTCGCGCGCTGGCCCAATCTCCTTGGTGTGCGTCCCTTTATGAGGGGCGGTATTTTAATTTGCCCGGCACTCCGGAGGTCCCGGGAATGGACGCCTCCCTGGATTATTACCGCCGGATGTTTGGCGAACCGCAGCAACCTTTAAAATGAAATTATTTATCAGCGGCATGGCGGCACTCGGCCTTTGGCTCGCGATGATGGGCAGCGTGGCAGCCCAAACCCCGCGCCACCTACCGGGGGAACTGGATGCGGACAAAGTGCTAAACGGTGAATATCCCTGGCCGCCTTCGCCCGAGATAAAGGTTAGCCATGACCCGGCAGGCTTTGCCCGCGAACGATTGTCAGCACTGCCGCAGGCGGGGGTGCATCCGCGCATACTCATCAGTCCGGTGGATTTGCCGGACTTGCGGCGGCGGGTGGCTGGGACAGCCATGGGCCAGGCGCTGCGGGAGAATTTGCGGTCGCGGGTCAGGCTGGCCATTAAAACACCAGGGGAATGGGGGGCGCGGTTTTACGATGCCCTGGCAGGGGGGGATTTGGGGGCTGCCCGGCAATTGCTGGCAGAAAAAGGTGGCAAGCCGCCCGGTATCGGGCATTACCAGCCCTTCATTGAAGCTTTTGCACTGGAAGCTTTGGATGCGCTGATTGCCAGCGATGAGGTGCGCGGACGGAAGGTGGGCACGGCGCTGGCGAATTACGCTGCCCTGGCCGAGCCCGCTATTGAACAAGCCCTCGTGCAGCCGCTGGCGGACGACGTGTGGCGGGCCAAACTGAACGGTCCAGTAACGGGGGACTGGAGCAGTGACCAAGGATTGCGCGAGCTGGTGGGATACGAGATTTTGGGTTACACCTATGATTTTGCCTACAATTTCATGACGGATCCGCAGCGGGCGCAGGTACGCCGGGTGATTGCGCGGGTCACGCATGGGGAATTGTGGCTGGGCGCGCGGCTGCCCCATCATTTTCGCAATTGGAATTGGGTGGCGGTGGGGCTGAGCCAGCCTTTACTGGCCCTGGCGATTGAAGGCGAGGAGGGTTATGATCCACGGGTTTTCCGGATGGGGGAGGAGATCGCGCACGATTATTTTACTTACGGCATTTCGGAGCGGGGAAGCTCCACGGAAGCCGTGGGCTACACCCAATTTGGCCTCGTTTGGGCCAATCCGTTTGTGGTGGCGGCGGCGCGGCGCGGAGACATGCTGCTGACACAAAATCACATGCGGGCGATGATCAATTGGTACCTGCAAACGATGGAACCCGCGGCCCTGTGCCAGCGGGTGCCGGCCTCCGGGCGGGATGCAGAGCAACTGCAGCGCGGTCTGGCCCAGCCGTGGACCAGTCACGGCGACGGCGGCGACGAGGGGCCGGCCATTTGGACCATGGCGCTTTGGAAATATTTTTACCCGGCGGATCCCAAGATTGACCTGCTCTGGCGGGTCGTGGTCAATGCTGGCCCAGGACAACCCTTCACCGGCAGTTTCCATACCATCGAGGCACTTTTGTGGGCGAATGACACACCTCTGGCGGTGACGCCGGAAGCTGCGCAAAAATTGAATTTACCGCTGGCCTATTTCGATCCCGCGCGCGGTTCATTGATTGCTCACAGTGGTTGGGACACCAACGCTGCGGTATTGCAATTTGATTGTCGCACCGATTCCGTGGGGAGCAGCCATGAACACGCAGACCGGGGGGCCTTCACTTTCACCGCTCTGGGTCGTTCCTGGGCCAAAGACAATTTTCGCTCGGTGGAGACCCGCCACCATAATGCCATTTTGATCGACGGGTTGGGCCAGGGTTTCTGGCCAGGCCCAGGCAAGTGGCTGGGGCTCGCGGACGAAGGGTGGGGGCTGGTGGCGGCATGCGATGCGAAGGATTGTTACGATTGGTGTTGGCCGAAGGAAATTCGCACTGAGGATCCGGACACTTTTGAGCGGTTTCACTATTCCCGTTGGGAGACGTTCTTAGGTGACGCCCGCGAATTTCGACGCGAATTCCCAGGGTTTTTACCGGTACGCGACCTGCGGCCCTCCGTGGTCGCTCACTGGCAGGGCTTTACCGAACATGACCCGCGCCTGTGGGATGAGGACAGCTGGCCGGTGCGACTGGCGCACAACCCCGTGCAGCGCGCGTTTCGCACGGTGGGCTTTGTGCGGAGCCCGCATCCCTACCTGCTGGTGGTGGATGATATTCAGAAGGATGCGCAAGAGCGGTTGTACGAATGGTTGATGCAGACCGGGATGAACACAGCCCTGGCACGTCAGGCGGGGAACGATCTGATTTTGTGTGATGCGACAGTTCCCCTGGATGAAAATGGGGTGCCGCGCCCCCGCCTGGGTGATCGCGAATTGCTGGTGCGGGTGCTGAATTGCAGGGTGCCGGCCCGGCCGGAGGCTTATCCAGCGCGTCCCTCGTTCCGGCTGGAGACGTTTGAAAGGCGGGACACACTGGTGCCGGAAGCCCCGGCCACCGCGCTGGCGGGAGCGCGTTCCTTTGGCCTGGATAAACGGCTGGTGATTAGCAGTCGTGCGATTGCGCCGGATTTCCAGATTTTACTCTGGCCCCTGCGAGCGGGGGAGGCACTGCCGGAAACGCAGTGGAATCCAGCGCATACCTGCTTGACGGTGCGGGCGGCGGACATTCATGACACCATTTACCTGGACACACTGGCCAGCGGCCGGACGCAACTGCGGATGGAGCGTCCCGGGCAAGCCCCGGTCGCCATTCAGCCGGGTGTCGAGGCCGGGGCGAAGTGACGCAAATCCACCCCCCCCTGATGCAACATAGCCCCTAGTGACACCGGCAGGCCGGGTGCAGAATGCAGATAATTAATCTGCACGCAGTTCGATCACCCTGGCGGGTGGCGGCTGGCGGGGCAACTTTTTAAATGCCGGATGAAAACCAACCAACTTCCGCGGGGCAGCCAAGCCTTTACTTTGATTGAGCTGCTGGTGGTGATTGCCATTATCGCGATTCTGGCGGCCATGCTGCTGCCGGCCCTGGCCAACGCCAAGCAAACCGCCTTGCGGGTCCGCTGTGTCAACGGGCTGAAACAATTCGGGCTGGCGGCGCAAATGTATTCGGGGGAAAACCATGATTATTTGCCGTATGCCTTTGTCATGTCCGGGCGCATGGGAAATTACAATGGGGTGGGGCCTTATATGGACGCCTGGTTGAATTGTTTTGGCATGACCACGAACAGCACCGCTTTTACCAATGGGTTCACCACCTGTCCGGCGGCGCGGCAGATCGCGGGCGGACGGGATTTGCCCACGTATGTGGCGAACCGGAACATCCCCTGGGATCCGACCCAGATTCCCAACACTGGATTGTATAAGATTAACAGCTCGGCGAAGCCGTGCGACACCTCGCTGGTGATTGACTGTTCGGTGGCGGATTCGGGCAATGCGCCAACGCCGCCGGGCGGGCCGATCTCGGGCTTTTGGTCAGATATTGACGGCATGTGCTGGTATCCACCCCTGTTTGCCCATAACGGCAAGTCGGCGCAGGTGCCCCCGTGGTCGTTAAACAAATATTATTGTTTTGTGGACGGGCTGGCGGTGACCGTGTTTTTCGACGGGCATGTGGAGGCGCGCAAGCCGGACCCAACGGGCCAATCCGCCGCCTGGGTGCCGGTGGGCCGGCCGCCCGCCGGGCAGCGCACGGCGTGGAATGCTTACTGGAATGGCACGGCCAGTGCGAACTGAGCACGGACGGTGATTGCCTGACATGCCGCCTCCCTTCAAACAATTAACGGCCGCGCTGGCACTGGGCGCGGCCCTGCCGCTGGGCAGCCTCTTGCACGCCCCCCCGGCGGCGGCGCTGGTTTACCGGCACACGGCGGCAGGCGACCAGCGGTTGTGGTGCTTTCCAGCGGCCGCCGCGAAACCGGCGGCGGCGAGTCCGGCGGTGCTGTGGATTCACGGGGGAGGCTGGACGGGCGGCAGTCCCGAAACTTTTTTCCCGATGGCGCGGTACACGGCGGCGCGGGGGGCCGCGAGTTTTGTGGTGGAGTACCGGCTGGTAAACGCGGGCGGGGCGACGATGGCCGACAGCATCGCGGACTGCCAATGCGCGGTGCGTTACCTGCGTGGTCACGCGGCGGAGTTGCGGATTGACCCCCGGCGGATCGCGGTGGCGGGGGAATCCGCCGGTGGCCACCTGGCGGCGGCCACGGCAACCCTGGAAGATTTTGCCAGGGCGGGGGATGCCCCGGGGATCAGCGCGCGGCCGGATGCACTGGTGTTGTACAATCCCTGCATGGATTTGGGCCGGAGCGCGTTCGCCCGGCTGCTGCCAGGGGCGGCGGAGGCTTCGGCGACCGGCCGGCGGGAACTGGCGGACCGTTATTCACCCATGGCGCATGTTCAACCGGGCCTGCCGCCCACGATTTGCATTCATGGGGAGGCGGACACGGTGGTGTCGCCGAACCAGTCCCGGGAGTTTGCCGCCAAAATGCGGCAGGCGGGCAACCGCTGTGAATTGTTGCTGCTACCGGGGATTCCGCATGCGTTTTTGATTCCCGATTACAAGTGCTCCGAGGGCGTGGTGGTGAATGCCCTCCGGGTGGGGGACCAATTTTTGACCTCCCTGGGATATTTTTCCGGCGAGCCAACGCTCACGGTTTCTGATCCGCCCGCCTGGGTGGCGAAATGGCCGCCCGCGCCGACCTCGTCGGGCACTCAACAATGAAATTATTTCGCCGATTGATTTTTGCCATGGCTCTGGGTGCCTTGGTTGCCGCGCCCCCCTTGGGAGCCCAGACCGGGTCGCTGCCGCCTCCGCCTCAGGATCAAGGGCTCCCGTACACCCGCTCGGCCCAAGCCCGGGCGGTAGAGCGGATCAAGGACACGATCGCGGTGTTCGCGGGCAGCCGGTATGCCTGGGTGCACGGATTTAAAGTGCGGTTGGATGACGCCGACTGGCGGGCGGAAGCTGTGCTGAAGGATGGCAAAATTTATGTTCCAGAGGCATTTGCCGGAGTGCTGGCCTTGCGAGAATTCAATCCGGCCCCCGCCCCCGCTTATCTGCTGGACCGCTGGGTTTACACGCTGGACGTTCCCCGGGTGACCCCATCGGTGGTCATGCTGCGGGGCAAACCGTGGGTAGACCTGGCGGAAGAAGCCCGGCAGCACGGTTGCCAAACCTGCCTGAATAGCCGGGGATTGTTGCTGGTGGGAACTCATGACTGCGCCTTTGCCGAATCCGAGTCCAACCGGCTCGACAGCGTCATCACCTTATTTGACACCCCGGAAAAATTTGCGGACCCGGACATCGCGTTGCGCTGGATTCCCACGCTCCATCGCCAGGGGGCATGGACGAATTATGTGAGGGTCACCCCGGCCGCGTTGCAGGTGTATGCCGGTCCCGAAACTGTCTGGCCGACGACGCCCCGCGCGCAATATGACTACCGGGGTTTCAATCAAAAGCTGTTGGGCTCCCGGGTACCGCCGCCCGGGATTTATCCGCGCGTCTTATTCAGTCCGCAAGATGTGCCGATGCTGGCGGCCCGGATCAAACACACTCAAATCGGCCAAAAATCCCTGATCGAAATGCAGTACTTGCTGGAACACAGTTGGTGGGATGCAAACACCAGCGATGGCCGGGTCTTTCAAAAACTAGCCACTGGCGACCTGGCAGGGCTGGACTGGCCAACGGATGTGGCCCCCCAGCAGGTGGCCACCATCAACACAGCGCAAATGTTTCAAGGGGAAAAGGCAGGCATCTTTAACACCCATATTGCCTATGTGCCGGAATGTCTGGCGGACATGGCGCTCTATTGCCTTTTGACCGGGGACGATGGTCACGGGCGTCAAGCGGCGGCCGCCATTGCCAATTATTACCGCCTGCGCGAACCATTGATTGATCAATGGAACGCCCTGAGCGACTCGGAATTTGGGAGCGATCCGCTGGGCGGGAATGGCGCGGCCACTGCCTGGCGCGGCATGCACGGTTTGGTGGCCCATATGAATCTCGGGCTGGCCCTGGATTTTGGCGGGAAATGGATGACCTCCGGGGAAAAGGAGCTAATGTGGCGGGTGATCGCCAAAGCCACTTATGGCCGGCGCGCCTACGGGGAGGATGCAACGGTGCGTTTTCGTGATGTGAACTGGGTGGGCTGGGACCTGCCGCAATTTATCGCCCTCACCGCCATTGAAGGCCAGGCGGGATTTGACCGGGAGGCCTGGGAGGCGGGCCGGGACACCGTACGGGCATTTTGTGACTGGGGGATTGACAATGAGGGGGTTGTGTTTGAAAGCAATGGCAAAACGCCGGGCAGTTTTCAGTTTATCACACTCTCCATGATTTCACTGGCGCGCCGTGGGGAAAATCTTTTTGGTCATCCGCACTGGCGCAAACTTCTGGCCGGCCAGGTCCAAATGACCTCCCCGAGCGGGCGGGTGACCGTAAACAGCGGCACCCAATACGAACCTTACAGCCGGCAGTTTCTTTCCCTGCAACTCACGGATGAACTCAAGGCATTCTATCCACATGAACGGGTGGCGGATTACCTCCTGGCCAAGGCCACAGAACCAGGCGAGCAGGCTGCGAATGAATACAATCGGGGGTGGGTGACCCAAAAATTTGATCCAGCCGCTTACCGCCGGGAGGTGGCGGGCATCAAGCGACTCCGCCTGCCCAGTCCCATGTATCCCGGGTTTGTGCCCGGCGTTTTATACGATGCAGATTTTCAGCCAACCCGGCGGAGTGAACTGAGTCTGCCACTGGATTTTAACGCCCCGGTGCAGGGCGTGTTTTCCAGTTACAGTGACCGCAGCACAAACGCCTTGTGGATTAATATGATGGTGCGTCCCAACCATTATTTGGGGGCAGGTCACCATCATGCCGACGCGGGGATGTTTCACTTCTCCGGCCTGGGGGTGGACTGGTTTACTCAATCGCCGTTTGACCAGGTGTATGACGGAAAGTATTACAATCTGGTGCAGGTTGACGGCCAGGCGGAACCTGTATCCCTGGCCGAGGATCATATTTTGGGCTGGAACGCGGCAGCCCGTTATCTCGGGGCGGCTGTGACGCCAGAAGCGGCGGCGGGCAGCGCCGACATGACTTATGCATACAGCTATCGCTGGCTGACCCAGCCGCCGCAGGTATGGAGCGACCACCTGAAAAGTCTGGACTGGGAAGTTGAATCGTCACCCGCTGTGCAGAAAATCTTTGCCGGCACCGCCCGGTATAAAATGCGGCCTTGGTGGTTGACCTATAACTATGCCAATTACATGCCCACCTGCCGGGCCTTGTTTAATCCGATGCAACGGGTGTTTCGGACGGTGGCGCTCGTGCGTGGCGCCGGGCCCTATGGGCTCGTGGTGGATGACGTGCAGAAGGACGCCAACTCGCACTTATACCAATGGGCCGCGATGCTCAATGGCGGGGTATGGCGGGCGGAGGTGCCTGGGCTTGGACCAAATGAAACCGTGCTGGCTTACCGGCCGGGGGACCCGGATCCGGCGGTGAGCGAAGCGCCACCTGGCATCAAGCCAAACTCCGGCGAGCCGCTGCTGCTGGTTTGCGCGGTCGGTTTGAAGGAGAGTGGTGATCCCGCCCGTTCGCTGATCGGGGTGGAACGCATTGCGGGCCCCGGGGATCGTGAGGGCAAACCGCAATATTACAACCGGCTGGTCATCAATCAGCAGGCAACATCCGCAGCGTTCCGGGTGCTATTGGTTCCCTTCCGCTCCGGGGAGGCGATACCCGTCATCACCACGGACAACGCCACGAAATCGGCGGTGTTGGGCTGGAAAGGGCAGTTGGATACCCTCCAATTTGTCACGGACGCGGAGCAGCGCACGCACGTGCGCGTGCGGCGGGGGGGCAGGGAAATCGTTGCATCGCCGTGAAAACCCGCCTCGCATTGTCAATTCAACTGCTGCTGGGGCTGGCCCTGACGGGTCTGGCGGCGGGAGCAGAGTATCAATTTTCGGTGCCGGTGGGCGGCGGGCATGCTGATGCCCGGGCTTTTCTCTGGATTCCGCCCGACTGCCAGCGCGTGCGTGGTGTGCTCCTGGGGCAGCAGGTGATTTTGGAGAAATGTGTGGGCGATGATCCGATTATACGCGCCGCGTGCGCGCGGGCGGGGCTGGTCATTGTCCTCGGTTACGACACGCCCTTGGGTTATTTTGATTATCGTCAGGGCGCGGACAAACAGTTGCAGGACCTGCTTAATAACCTGGCCGCGGAGTCGGGCTATGCGGAAATTGCCAGGGCACCCTTGCTGCCCTTTGGACATTCGGGCAACGCCATTTTTGCCTGGAACATTGGCTACTGGAATCCAGCGCGGACCCTGGGGATAGTCACCCTGCATGCGGCAGCGATACTGCCGCCAGCCTGGGATCCCAAAGCCACGCCCGATGGCATTCCCGTACTGGCTGTCAGCGGGGAATATGAATCGTGGGGCCACCCGAATGAACCCCTGGACAAGCACTGGCGTTGGTTGCGCGGTGGTTTGCTGAATTTGCGCGGACAATATGACGAGGCGCTGGTGAGCGAACTGGTGCAGCCGGGCGCTTCGCATTTTTCTTGGGATGCACTGCTCGCGCGACAGGTTGCCCGGTTTATTGAGGCGGCAGCCAGGGCCCGGTTACCCACGGACTCCGCCTCTAATAGTTTGCGGCATGTATCCTTGAATTCCGGCTGGCTGACGGACGTTGACTTGATGAACCCCAGTCGCTTTCCGCCGACTGCCGCAACATCTTTCACGGGGGACCGCACTCTGGCGTTCTGGCATTTGGATGAGCAACTTGCGCTGGGCATTGCTCATTACGGTGATGCGGACAAGGGCAAAGCCGATCAGCGACTGACGTTTGTGCAAGATGGCCAGCCGATCTTACCGGCCTGGATGCCGACGTTGAAATTCGAACCCAAGGCGGACGGTGTGAGCGTGCAGGTAGCGGCGGATTTTCTGCGGCAAACCCCGGACGGGGTGCTCGGCAGTGGCCAGCCCCTGGGTCATGGCCAGGGTCCGATTCAGTTTCGGTTGATAGGAGGCTGGGGGGGCGGCGGCGAGCAGTCCGGGCCGGACGAGTTCAAAGTGCATTTTGACAATTTTGGGATTAATCCCCGTGCGGCCAATCTTATGATCATGGCCTTTCACCATGGCGACGATCACTTTAAGTATGCTGAGCAGCCGGCCCAGATCCTCTTCCCTGAAATCCTGACCAACGGCACTCCCCAAAGCATTACCTTTGAGCACATTCAGAACCAGCCACGCGGGGCCGTGTCCGTGCGGTTGAAAGCGCGGTCCGATGCTGGTCTGCCGGTGGAATTTTTCGTGCGGCAGGGGCCGTGTCAACTTCAGGGCGGCCAGCTGCTGTTCTCACCTCTGCCGCCGCGCACCCGATGGCCGGTCCAGGTAACCGTAGTTGCGTGGCAATATGGCCGGATGACCGCTCCGGCAATACAAAGTGCTGTGCCGGTGGAGCAAACCTTTTGCCTGGAATAATGATCAACATAGCGCCAAACCGTGCTGAACAGCTGCAATTGCCCGGGCCATTGAAGCTTGGATTGCGGGCGCACGATTTTGGCTGCGGGTCGGCCGACCAGCTGGCGGAACGAATTGCGACCGCTGGTTTTGGCTGTGTGCAACTGGCCTTGAACAAGGCCATCGCCGGCTTGCGATTGGAGGCGGGCGATTTAACTTCCGGCCTGGCCCGGGAGATTGGCCATGCCTTTCGGCGGCAGGGGGTGGAAATTGCCGTGCTGGGCTGTTACATCAATCCCATTCACCCGGAGATGCGCACGCGCGCCCGGCTGCTGGAATTTTTTTTTGATCACCTCCGGCTGGCCCGGGATTTTGGTTGCGGGCTGGTGGCGCTGGAAAGTGGCTCGGTGAATGCTGATTATTCCCCGCATCCAGCCAACCAAGGCGCGCTGGCATTTCACGAATTACTGGCAAGCCTGGAATGGCTTCTCGCGGCAGCCGAAGCCGCGGACGTGAGTGTGGGGTTGGAAGCTGTGGTTGGACACACGGTCGCCAGCGCCACGGCCATGCAGCGGGTCCTAAAAACGCTGGGCTCCCGTCACCTCAAGGTGGTGCTGGACCCGGTTAATCTGCTGAGCGCGGCCCTCGCACCACACCACCAGCGGATTTTGGCCGAGGCCATCGATTTGCTGGGGGCAGACATCGCCGTCGTGCACGCGAAAGATTTTATCCTGACAGACGGGGTCCTGCAAACCCGGCCGGCTGGCCAGGGCCAGCTGGGCTATGGCCCGATCTTGGAATATATCCGACACCAGGCCCCCAGCCTGCCCGTCCTGCTGGAGGAAGCAAGTGAAACGACGGCACCGGGCTGTGCCCGCTATTTAAAGCAACGCTTTGAGGAGACGATTTTATGATAGAACCATTGGCCACCGCTGAGTTGATCGCAGGCAAATTGATTCGCGAGACCCCGTTTGCCTATCGCCTGGAGTTGCCCCCAGCCCATCCGGTTTTTGACCGGATGCACTTTGTGGATTTTGGCCGCACCTTTGGCACTGGTCGTCCCGCCATGGCCTACGCCTGCACCCGGTTGACGGTGGCCGCGGCGAAAACCATCAAGATTCAAATTGAGCATAACGACACCTGCGCCATCTGGCTGAATGGCCGGGAGGTGTATTCGCTGGGAGGCGAGCGGCAATTAAAGTTGCGCCGTGACGAGCGCAGTTTCGAGATGGCCCACGAATTTTTGGCCGATTTGAAATCTGGGGCCAACACGCTACTGGTGCGATCCGAGACGGCGGGCGGCGAATGGCGCATCCTGCTGCAACCGCCCAGCGACAAGGGGGCGGTGGTGAGCGGTGTGACGCCGCCGGCGATTGGCCTGCACGGGCTGGCCAACCTTGATGATAAAATCACTTCGTTAACCAACTGGCTGGTTTTGGGACCGTTTCCGCGTGAACAGCGAGAGTTGGACCGTCAACTCGCGGAGGAGCGACAGTTTGTTTTTGGCAAAATGCATGCCGGAATCGCGGGCTTGGTGACTTGGACCATTCCCAAGGTGGAAGTGCTGGGTGGTTTGTTCAATCCCCGGCCGTGGGGGACCAATTATCATTGGAACTATCACAATGGAGGCACCGCCTGGGCCATGCAGCACCTGGCGGCGGCGACAGGGCGGCGGCAATATGCGGATTATGCGAGCCGGTTTTGTGACTTTCATCTGGAGGGCATCCCCTTTGTGGAGCACCAGGTCAAAACTCTGAATGCGGTGGAATCGGCTAATCATTGGATCATAGACACCCCGCTGCTGGATTTTACCCTGGCCCCCTCACTGCCGTTTCTTCACCGGCTGCGCATGGAAGCGGATTTTCCGAAGCGCGCGCTTTACGAGCAATGGATCGCCCGCATGATCGAATACGCCCGCCACGAGCAAATCCGGCTGCCGGGCAGAGGGATATTCACCCGAACCACCCCTGTGAAATTCACCACGTGGACGGATGATCTGTTCATGGGCATGCCGTTTTTAATGCAGGCGGCGGCCTATACCAAGGATGAAGCCTTGCGGCGGGAATTGCTTGATGACGCGGCTGGCCAGACGGTGGCTTTTAATTCCCAGGTCTGGGACGAGGCGGCGCAATTATACATGCATGCGTGTTATTCAGAGCGGCCGGTGAAACTGCCCCACTGGTCGCGCTGCAACGGGTGGGCCATCTGGGCCATGAGCGAGGTGCTGCAGCAATTGCCGGCGGCGCACCGGCTGTTCCCGGCAATTCTCCGGCAGTTCCAAGTCCACGCCGCCTCCCTGTTGCGCTGGCAGGCGACGGATGGCTTTTGGTTGAATGTAGTGGACCGGCCGGACGCGCGCAAAGAAGTTTCCGGCACAGCCATTTTTGTCATGGCGCTGGCCAGGGGGTTGCGCCACGGGTGGCTGAGCGATCCGGCCTACCTGAGGTCGGTTAGCCTGGGCTGGCATGCCCTGACGAGCCGGATTGAGGCGGATGGCACGGTGCATGACATATGCGCGGGCACCATGTGCACCGAGGATGAGGAATATTACATGCAGAGACCTTTTTACGACGATGATACCCACGGGCTGTTCGCGGTGTTATTCGCAGCCATCGAAGTGGACCGAATGGAGAAAAATAAAGGTCGTTTTTTGGGGGCGAATGGGGCACATTCGGTCGCAGTTCCAAACAGCGCTGCGCGACTATCAAACGCCGGTGCCCATGAGTAATCAATAAGCCGGCCATAAAGTGAAACCGAAGCAGAAACGCATCGCCCTGATCGGGCTGCCGGTTTTCCAATCAGTCAACAACCTGAGCAGCGTGGCCGTGGCACGGCACGCGGAGGAGACCGGCCGCTGGCGGTTTGTTTTTTCCGCCGAGGCCTCGGTTAAGGCCTTCAAATTTCTGCGGACGCTGGATTGTGACGGTGCCATCGTGCGCATTATGTCCGAGGCCATGCGGCGTGAGGCCAAGAAGATTCAGTTCCCAGTGGTGAATATTTCCTCGTGGCTGGCGGACTCCGGGGTGCCCACGGTGCGGCATGATTTCCGGGCCATTGGCCGGCTGGCGGCGGAACATTTGTTGGAGAAGGGATTTCGCCGTTTTGGGTGTGTGATTGTGCCCGGCGGAAGCTATATTCAGGACCGGTGCGCGGCCTTTCTCGAAACAGTGCGTAATCGCGGCTGCCAACCCGCCTTGTTTCACCTGCGCACGGAACAGCCCTTTCTTTCGCAAGCCATTGCCCCGGAGGAACGGCGGCGGTTTGCCGACTGGGTGCGAACGTTGCAACCACCGGCCGCCATTGGCTTGATGGATGATTGGGATGCCCCCACCTTGATGAGTGCCTGCCGGGAGGCCGGACTGGAAATCCCCCGGGATGTGGTGATGATAACCACCGGTTGCCATAGTGAGGTGCTGCCGTTGTGTCCGGTGCCGCTAAGCGCGGCTCAAGAAAACCAAGAATTGCTGGGCCGCCTGGCGGTGGCGTGCCTGGATGATTTAATGTCGGGCAAGCGCCTGGAGAATTTCACGGTGACGGTTCCCCCGCTGGGAGTGGTGGAACGGGTTTCCACTGCGACGATGGCCATTGAGGATCGCGAAGTTGCTCATGCGGTGGAATTCATCCGCGCCCATGGTTTTGAGCCAATCAATATCTCCGACGTGCTGGCCCGGGTAAATATATCCCGGGTGACCTTGGAGCGGCGCTTCCGGCAGGTTACTGGTGAAACGCCCCACGCCTATCTGATTCAGCAGCGGGTCCGCCGGGCGCAAGAATTGCTTTTGCAAGACCCGGCGCCCAGTTTGCAAGAAGTTGGCCGGCAATGCGGTCTGCTGGACCGCCGTCGCTTGAATCAGGTATTTCGTCAGGCAACGGGCGTTTCCCCAACCACCTGGCGGGAACGGAACCATCTGGCGCGCGGGAAAAGCACGTGAACGAGTTGCCGAATTGAGTCCGACCCCGCATTTCGGGGTGAAGCAAGATTAGCCCCTCCCGCCGTAAAACGCCCCCTTTGTCTGCGTTAAATTCGGGGTACGGTTTCCCAAATCACATGAATAAAATAGCCAGTCCCTGCCGCGGTTGGGGTGCCGCCTGGGAATCCACATTTTCCAGGCTGATCCAAGCACCGGTTCGCTGGCTTGCCTGGCGGCCAGTTGCCTTTCTGACAGTTGTATTTGGGGGTTGCGGGTCAGGTTTGTTCAATCCCAACCGGCTGGCCTGCCAAACCGTGGTGGATGCCGGAACCTCATTTACCTTTGCCGCTTCCGGCATGGCGACTAATTACGCCTGGCGGATGGATGGCACCCTGGTTAGCACCAATGGTGTTGTGGGGACAAATGGACCGACCTTTACTTATGCTCCCGGCTGGTGTGATGTTGGCACCCATGAACTGGCCTGCTATCAAACGCTGGCCGGGGGGGTGGCTTCGAATCAATTTTGGGAAGTGCGGGTGCGGATTCCGCTCCCGGCCAGCGGCACTAATTTTTATGTGGCAACCAATGGTTCTGACAGCAATGCCGGCACACAGTCGGCACCCTTTCAGACATTGGAGCAGGCCCGGAACACGGTGCGAGCACTAGCCCGACCCCTCCCCCCGGGGGGAGTGACCATCTGGTTGCGGGGCGGAACTTATTGGCGGACCAATAGTTTCATACTCACGAGCCAGGATTCCGGGACGCTGGCGACTCCGGTCGTCTACGCCGGTTACCCCGGGGAAACGGCGATCATTTCCGCGGGAACTCCCATCAGTGCTGGTGCTTTTGTGCCCCTTAACGCGAGTCAAACTAACCGGCTACCCATGGGCGTCAGTCCGACAAACATTTGGGAGTTGGACCTGGCAACCGCCGCCATAAAACAGCGGGGCCCGTTCCCGGCCCATTTTGGCACCTGGGTGACCACCAACATTTACGGGGCAGGGGGCTCGGGCGGCAGCAGTTCCGGAGGCATTGGCGATTTGTTCTACAACGACCAGCGGATGTGGTTGGCCCGCTACCCCAGCCATAACCTGACCAATGACAATCTGAACACCGCCTATTTGCTAATGGACGGCGTGGCAACAACCGGTTCCGGGAGCACCAATTACCTTAATAATCCGGGTAGCTATACCAATAGCGTGGGAACTGCCGTGCCGGTGGGCTGCGCCTTTCATTATTATGCCTCCAATGCCACCGAAGTTGCGCGGTGGCAGTCCGCCATAACCAATGGTGGCGTTTGGGTTTCGGGTTTCTGGCGGGTCGACTGGCAAAATGACGCCATGCAGGTACTAGGTCTCGACCTGACAAACAAAGTTATCGAAATCACCAACTCCCTGGCGGTGCAGGGTGGCATTGGTTCCAAGTATAATCAGCCGCTGGGCAGCCTCGCTGAGCGTTATTGGGTTATGAACCTGCTGGAGGACATGGAACAGCCCGGGGAATGGGCCATCGATTTCAAGCGTGGCAAATTATATTTTTATCCTCCGGGTCCCCTGGTGAATGGCAGCGTGGTGATTTCTGATTTCGCGGCCCCGGTGGTGCAACTGATGCAAACCACGAATGTGGTGCTGCAAACCCTCACCATTGAGGACGGGCTGGCCCAAGGTATTCTGTTAACGAATGGAGTTAACAACCTCATTTTGGGGTGCACGCTGCAGAACATGAATAACTACGCAGTGGACCTTAATGGCGGTTATACCAACGGGGTGCTCGACTGCCAGTTGCAACATCTGGGTGGTGGCGGGGTGTTGTTACATGGGGGTAACGCTTCGAGTTTGCCCCGGGTGGCGGCGGGGAATTTTGTGGTGAACAATATCATCACCAATTCCGGCGTTATTGCGCGGGTTTATAATACCCCGGTGGATCTCGGGGGCAACGGCGCTGGCAGCCCGGGGACTAATGTGGTGGGGATGCGGGTCGCCCACAACCGGCTCTCGACCATGCCCCATTTGGGGATTCTGCATGGCACAACATGGGATGCCCGCATTGAGTACAATGAACTGGCGGACTTTGGGCAGATCTCCAGCGGAATTGGGGGAATCTATGGCTACACGTTTTTTGCCAGCAGCGGCAATAATTATTTCCGATATAATTATGTTCACGACAGCCCATTCGAAGACGGCATCACTTTTGACCAGGACCACCGCGCAGCCCACGTTTACTGCAACCTGGTTAACCTGACGGTGCCACGCAGCGGCGAGCAGCAATGCTATGCCACCGAAACTGGCTCACAGGCGACCGCCGGGGAGCAGCAATACCTCGACCATTACAATAACCTGGGATTGAATGCCAACAACGGATTGGTGGTGGTTTCCCCGACCGGATCGGTAATTGAGGAAAACGCCATGTACAACTGCACCACTCCATACACATGGGAGCAGGTGTTGTTGGGCACGGGCAGCAATACCTTTGTCGCATCAAGTGCCGTGATTTTGCAATCAGGGCCGAATCTCGCTTATACCAACAATCCAGGATTCCTCAATCTGGCGGCTGCTGATTTACGACTGGCACCCGATTCGCCGATTTACACGGACATGCCCCGGTTTACGCCGCTGCCGGTCGAAATGATGGGCTTGTACAATGACGAAATCCGCACTAATGCTCCAGGCTACGGCCCCTACATCACCACCAGCCCAGCCACGGCATTGGGAGCGGGGTTCGCCACCGTCAATGGCACACTGGTTTATCCCCAGTTTGGCAGCAATACAGCGGTATTTTTATATTGGGGCACTAATGATGGGGGGGCCAATCCATCGACCTGGTCCTACAGCAGACCCATGGGGAACTGGGGGGCCGGTGGGTTGAGTGCCAATCTCACAAGTTTGGCCAACATACCTTATTATTATCGATTTTTTGCCACGAATCAATACGGGCAGACTTGGGCCTCTGCCTCCGGCAGCTTTACCCCCTACGCCGCGGGCCATACCTCCACCAGCCTGGTCTGGCGGGGCGATGGCACGAAAAATGTTTGGGATCAGCAGGACACCAACCAGCTGGTCTGGCTTGCGGCCGGGGGGGCGGCCGGCTTTTATGATGGGGACATGGTGGCATTTGATGATACTGGCTCCGCCGTGCCACCCATTAATCTGACCACGACAGTCCAACCAGCCACGCTGCTCTTTGATGCTTCGCAAACCTACACCCTGGCGGGGACCGGGAAAATATCGGGAGTGACCAGCCTGACCAAAGCGGGCTCCGGCAAGTTGATCGTTCTGACCACCAACGATTACAGTGGTCCAACAATAATCAATCGGGGCATTCTGCAACTCGGCAATGGCAGTTTGGGCGGCAGTCTGGGGAGTGGCGCGGTCACTAACAATGCCGTGCTGCAGTTCAACCAATCTGGTAATGCAGCGGTCAGCGGGCTGATTACGGGCACGGGCGGAGTGGTAAACGCGGGCAGTGGCACGCTGGCACTCCTCGCGAATAACAGTTACTCGGGTGGCACCACAGTTTCCGGAGGCACGGTGGCTATCACAGCGGATGCCAATCTCGGAGCCCCGGGCGGTGGTTTGGTGCTTAATGGTGGCACACTGCAAATCACTTCTGGCGGCCTGTTCAACCTGAATAACCGGCCGGTCTGGCTTGGGACCAATGGCGGGGCTTTTAACCTGGCGAACACCCTGACCATCACGAACCCGATCAGCGGCCCTGGATCCCTGATTTTAAACAGCGGCACCTTGATTTTGTCGGCGAGCAATAATTATATAGGTGCCACCGTTCTGAATGGGGGGCTATTGCAGGTGGATAATGGAGCCGGGAGTGGTTCCGTGGCCGGTAATATACTGCTGGCTGGAGGCAGTCTGTTGTTTGCGCGGCCGGATGCATTCGCCCCCACCGGACTTATTGCCGGCAATGCCACCAACAGTGCGATTAACAACACGAGCGGCGGCGGACCATTAACCCTCACCTTTGCGGGTGGGCTCAACTATACCAACTACTTTGGCACGATTTTCAATTCTGCCAGCAACCCACTGATTTTAAGCGGGGGCGTCAATACACTGCCCAATTTGGGCACCGACTTGCGCAATTTGGGGGCCAACCAGACCTTGCTACTTACGAATGGTTACTGGTTCACCCCGCGCATCGGTGCCAATGGTGGCCCCTACATGCTGGGCACAAATATCATTGCCAACGCCACCCTTGAAACCAGCGGGGGCCGCGGGGTGAAGGGAGTCTGGCAAATTCAAAATGGTGGAACATTGCGGCTGAACGCAACCCGTTATCCGGGAGCGATTAACGAAAACCGTTTTGACTTTGGCAACGGTGGGATGACTACAGGCGAAACCGCCGCCATGACCATTGCCCCCGGCGGCACTTTGGACATTTGGTCGGTGCAATATGACGGACTCGCCCTGGGGCAAAACATCGTCGGTGGAACGGCTATGATTGTTCAAAACGGCGGCACCGCGCTGATTGGTGTCAATGGGGGGGGCGGCAACCAAAACCTCCTCTTCAACGCGGTGGGGACTAATGGTGCCACTGAATACATTTTAAATGCGGGCGGCTTGAAAATCGCCGGGACGGTGGCAGCCAATGTGCCGGCGGCGGGCGGGACCAATTTGTTTCTGTTTAACGGAGGAACACTAACGGTAAACACCTTCAACACCACCAATCTATGGGTGGTTCCCACCAACTCACTGGTTAACCGAGGGGGAACCCTGGCTCCCGGAGGCGTTGGGATGGCCGGGCGGACGTTGATTCAAGGGAGTTACCTGTGCTCCAATGGTTCCGTGCTGGCGGTTGAGCTTGGCGGGACCAACCCGGCGACTGCATTTACCAACGCTGCCAATAGTTATGATAATCTGGCTGTGAGTGGCAACACGGTTTTAAACGGCGGTTTGGCGGTCAGCCTCCTTAACAATTTTGTGCCGGGGATCACCAACTATTTCACCCTCCTGAGCGCGGGGGGGACGGTGAGTGGAGGCTTCACCAATGTGGTCAATAACCGGGTGGCAGTATTGAATGCTCCTGGGGGAAGCTTGCAGGTCTTAACCCTGGCCGGCAGTGTGGTTTTAACGAATTTCCAAATTTTGTTAGCCGGCTTTACGGCCAGTCTCACCAATGGCCCGGTTCCACTCATCGTGGTCTTTACAGATGTTTCGCTTGGGGGAATCACCAACCGCAACTGGAACTTTGGCGACGGCACTGTGACCAACACCACCGCCACCTCGGTGAGTCATACTTTTGGCAAGGCCGGCAACTTTACCGTGACTCTGGTTGTCAGTGGTGGTGCCGGCACCGATGCCACCAGTCAGGCCTTGGTGGTAATGGCCCGGCCTCCCAGTCCAGTCATTACTGGCGCACAAACGGGGCCCGGCCAGCTTTTGCTCAATGGTGTGAATGGTCCGGCCCAGGGATATTATCAGGTGCTGAGCAGTACCAATCTGGGATTGCCGCTGACTAATTGGGTGTCACTGGCAACCAACCGGTTTGATGCAGCCGGCGGATTTAATTTCACCACTCCTTTGGATCCGTCCGCGATGCCCACATTCTTCCGCATTTATGTGCCCTGAGCCCTGCCGGACGCAAATTCACCCCGCTGACGACGCAAATAAGCCTCTTTCACTGCTCTAAAATTACCTTCAAACTTTTAGCAAAAATGAACGTCATAGCCCCCCGATATGCCTTGATCCTAGTATTCGCTCTGCTGCCGCTGTTGAAATCATCCGCTGCGGTGGACCTCTTTGTGGCCGCCAATGGCAACGACCGGCAGGATGGCAGATCCATGGCGGCCGCCTTCGGCACGCTCACCCGAGCGCGCGATGAAATTCGCCAGCTTAACGCCACGGGGCTTCTGCCAGCCGGCGGCGTTATCGTTGAGATAGCGGGGGGGCAATATGCTTTCACGAATACGCTTGCACTCACTGCTGCCGACTCGGGAACTGCGGTCTCGCCCATCATTTACCGGGCCTGGCAAAACCAACCTGTTGAAATACTGGGCGGACGGGTGCTCAAGCTTTCGCAGTTCAGTGCCGTTGACACCGAGCCAATGCTTTCCCGGTTGGACCCCGTGGCGCGCGGCCATGTGTTGCAGACCTCCATTCGCGGGCTGGGGTTGCAACATGCTGGCCCATACCCTGCGGTGTTCAGTGACAGCGGCGGCTTGTTCGAGTTGTTTTGGAATGGCCGGCGACTTCCGCTTGCCCGCTGGCCCAACACTGGCTGGAGCACAATGAAGCGGGCCATAGTCAACGGGGACGCCCACACACCAGGCACATTTGAATATCGTGGGGACCGGCCGGATCGCTGGCTGAATAATCCCGACGTCTGGCTCAAAGGGCAGTGGCGGGTGCCTTGGGAGGATCCGGCCATCCGGGTGGCGCGCATTGACCCAGCCAGCCACACCATCCGCTTCGCGGCCGGCCTGCCAGCGGGCATCGGCAATAAGTATAGCCGCCCGGCCGGCAACGGGCAGGAACCCTGGTGTGCCGTGAATTTGATGGAAGAAATCGATCAACCCGGGGAGTGGGCGGTGGATTTTGCCACCCAAACGCTGTTTTTCTGGCCACCGGCGGGCGCTGGTGAACTGATGGTTTCTCAATTGGACCAGCCACTGATCGCTTTGCAGGGCGCAGCCCATATCCAATTGACTGGCCTGACCTTGGAGGCCTCGCTGGGCGATGGCATCGTGGTGGAAAACGGCGAGTCGGATTTGGTGGCGGGCTGCACACTGCGAAATCTCGCGCGGCGCGGGGTGGTGTTGAAGGGGCGGCGCAGCGGCGTTCAAAGCTGCGATATGTATGAGCTGGGCGAGGGGTGTGTTTATGTCTCCGGTGGCCGCAAGGCAGACCTTACCCCCTCGGAAAACTTTGTAATCAATAATCACCTGCATCATTACGCAGTCCTCAAGGCCATGTATTCTCCGGCCGTGGATGTGGGCTTTGGCGGGCTGCCCAATGGTGGCGGTTTCACGGATGCAGTCGGCATTCGCGTGGCCAACAACCTCATTCACGACGCCCCGCGGGACGCGGTGCTGGTCTCGGGGGAGGATAATGTGTTCGAGTACAATGAAATTTATCATTGCGGCTTTGGCTCGGGAGATGTGGGCGCGTTTTATTCCTGGCTGGACTGGACGATCCGTGGGGTTGTCATCCGGTACAATTTTATTCATGACACTGTGGGGGGCGTCAATCCTGACGATGGAGCGGCGGGCAGCCTGGTTTTTGGTAACGTTTTTGCCGGGTCGCGCACCGGGGTGTGGATTGCCTCGGGACCGGATCACCGGGTCATCAACAATATTTTTGTCAAAGATCAGGGCCCCGTTTTTGGCATGGATGACCGGGGCGCGGCGCGTGGTTATGCCACTAATTCCCGGCTGCATGCGGCCGTGCTGGGCATTCATGCAGACACATCGCCGTGGGTTGAACGCTTTCCAGAAATGGCGAATTTGCTGGCCACTCATCCCGAGTTGCCACTTCGAACCAAGTTTGAGCGCAACCTGATCGTCATACAATCGGGTGGCCCGATCCAATTAAAGATGAGCCCCGAACACCAGGCCGACACCAACCTGTTGGTGGCACGGGATAATTTTGTCACCGCGACTGATCCAGGCTTTGGCAATGCCGCGTCGGGGAATTACGATTTGAAGCCGGATGCAAAAGTATATCAGAAAATTCCGGGTTTTCAACGTATTCCTTTTGAGGATATTGGGTTGCACTGCGATGCTTACCGGCAAGTACTGCCGCCCGAGGCCAAGACTGGCCGATACCCGGCGGCGGCCCCGGGAAAAGCCGGCGACCGAAATTTTGGCACTTAAGTTGCGCTGCAAATTGACCCGTGGTTGCAGCAAAATCACCCCTTGGATGGCGGTCTCTGAAGGAATAAATTCAAAACATCCAATACTTATGAAATCCACCAGAAATTTCAGGCTTGCCAACACGTCAATGCCGTTACGGGGTTTTACGCTTATCGAATTGTTGGTGGTAATCGCCATTATCGCCATTCTGGCGGCGATGCTTTTGCCAGCATTGGCCAAGGCGAAGGAGAAGGCGCTGCGCATCAAATGTGTCAGTGGCATGCGGCAAATGTCCCTGGCGGCGCACATGTATGCCTCGGACAATAATGAGCGCCTCTGTCCCACCTTTGTGATGAGCGGTCGAAACGGCACGTATCAGGATCCAGGCGGGGCCTGCACCGCGCTCTGGCAAAGTTATGTGGGCTGGAAGGGGGCTAATCTGGCAGGCTTTGCCGAATGTCCGGCGGCGTTTGAGCGCCTGAAAAACTTTGGTGTTTACACGAATCTGCCTTCTTATGCCGGAAACCGTTTTATTCCATGGACACCCCAGGATGTCAATCCCGATGAATTTATCACCAGTTATACAGTTGTAAAAAAGCCCTCGGACGGATGTCTCATGGCCTGCGCCGGGGCAATTCAGAAGCAGGGCGATGGCAGCGTGGTCTTTGCTGGCTGGGTGGACGGAAACAACGCCGGTTATTATCCCCTTTGCCCGCATGGGGGGCGGCAACTGGGCACCATCACCGGCGGCTTTGCCGCCAACCAGGGCAATTATTTTAAAGACGGGACTGGCGTTATTGCGTTCTTTGACGGGCATGCCGAAAGCCGCAAGCCGGATGCCCAAGGAACCAGCGACGGCATGATTCCGCTTGTCCGTCCCGCCAACAGCAATGACGGGGGATCCCCCTGGGCCAAATTCTGGTGCGCGGGATTAAGCGGGCATTAAGGTCGCACTTTCCCATGCGCTTGTTTCAGAGGGGCTTGCGGTATTGTGTCGTCGCTGTCGGGCGACGCTCCGCCATCGCGGTTATCCTTGCCATTTTCGCTGTGGGAGATTTGCAGGCGGCCGAGTACAGCTATATCAATAATTATTATGGCACGCCGTACACCAATAGCCTTTACTTTGATGGCACCCTGGCTGCCGGTCAGGTTCGGGGTGTCATCGTTACTTTTAATTATGGCGCGACGGTTTATTACAATGCGGCCTGGCGAAACTTTGCCAAGGACCGCGGGCTGGCTTTATTGCTGTTACTAAACCAGGACACCCTGGGTATCCCCGCTTATATTCCCGATGGTTTAACCATCCTATCGAACACGCTGGCTTCCGTCGCCAGCACCAGTGGTCATGCGGAGCTGGCAGCCAGCTCCCTGCCCATGGTTTTTCTGGGCGTATCGCGCGGCGGCACCTCTGGAGCAATTAATTTTGGCTGGGCCATGGGGACCAACCGGACCGTCGCCTGCCTCGCTTACCATGGCGATTCTTTTAATTACCTGACCTTGCCTAATCCTGCGGCAGCCAGGGCCATCCCGGTACTCTACGCCATGGCGCAGAATGATTCCGGACCTTACCGGCAGACCGATATTGAAACAGCGGTTCGCACGAGAAACACCACCACCCTGAACGGCACCATCCCGGCGACCTCCTTTGGTTTCCGGCCGGTCAACGGATTATTTTGGACAACGACCATCCAGTACGCGGCTTCGCATGCTTCCACCGGGGATGATACGTATCCCTTACAGTGGCTGGGGCGTGTTTGGGACCTCCGCTATAATTCCAACACGCCAGGAATGCTAAATGCGATTACTAATACCAACAGTGTGGGGGGAACTTACAAACTCCTTAACGGGGCGTCCAGTTCGGCCTATTTCGCCAGTTGTGCAACTACCGTTTTTCAACAGCAGGACACTAATATTTGGCTGCCGCTCACCGGGGGGAGCGAGTGGGCTGCCGCCAGCGCCCTGCC